>CAWFSX010000034.1:0-13169 GCA_963818595.1 uncultured delta proteobacterium
CTTCCATGCACAATCTCCTTAGCCTTCATGGCTTACCACATCAGTCTCTCCCAGGATGGGCGCTCCTATGCCTTCCTCATGTTCATCGGCATGGCGAGTCTTTATTTTTTTATGAGGCACCTCAAGACATTACAAAAAAGATACTTGATCGTCGTCGGAGTTCTTTTTGCTATCTTGTTTCATACAAGTTACAGCTCTATTCCTTTTATTGTTCTATCCCAGTTGCTCTGGTTTTATCAACCAAACCAAGATGAGCCGAAAGACCCCGGTTTACTTCTTTTTTAATCCTCAATGGGTTTACCCTTCTCCTCTGCCTTCCATGGATTCTCTTTATTGCATTAAATTATAAAGGCCAATCGATTAACCATCCTTTTCACACCGAGGACCCCGGTTCTTTTTGGTATATTTTGTATGGAGTTTTACATGACTGGGTGCCTCAACTCCCCCTCATGATCGTTTCAGTGATCCTTTTAATTTCATCCACCTATTTTTTAAAAAATAGAAGGAATGCATTCGTTCTTATTTCTATTTTCGTTCTCCCAATCGGAGGACTTTATCTCTATTGCAAATTATTCGATGTCAGACACTTTATCACATCAAGGTACTTTATCAATTTTCTACCTCTCTTCTTTATCACTACTATTCTTATCGCTCGAAGCCATCGAAATCAGATTAGACAGGCTTAAGAGATTTATGCGTTTTAAACTGCTATTTGTTATCCTCTTTATTGCATCCAATCTTGTCATCTTGCCTCTCTATTACCGTTCGGAGAAACAAGACTTTAGGGGCCTAGTGAATTATCTAAAAGGACAACTTCATGAAGGAGACAAGATTTTTGTTAGTACGACAGGTTACATTCCAGGAATGCTTCATTATTTCGGAACACATCCAGAGGGCAGGCATCACTTTACTCTTTTTCAGAAGGATTCCGAAGGAAAGGTTGAGCATTATAAATCTTTCATTTATAGAAATATAAAATTTACAATTCATTATTCCAAAACTTGTTGCAATCAATATATTTCAGATGGAAACCGGCTATGGATTATTGTAGGAAAATGGACTGCAAAGAAGCTTAAGGAGGAATCCCCTTGTGTTCTAAAAGGATATTTTGATGGAAGTTTTCTTAATTTCAGTAGATTTCCAGCGGATGTTTCCATGTATCTTTTCTCTGGGACCCAAAATCACCGGAAGAAAAAGGGATTGATATGCCGATTGAATGAAAATCTTTGGTGTTCGGTTATGGGTTATGGCTAGGAAACCCGTTTCGTTTAAAACGGTTATGTTCATGGTCTATTTAACCTTTCTGTTATGAGCTAACTTAAAACGAAAAGAAATTCTTATTCTCCTTCTCTGTCTCCTCATAGGTTTTGCCCTGAGATTTTACACCTTCGATCAAAAATCCCTCTGGATGGATGAAATCCATACCTTCAATGATTCGAGAGATGGTCTTAAAGAGCAAATGAAATTTTATAAAGAGAACCCGACCTACCTCCACCCTCCCCTCTTTTTCATCCTCACCCATCAGTTCTACCCTTTCACAAAACCGGAAAGAGATCTCCGTATCATTCCTCTGATCTTTGGAACCCTCTCCATCCCCATGATCTATTTTCTTGCAAGATCATTCTCCCCTGCCATCGCCCTTCCCTGTACCCTCTCTTTGACCTTTATGACTTACCACATCAGCCTCTCCCAGGATGGACGTTCGTATTCCCTGCTTATGTTTCTCGGAATGGCCGGCCTTTACTTTTTTATGAAGCACCTTCAAACATCAAAGAAGAGATACTTGGTTCCTCGTTGCATTCTTTTTTGCCATTTTATTCTATACGAGTTACAGTTCTATCCCATTTATTGCTCTTATCCCAGATTCTCTGGTTCTATCGGACCAGAGAAGATGGTAAAAAGACCCAGCTTTCCTTCTTTCTTAATCTTAAATGGCCTCATCCTTCTTCTTTGCCTCCCCTGGATCATTTTTTTAGCCTTCAATTATAAAGGCCAAGCCTATCATGGACCTCTTTCACACCGAGAGTCCTGGTTCCTTCTGGAATATCCTGTATGGAGTATTACATGATTGGGTACCTCATGTGCCCTCTCATGATTGTTTCAGTCATTCTGTTAATTCTCTTCCCTATCTTTTCAAAATTTAGGAAGAAATGCCTTTATTCTTCTGGCTGTTTTCATCTTCCCAATTGCGGGACTTTATCTCTTCTGTAAATTATTAAATGTTACATCATTTTATCACCTCCAGATACTTCATCAATTTTCTTCCTCTTTTCTTTATCACCTTATACCTATCACTCGATGCCATTGAAGTTAGATTTGAAAGATTAAAAAGATTTATGCGATTGAAACTTCTCTTCGTCATTCTTTTTATCACATCCAATCTTGTAATCTCTTCCTCTCTATTACCGCTCCGAGAAGCAGGACTTCAGAGGCTTAGTCACTTACCTAAAGAGCCAACTCCAAGATGGAGACAAGATTATTCGTCGGAGACATGTGGCTATATTCCAGGGATACTTCATTATTTTGGGGTATATCCAGAAGGCCGACATTACATCTATTCCACTTTCGTGAAGATATTCAGAAAAAGAAATCGAATTGTAAATTCTTTCATTATCAGAACAGAAAATATTACCATATCTATTATAACATTCAAAACCTGTCTGCACCCAATATGTTGCAGACGGAAATCGACTATGGATTGTCATTAGACAAAAGGACTGCAAAGATGATTAAGAAAGGATTCTCCTTGTGTTTTGAAAGGATATTTTGATGGAAGTTTCTCAATTTCAGCAGATTTCCAACCGATGCTTCCATGTATCTTTTTCTCTGGGATCCTTCCTCTCCCGGAGAAAAGGGATTGATATGCCATTGAATAAAAATCTTTGGTATTTGGGTTACGAGCTAGGCTAGGATGCTCGTTTCGTTAAACGGTTATGTTCATGGTCTATTTAACCTTCCTGTTATGAGTAACTTAAAACGAAAAGAAATTCTTATCCTTCTTCTTTGTCTCCTTGTAGGTTTTGCTCTGAGATTTTACACCTTTGATCAAAAATCCCTCTGGATGGACGAAATCCATACATTCAATGATTCAAGGGATGATCTCAAGGACCAGTTGAAATTTTACAAAGAGAACCCCACTTACCTTCACCCTCCCCTCTTTTTCATTCTCACCCATCTGTTTTATCCATTCACAAAACCGGAAAGAGATCTCCGCATCATCCCCCTGATCTTTGGAACCCTCTCCATCCCCATGATCTATCTCCTTGCAAGATCATTTTCTCCCGCCATTGCCCTTCCCTGTACCCTCTCTTTGACCTTTATGACCTACCACATCAGCCTCTCCCAGGATGGACGCTCCTATTCACTGCTCATGTTCCTTGGAATGGCTGGTCTCTACTTTTTTATGAAACATCTGAAAACATTACAAAAAGGAATACTTGATTCATTGTCGCACTTCTTTTCTGCATATTATTTTATACCAGTTACAGCTCCATTCCATTTATTGTTTTATCCCAGATTCTCTGGTTCTATCGAACGAAATGAAGAGGATAAAAAACCGGCTTTTTCTTCTTTTTTCATCTTAAATGGTCTCATCCTTCTCTTCTGCCTCCCCTGGATCCTTTTTGTTGCACTAAATTACAAAGGCCAACCCATCATGGATCCTCTTCACACCGAAGACCCTGGTTCTCTTTGGAACATTATCTATGGAGTATTACATGATTGGGTCCCTCATGCTCCCTCTCATGATTGTTTCAGTGATCCTTTTAATTCTCTTTACCTATCTTTTCAAAAAATAGAAGAAATGCTATTCGTTCTTTTGGCAGTTTTTCTTCTCCCATCGGAGGACTTTATCTATTTTGCAAGTTATTCAATATTACCCATTTTATCACCTCCAGGTACTTTATCAATTTTCTTCCTCTCTTTTTTATCACTATTTACCTTATCCTCGATGCCATCGAAGTTAAATTTGAAAGATTAAAAAGATTTATGCGATTGAAACTCCTCTTTGTCATCCTTTTTATCGCATCCAATCTTGTGATCCTCCCTCTTTATTACCGTTCTGAGAAACAGGATTTCAGAGGATTAGTCACTTATCTAAAGGGTCAACTCCGACGAAGGAGATAAAATTTTCGATGGGACGACAGGATATATCTCCAGGAATACTTCATTATTTCGGGACTCATCCAGAAGGCCGGCATCACGTTGCTCTTTCTCAGAAGGATTCGGAAAAGGAATTGAATTTAGAAAATCTTTTATCTATCCGAAATGAAATATTTACGATTCTATTATTCCAAGACCTGTTGCACCCAATATGTTGCGGATGGAAGTCGGCTATGGATTATTGTTGGGAAAGAAGGCGCAAAAGAGATTAGAAGGGAATTCCCCTGCGTCTCTGAAAGGCTATTTTGATGGAAGTTTTCTAATTTCAGCAGATTTCCAACGGATGCTTCCATGTATCTTTTTCTCTGGGATCCCAAATCCCCAGAAGAAAAAGGGATTGATATGCCAATCGAGTAAAACTTCTGGTTCACAGTTGGGAGTAAAGAGATTGATTTTTTGAAGAATCAAAGCGATGGGTGATAACGATTTAGCCAGAGTTCCCATACGAGCAGGGTCCAGAGTTGTTTTCGATTATCCTTCTTATTTAGCAGATGATCTTGGAGAAGGGTTGTTACATATTCAGGATTGAGGAATCCTTCACGTCTTATTCGATCGGACGAAAGTAAGTCTCCAAACAATTCTTTCAACGGCCCTTTTACCCATTTAGCAATAGGGACACCAAACCCCTTCTTCTTTCTCTGAATCATCTCATCAGGTAAGGTCATTTCCTAATGCCTTTTTTAAAATATATTTTGAGGTGAATCCCTTTAACTTCCATTGAGAGGAAGCCCCATCACAAATTCAACCAACTCATAATCAAGAAAAGGTGCTCTCACCTCCAGGGAACACGCCATACTGGCTCGATCCACTTTCACAAGAATGGATTCTTGAAGATAAAGTTTCAGGTCAAGATATTGAAGCAAGGTTATTCGATCTTCGAAAGGGAAACTCTTTTTCATAGGAAGATGATTTCTTCAACCAATTTCGATTCGATCAAATTGAGCTATGAATCTCAGGAGATAAGACTTTCTCTAAATCTGGAAATGAAAAGGAGCCGAGCCAAACAGAATTCCGGATGCCATCGGGGATAACCGATGCCCGAAAGAAATTTTTTTACCTTGAAATCGAAACTGATATTATCATCGGAGACGGGCAGTAAATTTCCTAAAAAATTAATGGCAGGGTGTAAAGCTCCTAAGATAGCGTTCATATTGCATTGCCAACTTATGAGCCAGATAGGTAGGATATCCTGCAAAGAGTTCATCTCCTCCATCTCCGCCCAGAGCAACTGTCACATGTTCTCGGGTGAATTTAGAGAGAAGATAGGTAGGCAGGATAGAGGCATCGGCCATGGGTTCATCTAAAATATCAGGGAGCTGAGGAACGATATTGAGTAAATCAGCGGGGGTCATGATCTGTTCATGGTGCTCGGTACCAATATATTTAGATGCCAGCAAGGCATATCTTGATTCGTCAAAAGAAGGGTCTTCAAACCCAATTGAAAAGGTTTTGATCTTCCCTGGAACCTCTTTTTGAGCCAAAGCAGTAATCGCACTCGAATCGATTCCACCGCTCAGAAAAACACCCAGACGGAACATCGCTGATAAGTCTTCGTTTGACAGACTTCTTGAGAAGTTCCATCATCTTCAATTCTGTCTTCGTTTCAGAAAGATTTTCTTCCACTCTTCTGGGGATCGAAAGGAGACCAGTATTCCCTGACTTCTATCCCTTTCTTATCCCAGATGAGATAGGAGGCCGGACGGAAGTTTTTTTGGCATCATTAAAAATGGTATGAGGGCAGGGAATAAACTCATAAAAAAGATACTTCATCAAGGAAAGGGGATCGACCTTTCTCGGAAAGGCAGGATAAAGTAAAATGGCCTTCAATTCAGAGGCAAAAAGAAAGGTCCCATTGATGTAACTATAATAAAGGGGTTTCTTCCCCAAGCGATCTCTTGCCAGAACCAGTCGATTTCCTTTTTCATCCCAGATGCCAATCGCAAACATTCCGTTAAAATATTGGAAGCAATCTTCCTTATACTCTTCATAAGCATGGACAATGACTTCTGTATCGGAGCGGGTTCGGAATTGATGGCCTTTCCCCTTCAATTCTTCTCTCAATTCTCTAAAATTATAGATCTCCCCATTAAAAATCACCCATACGGTCCCGTCCTCATTGGACAGAGGTTGATGTCCTCCGGACAGATCGATAATGCTCAGACGGCGATGTCCCAAGAAGACGAATGGGGCCTCTCTCATCAAGAGGCCGAATGTATTCTCCCATATCATCCGGGCCACGATGGAAAAGACTTTCACGCATTTCCCTCAGAACACCATAATCAGGAATATTCTGAGCTCTTGAGGTAAGAAATCCTATAATGCCGCACATAATGTTTTAGATAAAAGTCTACGGTCCAGGGTTAGGTAAAGATGCCAGTTTCGTCGATGGGTTACGTTTGTCGCCAAAAAATAACCATTACCTTTGACATTAAACCATACGGGCTTCGTAACCTTACCCCTAACCCAAAAACAATTTTCTATCGTCCGTGCCTACCTTCGGTAAGCAGGAGTGACCATACAATCATGGCAAATTACGGAATCGTTTCCTTAATTTGATAGGTGGGCTTCCCTTGTGATTCATAATAAGTTCGGGTCAGAATCTCAGCCAGGAAACCCATAAGAATTGATAGGAAACCCAATACAAGAAGAAGAACACAAAGCAGAGGGAGAGGGGTCAAGATGAATGAAACCTCTTTAAAGAGCTTTAGGTAAATGGCATACCCTCCAGAGAGAAAAGAGCCTAAGATCATGAGAAGCCCCATTCCGCCAAAGACATAGATGGGTTTTTGAGAATAGTATAGAAGGAACTTGACCACCAACAGATCCAAAATAACTTTAAAAACTCTACTCATACCGTATTTCGATGCTCCAGATCCCCTTGGAAAATGACGAACTGGAATTTCTGACACCCGAGCTCCAATCCATTGGGCATAGATCGGGATGAATCGATGCATTTCACCATAGAGGCGAATATTTTTTAGAATATCTCTTCGGTAGGCTTTGAGGGTACACCCATAGTCGTGAAGATGAACACCTCCGATCCATGAAATGATTTTGTTGGCAATCACAGAGGGCAATCGACGGGTGAGAAAAGGATCCTTGCGCTCTTTTCGCCATCCACTGACCACATCATATCCTTCTTCAATTTTATTTAGGAGAGACAGAATGTCTTCTGGATCATTCTGGAGGTCCCCATCCATCGGAATGATGACATCCCCTTTAGAGAAGTCAATCCCAGCGCTGAGCGCTGCGGTTTGCCCAAAATTGCGAGAAAAACTAATAACCTTTATGTTCGGATTTTTTTCTCTGAGATCGAGCAAAATTTCCAGTGTTCCATCAGAACTCCCATCATCGACAAAAATGATTTCATAAGCCTTCTTTGTTTTTTTCAATGCGGCATCGAGCTTATCGTATAATAGAGAAAGATTTCCTTCCTCATTATAGACAGGGATAAGCACCGAAAGGGTCTCTTCTATTCTGCCCGTCATCCCATCCCTTTAATCTCAGTTTCCTCTGCACTACCTTTCAAGGCAAATGTCTTTAGAGTGGTTGAAAAAATTGACTTATTATTATATCCTTCCTAAGAGAAGTCAAGAATTTATTGAAAATCGATTCTATTCTAGACTGATGAATGATCAAAGATGAAATCAAATTTTTTTGAAAAAATGGCGAAAATTTCCATTGCGGTGATAATGATTACTATTACCACGCTGACAGTATTTGGGGTAACCTCTTTTCTCTATTTCACCCATGATCTTCCAAGCATTGAAACCTTGAAGAATTACAAACCTTCCACGGTGACAAAAATATTTTCTGATGGGGGGGAAGTGATTGGTGAATATTTCTATGAAAAAAGAGAGGTTATCTCTCTGGACAGAGTTCCCAGCTATTTCATTCAAGCTTTTGTCGCAGGAGAAGATGCGAGATTTTTTCAGCATAAGGGGTTAGATTATCTGGCCATTCTCAGAGCTCTTTTCAGAAATATTTTTTCAGGAGAGATTGTTCAGGGGGGGAGTACCATTACCCAACAGGTGGTCAAATCTCTATTACTCTCGCCTGAGAAGAGTTTTACAAGAAAGATCCGTGAAGCCATCTTAGCTTATAAAATCGAGAACTATCTCACCAAAGAAGAAATTCTTTTTTTATATTTAAATCAAATCTATTTGGGGCATGGAGCCTATGGCGTAGCCATGGCTGCAGAAAATTATTTTGGGAAGACCATTGAGGAATTAAATATCGCTGAGGCGGCTTTGCTGGCAGGGCTTCCTCAGGCCCCGAGTAAGTACTCTCCTCATCATAACCCTCAACAGGCGAAAAAGAGGCAGGTTTATATCCTTAATCGGATGGTTGAAGAAGGTTTTATTTCATCGAATGAGGCCATCAAAGCCGCTCAAACCCCCTATTTGATTCGGAGTAAAGATAAACCTTCTATTGAAAAGGCACCTCATTTCGTCGAATATATAAGACGTTATCTCGAGGAGAAATATGGGAAGGAACCCCTTTATAAAAATGGCCTGCAGGTTTTTACGACCGTGGACCTGCAATACCAAAAAACAGCCCAAGAGGCTTTGGAATCTGGATTAAAGGAAGTTGAGAAGAGACAAAAATATTCACCGGGAGATATGCCCCTTAATCTGGAAGGAGCCTTGATCTGTTTCGATATCGAGACAGGTTATGTCAAAGCTCTGGTCGGGGGAAGAGACTATAAAAAAAGTCAGTTCAATCGGACCATCCAGGCACGGAGACAAACAGGATCTGCATTCAAACCTATCATTTACGCATCAGCCTTGGATAAAGGTTACACCCCTGCCTCCATCATTGTAGATTCCCCTATTGTTTTCGAATGGGGGGATAAAAAATGGAAACCAAAAAATTTTGAAGGAAAATTTTCTGGACCGACCACCCTTAGAAATGCTCTCACCCAATCTATTAATGTCGTGACGGTAAAGATCGCGCAGGATATTGGGGTGGATTATATCCGCGATTATGCTAAGAAATTGGGAATATCCTCTCCCCTTTATCACGAGCTTTCCATGTCTCTGGGGTCCTCCAGTGTTTCTCTTTTTGAATTAACAAAAGCTTATGCCGTTTTTGCTAACCAGGGAAGATCCTTTAAACCCATTTTCATTAAAAAGATTTTGGACCGGGACGGGAATCTCTTAGAAGAAAATCTCCCCCCCTTTTATTTTGAAGAATTCTCAGCAGAAGAACAGATCATCACTCCCCAGACAGCATTTCTCATCACCTATCTTATGGAAGGAGTCGTTCAGCATGGAACGGGCTGGAGGGCAAGGTCACTCGGCAGGCCTGCCGCTGGTAAAACCGGAACCACAGATCAGTTCATGGATGCCTGGTTTATTGGATACACCCCTGAATTGATTACCGGAGTTTGGGTGGGTTTTGATGAGGAAAGGTCTCTGGGCGAAAATGAGACAGGCGCCCGGGCTGCCTCTCCGATCTGGGTTACCTACATGTCAAAAATATTGAAGGAAAAACCCAAAAAGGATTTTTCTGTTCCTGAAGGGGTGGAATTTATGAAGATTGATCCGAAGACAGGTCAGATCGGACAGGACAGAGAATCTATCCTTGAATGTTTCATAGAGGGAACTGGACCTCCACAAAAGGCCCTTTCACCTTCAAAGACCACAACCGATTTCTTCAAATTCGACTTTAATTTTTCAACAAAAGGCAGGTAAGATACGAAACTGGAATGATGGAATAATGTAAACGTTAATTTGATCTTGTTCGTTTTGTTACCCAATCTTCCAATATTCCAACATTCCAATTCTTTACTTTGGTGCCGAAGAGGGGACTCGAACCCCTACAGGAACTACTTCCCACTAGACCCTGAATCTAGCGCGTCTACCAATTCCGCCACTTCGGCATGGTTTTTCATATCAATTGAATATCACAACCTATTATTTTATATTTTTAGGTATAAAGTCAAGTTATTAAGGGGAGATCTCGGATATTTGGGTTACGGTTACGAAGCCCGTTTAAGTAGATAGTCAAACGGTTATGGGTGACGACGCTGGTATCGAAGCAAGAATCTCGCATAGAAAATAGTTCGAATATCCAGTATGAATAGACGAGTCTCCCCGCCTGCCGGCGGGCAGGGATACGAGCTTCGATAACAATAAACGTTGATTTTTAATCAAGCCTTAATTACCAACATGGAAATTATCAAAGGAATTGAAAATTTAAGGAGACCCCTCAGGAACCCTGTTGTAACGCTAGGGAATTTCGATGGGGTCCATTTGGGGCACCAAAAGATATTCCAAAGGGTGAAGGAAGAAGCATCCAAAAGCCATGGAGAAGGAGTGGTCCTCACCTTCGAACCCCACCCCCTCAAAGTCCTTGCACCTGAACGGTTTTCACCTCTCCTCGCACCTTTTAGGAAAAAGATGATGTTGATTGAGAAATCCAGAATGGATACTGTACTTTGTATAGAATTTTCTTTAGCTTTCTCAGAAATGCTTCCCCTTGAATTTATCAAAAACATATTGGTGGAAAAGATAAAGGTGAAGAAGATCATCATAGGATATAACTATCATTTTGGCAAAGGGCAAAAAGGAGATGCTCAGACCCTTCGGGATGCAGGGAAGGTTTTTAATTTTGACGTGGAGGTTGTGGAACCATTAAAAATTGGTTCGACCATCGTCAGCAGTTCAAAAATAAGAGATCTGATTCAACAAGGCGAGATTGAAGAGGCCTCAAAATTATTGGGAAGAGATTATCCCATCATTGGAAAAGTGGTAGAAGGAGCAAAGAGGGGACAAACGTTAGGTTTTCCTACAGCCAATATAGAAATCTCTGATGAACTTTATCCAAAGGCCGGGGTCTATGCTGTAAAGGTGGAGCATCGTCAACAACCTTTCAATGGTCTTGCGAATGTCGGATTTAACCCCACTTTTCTACCTGAAAAAACTGGGGGAGGGAAACCGCTCTTCTTTGAGGTCTATATACTGGGTTTTAACCGGGATATTTATGGTGAGGAGATTCAAGTCAGTTTTAAAAGGAGGATCCGTGACGAAATCCGTTTTGATTCTTCCACCCAACTCATCCAACAAATTCAAAAGGATATTCACTGGGCGCAGGAAAATGTATTTGAAAAATTGAAGCTCAATTCTTAATGAATGAGTTTACCAAACCTCATCCACTTAATTTCATCCCATGTCCAGGGAAGTAATATATTTAACATACTGGGTCCTGAGAAGTAGATGATAAACGCCTTCCCTTTTATGTCTTTAATGTTCACGAAACCCCAAAACCGACTATCCTGACTATTGTCGCGGTTATCTCCCAAAACAAAGATTGAATCTTTCGGAACCGTCTCTGGACCATACCTCTCTTTCGATTGGAAATATTTTAACCATTCGCTCTTTTCATCATAACGTCCCCATGGATCATTAATCAATCGATCGTTGATATAGATTTTATTGCGGATGATCTCCACTTTTTCTCCTTCTGTTCCAATCACCCTTTTGATAAAATCCTTCGACCGATCTTTTGGGTAGATGAATACGACGATATCCCCCCGCTGAGGCTTTTTCCCACCGAAAAACTTCTTACTTGAACCAAAGATCTTATCGGAATAAGGGATTCTAATTCCAGAAATAAATTTATTGACAAGGATATGGTCCCCTATCAACAAAGTTGGTTCCATAGAACTCGATGGAATTTTGAAGGCCTGGATAACAAAGGCCCTGATAAAAAGAGCAATCAGAATAGCGAAGAAAATAGGTTTTATATAATCTTCTACAAATTTTTTCTTCCCCATGATCTCCTCTTTCTTCCAAATAACACTAAGCGCCTGCCTGCGATAGGCAGGCATAGCGCATGAGGCGTAACATTTCTTTTTTACTAACCCAGATGCTGCATAAGCGTTACCGGCCAGGGTTACTTTCAAAGCCTTACAATGCGGTCGCTCAAATAGATTTATGGGAAATCGATCATGTCACCTTTGTTGAACTCTTCGTTGGGTCTGGGGCTTTGGTTGCCAGTTCGCTAAAAGGTGCCGCTGTAAGGCTTTTTAAGCAACCCTGCCCAGTTCCTTATACTTTATTTATCAACTAATGGGTTAATTACCCATTATTCCAGCATTCCAATCTTTTGCGCCTTGCCCTATGTTCTCTGCGATTTCCTTATAGACTTCCGGCCTCCTGTCTTTTAAAAAAGGCCACTCTTTCCTCGCCTTATCAATATTTTTCAGATCGATCTCGATCAAAGTAATACTATCTTTCATCCCTGTCGGTTTATCTAATAACTCTCCCTCCGGCGAGATGCAAAAGGACTTCCCATAAAAATCTTGTTTTTCTTCGCTTCCAACTCGATTCACTCTGAAAATATAAACCCCATTGGCCATGGCATTGCTCGAGATCACCGTTTCCCATTTTTTCTGAGAGGCAAAGGCGGCAGCTGTTGGAGAAAAAATAATCTTGGCTCCTTTTAAAGCTAATATTCTCGAACCTTCTGGAAAGAAATTGTCCCAGCAGATCTGGATACCGATGGGTGCAAATTTTGTTCTAAAAACCGGGAAACCTTGGTTTCCCGGAGAAAAATAAAATTTCTCCTCCCAAAGGGGAATCTGAGGAACATGCACCTTTCTATAACTTCCCAGGACCTCCCCACCTGCATTGATGACAATCGCTGAATTATAAAAAGAATCTCTTTCGACTTCAAAAATAGGACAGACCAAAACAACCCCATATTCTTCTGCCAACTTTTGCATTCTCGTAATGGTTAATCCATCATTCTTTTCGGCCAAGGAGAAATAGGATTTGTTCATTTCTCTTGGAAACCAATGGGTTGTGAATAATTCTTGGAAACAAAGGATGTGAGCCCCTTTTTCAATCGCAATTTGAGCAAATTTGAAGGCTTTATCAATATTCTGCTCCTTCTTTTCACAACAGGATATCTGAATCCCTGCCAATTTGATCAACGGTTCCCCTCTTCCCAATGAATTGAAATTTTGCAAATGCTAACAAAGTTAAGGTGAAGTGTCAAGG
>CAWFSX010000035.1:0-23798 GCA_963818595.1 uncultured delta proteobacterium
GTTTGTCCTGCATCCCATATGTCTGAAGCCTTATTTCCAGGTTTCACAGCCGAGACTGCTTCTAATTGGCCAGACAATGCAGCATCCCAAAATCTCTGAACTTTTTCGGTTGGCTTCCCGATGCAGATATTTCGTTGAATATCAGACCAATAATTCCTATACCGAGGCCCACCGTCAATCCATAGGGTATCTCCCTTCTTCAACTTTGTATCGTGGCGCCCATGATCACCACATCGTATCTTCCGGGACCAGACATTAACATCCGAGATATGAAGGCACCCTCCACCATTCCTTCTTTAACAAATTCGTAATACATCGCTTGCTCATACTCTTTTTCGGTGATCCCTTCTCGTAATACTTTGCGAGAATTATTTAAAGCTCTTTTCAGTTTTTTATGCAGTTCACGAAGAATATCTTGTTCAAATTGAGACTTTATCATCCTCTGATCCCAAATCATATCACATGCATCTACAAATTTAATTCTTGGGGCATATTTCTTTATCCTCTGAAATTCAATATAAGAAAGAAATGAATTCATACTTTGACCTAATTCAATCCCCACCACCTTAGCCTTTATCTCTTTTAGAATATCAGCGCATAATTTTTCATGGTCTTGTGTATAATTTAAATGGGGAGGTCCCGCCCACCCTCTTATGTCATCTGTCCAGACTTGATTAACAGCTCGACTTCTCCATAACATAAGGAGCAATAAAAACAGGATCTCTATCTTTTGGAATAACGAATCCAATCCTCCATCTTCTTTCAACTCCCATACCCACTTTATTAAAACCGGCGTAATATCTCAGGTTTTCTGGGTCATAGACAACGAGGGCATCCATTTTATATTTTTTTAACAAATTCTTAGCCTTATTAATCCGCTGATGATATTCTTCTAAAGGTATATTTGGAAAATTTGGCTTGCTCATAACCTTCTCCTTTCTTTCTTGTCATTCATAAACAACCTAAATATTTTGGTAAAACCTAAAATAGAAAATGTTCAATCCATCTATTTAATGACCCACAGGTCATTGGGGACATCCTTTGTTAAAACCTCATGGCCCCTTTCCGTGACCAGAAGGTTTTCCTCTGGCCACATGGTTACCACCTCTGGCTCAGCTGGCTCCGTATCCACAATCCCTACTTCTACAGCCACATACATTCCCGGCTTCAATTCCCTGTCGGCTTCTCCCAACCTTTCCAGACTCTCCTTCGACATAAAGAAAGGAGGTTCGTGCGTATACAATCCCATTCCGTGACCCACCACTTCTGAAGGTCGTTTTAATAAATATTTCGGGTCTATCCTTTTCAGGGCATTCTCTCCCGCATCCCAAACATCTGATGACATTGCTCCAGGTTTGACTGCAGAGGCACAAGCCAAAGTAGCTTCTAAGGCTACCCGATAATGCTCCTTCATCTTTTCCGTTGGCTTACCAAAGCATACGTTTCTTTGGATATCCATAAAATATCCCTTGTGGCGAGGGCCCCCATTGATCCAAAGGGTACTCCCTTCCTTCAAAACTGTATCTGTCGGACCCATGATATAGGTTGTATATCGACCAGGACCTGTCATCATCATCCGACCTGCCATTGGATCTTCGTGAATCCCCTCGTGCACAGAATTCTCAAAGATCAACCCATGAAATTCCATTTTAGTCATCCCAATTTTTAACTGGCCTTTTGCCTTTAATAAGGCTCTGGTAAATCTCTTATGAAGATCTCTGATTATCCCTTGTTCATACTTCGTCTTGATCATCCTCTGATCCCATAAAAGGTCAGAAGCATCCACCCATTCCACCTTTCTAAGACCTTTTTTGATCCTCGCAAACTCCCTCCAGAAATCTCATTCTGGATGGTGTCATCTAATTCAACTCCTATCCTTTTGGGACCCATGTCTTTAAGAATCTGAATAAAATAAGTCTCGTGATCTTTCTCATAGCCAAACTGCTTCGGCCCTCCCCATGGTCTCACATCCTCGATCCAAGTGGTCATCATAGCGTTTTTAGCTGTAATGTTATTACTGACAAATACAGGATTCCCCTTTCTTGGAATGACCACGCCCCGTCGCCATCGTCGGCTGAAACCGTAACTGGCTTTGATATGCCCTGTGTAATAGCGAATATTATCGATCCCAAATAGAAGTAATGCATCAAACCCATATTTTCCCATCAGTTCTTTAGCCTCCGTTTGTCCTGAGCTTATACTCCTCAAAAGGGATTCCTGGGAACTTCGGCTTTCTCATCTTTTCTTCTCCTTTCGTAATAAGATTTATTGTTCAACAAGCCCAATGGCTTTAATCACCCTTCCCATTTCCTCATACCTCGATCTCCAATGGGCCGAGTATTCTTTTCCACTCAGATAAGCGGATTCTACTTGAAATTGTTTCATCACGTCCGTAAAAGAAGGTCTTCTCATCGCCTTTTTGAAAGCGTCTTCAAGCTTTTGCCGAATAGGCTCAGGCAGACCCTTGGGACCGTAAAAGGAGATATAAGACAATGCATAAAAATCATACCCTTTTTCTAAGATGTGGGGGGTACTTTGGGAATCCGGCCACCGGCTATCGTTTAATACCAATAGCAACTTCAATTTTCCTGCTTTAATATGTGGAAGTTCATCGATAGACCCTTGGACTATTGCATCCGTATGACCTCCTAAACATGCCATCACGGATTCCCCTCCTGATTTAAATGGAACCATGGTCCATTTAATTCCTTCTTTCATAGCTATTCTCTCCATACAGATGTGCTGGGTCACGCCCACACCAGCACAGGCATAAGTAAATTTGCCAGGATTCTTTCTTGCAAAGTCAATGATATCTTCATAAGTTTTCCAGGGGCATCTGACTTCACAGCTAACCCAAAATTGTATTTACAAATAGCTGCGATATCCACGACATCTGTCAGGACGTTGAATGGTAGCTTTCTCATGTGAGGAACAACGAGGTAAGTTCCGGTAGTGGTTACTCCTGAGAGGTATAACCATCGGGTTTTGATTTCAGAACAAAGTTCTTTCCAATGATTCCGGCAGCTCCAGGTTTATTCTCATTGATAATGGGCTGGCCTAAATCTTTTTCTATAATCCTGGAGACTGTTCGGGTCACAATGTCCATCATTGCCCCTGTGCCAAAATTGCATACCATTGTGACAGGCCGTGTGGGATAAGGCTCCTGGGTTCCTCCATTCGAAACGAAAACAAATAGAAGTGAGAAAATTGCCACAGGAAACATCTTGTATAAAGCTTTTTTCAAACTAACATATGTCTCTCCTCCTTTCGTCACGGTTATTAAATATGAAGCCCTTAAATTTTTGATCGCTCCATTAGATTTTTATCGTCATCACTTGGGTAGTACATGAATTCTTCTAAGTTCTTGGCCTTAGAGACAAGCGACTCCTTCCAATCGTGTCGGGAGGGAACAGAGGTGATATCTTCTACCTCTGCAAACAGATCGGGTCCATTGGGCGAAGCATGAGGTCTCCTTTTCTTCCAAAGCTTCAAAGCCTCCTCTCGGATCCCAAGAGACAACTTGCCTCTTTTCTTCTTGTGGTCGTTTGAACACAACCGATGGCTGAGTTATATGCCCTGAAGGCATTTCATCCAGTTCCCGTAAGTTTCCAAACTTGGCTTTTAATTCGTGAAGTGGCCCGAATTCAAATGCCCTCATCGAACAGCTAAGCACACAGATGGGGATCTTTCCCTTCTTCTAAACGATCGATACACATATTGCATTTGGAAGCCTTTTCTCCAGGTCCCTCCAACCCGCAAACAGGATAGATCCATAAGGACATGCCATCCAGCATCTCCTGTTCCCTCTACATTAGGTGAGAGTCGATCAGCACTGCCCCATAACGATCCTCTTTGAAGATGGCTGATTCGGGACATGCCTTGATACACGCTGGCCGCTCGCAGTGATAGCAGGGGATGGCCAGGAAATGAAGCCGGATGTGGGGGAAAACGACCCTTCTCCCATTGATAGACCCTCATCCACTTCTGCGGTCCCGGGGAAGGTCGATGCCATTGCTTGCAGGCGACGGTACAGGCATTGCAGCCGATGCATCGGCTCTGATCGAAATAAAAACCATATTGAACCATGTCTATCCCTCTCACCTTCTCAATCTGGACGAGATTGGTCGCCTTGGCAGCAGTCGGTACAGCTCTCCGTATCTCCCCCGAGTAGCGTCGAAGGAGAAGCGCCCCAGTCGACTCCGTTTTCATCCGGCTCATACCAGGCGCCCTGGCGGATGACGGTCACTCCGGGCATGATCCTGGAGGTCACGTAGGCCTGGATGCGAACTTCCCCGCGATCATTAAAGACCCTTACCAGATCCCCGTCCTTGATCCCCCTGGCCTTTGCATCCGCCACATTGATCCACACCCGATGCTGGTAAAGATCTCCCCTGAGCCAGGGATGGTTCCAGAAAAGATAATGGACGCGGTATCGGCTGTGAGGTGTGAGCAGATAGAGAGGATACTTCGTGGTGAGAGGGTCTTCCATACCTCGAATCGCTGGCCGATAGATGGGCATGGGCTTCAAATCATTCCAGTCGCCCGGCAGGTTATCGATCAGGCGGCCAAAAGAATCAAAATGTTCGCCCTTTCCACGGTTTCTTTCATCGGCAATATATTCGGAAAAGATCTCGATCTTGCCGGATTTCGTCTTAAGGGATTCCCCTTCCTTAATGAAGGAATCCCAGCACCCAGTATGAGGCTTCTCTTCCAGTTCGTCGCAGTTGATAAATTCGCCATGGGTAAAACGTTCCCAGGAAGGGACCTCTTTATTTCGAGAATTCCAGTATTGAACAACCTGTCCATAGCAGTCTCTTAGATAACGTTCATAATCTTTGTTCCAATTGGCATCATTTGTATAATACTTGAAATAGTCTTTCGGATTGATCCCAAGTCGCTCTGCCAACTTCGTATAGACCCAGATCCAAGGCTTGACATCACCTTTGGGAGGAATCACCCCTGGGCAGAAGTTGACACTTTCAAAGCCTCCATAGGAGGTTCGTCTCAAAGTCTCCTCCTCCCACATCCAATCCATTGCTGGAAGTACGATGTCTGCGAATTTAACCGTCGGATTAATCCGACTATGCATTGTCACGATGAATTCCATTCGTTCCATTGCTTTGACCTGGTCATTGGGAGAGTCTGTTGCTGTAACTAAATGGTTACTGGCGTGTGGTTTACTACCTCCTCCCCAAAAGAGCATCTTAGGATTAAACTTTTTAACAAGAGAGGGGTCTGCCCTCCAACCGACCATCTTTCGATACGATTCCTCAGATAGTTCACCACTACGCACCTTATCAAGGAGTAAAACGGCTTGAGCCCAATAGTGACTTCGATAAAATTTAGGAACCCTATAGGGGCCCATAGGTCCCCAAGAAGCTTTCACGTCAAAGGCCCGGTGAGGCCCAAGGTTCATGGGTGGACCTGATCCAGGCATTCCCCAATAACCAAGAATGGCTTGCAATGAAGCAAAAGCCTTGAATGTCTGCTCACCCTGAGCTTTTCGATTGACGCTATAATGATTCCACATCCATGCCGGTCTATGCACTCGTGCAACCAGTTGAGTCAAATCTCTCATCGTTCTGCTTGGAACAGCGCAAATTCTCTCAGCCCACTCCGGACTCTTTTCGATGCCATCCTCCATTCCCAAGACATAACGTCTCCATCTCTCCAGCCCATTGGGTTCCACAAATCTCTTGACAAAATCGTGGTCGACCCAATCTTCCCGGAAAACGACGTTGGCCATAGCTAGAAACATAGCACCATCCGTTCCTGGTTTGATTGGAATCCATTGATCTGCAAGAGTCTCTGCAGTACCTGTATAACGTGGGTCAAAGAGAATTACAGGAGTGCCTTTTTCCCTAGCCAATTTAATAAACCAGGCAAATTGATGAGCAGGGCCGTGGTGCTGAACCGTTGGATCGAAACCCCAAAGGACAATCATCTTTGAATGTGCCAGCATATCTGCTGCTGAACTGGATGAGAATTCGTGATAGTTCCAACCAGGAACTCCGGCCATGATGTGACCCATCAGTCTTTGAGGATCGAATGAGCACCATCCCCAGCAGTCGACCCCTGCCCCCCAGAACTGGAAAAGTCTCTCCAAAGAGTCATTGGGTTGGTATGGGGTGATGATCGAATAAGGCCCATATTTATTCCTGATTTCTTTCATGTGTTGTGCAATCGTTCCCAGAGCTTCATCCCAAGAGATCTGTTCAAATTTTCCTTCCCCCCTTTTAGAACCACGAACACGTTTTAGCGGATAGAGGACCCTCTCTTCTTCCATCTGGAGGTACTTATGAAAGACTAAGCCCATGGTACAAGGCCGGCGCTGTAAGCGATTCTTAAGGATATCGTCAAAAGACAGCACCTTATCCTCCATCCCAACTCCTGGGTTATAACGATCATCTGGCTCCACCCGAATGACCTTTCCATTCTGTACATGAGCCTTGATCACACATTGACTGTTACCACCACAGTTACATACACAAGTGGTATACACGGTTTTTTCTGGACCCGAAACCATGGCCTTCCTTTTTTATTTTGCGATCAAATCGTTCAGTAAACTTTTTCTCAAGGGCATTACGACCTTTGCAGATTTATGGCCAGTCCTTTAATTTAATCTTCCTGTGGGCCAATTTTAAAACTTCACGATTCGCTATATGAGGTTTAATCTCTTGGAAAGCATCAATAATGTTTTGCGCAGTCATGATTCGGGCACGGAGGGATGCTTCAGGTGAATATCCAGCCGTATGCGGAGTCACCACAACATTTTCGAGTTTAAACAGTTCACTTTCTGTTAATGGTTCTTCTTCAAAGACATCTAACCCTGCACCGTTAATCCATCCTTCTTTCAACGCCTTGATGAGTGCTTTCTCGTCTACAATCGATCCTCGAGACGTATTGAACAAGTATGCAGTCTTTTTCATTAGGCGCAACTGTGGCTCTCCTATTAAACCTCGAGTCTCATGGGTTAAAGGGACATGTAATGTAACGAAATCAGAACGTTTCAATACATCCTCTAAAGGCAAATACTTGATCGAAAGGTCTTGGATCAACTTTTGATCGGAGATCATATGGGATCCAAAGGCTAATATCTCCATGTCAAACCCCTTTGCCCTGCGGATGACAGCTTGCCCAATACTACCTGTACCAATAACCCCTAATATTTTACCCACAATTTCCCTCCCAACAGCAGGGGGGGTTCTCTCCCAACCTTGACCAGCCTTAGTCATCCTATCCAGATAGGGGATCTTTCGTGCTAGAGCGATCATCAAACCGAAAAGATGGTCCGCTGTAGGCTCGGCATTTGATCCGGGCGTATTACAAACAATGATTCCTTCTTGGGTAGCTGTGTCTACATCGATGTTATCAACACCCACTCCTGGTTTGGCAATGACTTTAAGATTTTTCCCAGACTTAATCGCATGACCTGAAAGTTTATTGAAGCCTACAAAAACAGCATCTGCATCTCCCAAGTAGCGAATCGTCTCATCTTCATTAAAATCCCTCTCGCCCGCATCAAAAACTTCATGGCCTGCCCTTCTCAGCATCTCCTTGGCCTCCTCCCATCCGGGCAAGCCTCTACTAATGTTGGATAGAATGACGACTCTGCTCATCTCTTTTTATTAACCCTCTTTCAAACCCAAAGCCTTGATCACCTTGCCCATCTCCTCATACCTCGATCTCCAAAAGTTTGAATAATCCTTTCCGCTCAGGTAAGCTGCCTCCACCTGGAACTGTTTCATCACATCGATAAAAGAGGGATCCTTCATCGCCTTTCTAAAAACGTCCTCAAACTTCTGTCTAATCGGTTCCGATATCCCTGCAGGTCCATAAAAAGAGATATAGGACAAAGCATAAAAATCGTATCCTTTCTCTAAGATATGGGGAACATTAGGAACATCGGGCCACCGTTTATCATCCAATGCTAATAACATCTTCAACTTTCCTGCTTTGATATGAGGAAGGACATCGATAGATCCTTGGGCCACTGCATCTGTGTGGCCTCCTAAACATGCCATCACGGATTCTCCGCCCGATTTAAAGGGGACTTGAGTCCATTTGATCCCCTCCTTCATGGCAATCCGTTCCATACAGATATGTTGGGTAACCCCGACCCCTGCACAGGCATAGGTAAATTTTCCAGGATTTTTTTTCGCATAGGCAATCACATCCTCAAACGAATTCCAGGGAGCATCGATCTTCACAATTAGCCCAAAATTGTATTTGCAGACTGCAATAATATCTGTGACGTCTGTTAACACATCAAAAGGAAGCTTACGCATGTGAGGGATAACGAGGTAGGTCCCGGTAGTGGTTACTCCTAGGGTATAACCGTCGGGTTTCGATTTCAACACATAATTTTTTCCAATAGCTCCACCCGCTCCAGGTTTATTTTCAACAATGATAGGCTGCCCTAACTCTTTTTCTGCGACCTTGCAAATGACTCTGGTCACGGTATCCATCATTCCTGCTGTGCTCCAACAGACCATGGATATAGGTCTATTGGGATAAGGTTCTTGAGATGAACCGTTTGTGACAAAAAAACATGGGATTAAAAAATTGACCATAAGAGACAATCTTAATAAAACCTTCATGATTCTATACATAAGTTTCCTCCTTTCTATAAATAGTCTCTCAAAAAAAAATATATAAAAATTATCGTCATTTCATTCTGGCAAGTACCCATCTGTGTTTTTTCCAAAAAATAGCGGCCAATAAAAGTATGAAAGCAATAGTTAAACTTGTGGCTGAAATGGGCCGGCTAATAAAAATCGAGAAATCTCCACCTGATATCAGAAGAGATTGGCGTAGCGCATTCTCGAGCATAGGCCCTAAGATAAATGCCAACACTAAAGGGGCAGGCTCGTAATTAAATTTTCTAAAGAGATAACCGACGATCCCAAAGATGAGCATCATGAAAACATCAAAGGTGCTATTGTTAATGCTATATGATCCAACAATGCAAAAGAAAAGGATCAAAGGGAAAAGGATCCGATATGGGACTTTCAATATCTTCACCCATAGGCCAATCAGGGGAAGATTTAAGATGAGCAACATCACATTCCCTATATACATGCTCATGACAGTTCCCCAAAAGATTTCTGGTCGCTGTTTAAGCAAAAGGGGCCCAGGCTGCAATCCGTGAATCATCAGTGCCCCTAAAAGGAGAGCCATGACCGCATTGGAAGGGATACCCAAAGTAAAAAGTGGAATAAAAGCTCCTGCAATTGCTGAATTGTTAGCAGCTTCTGGTCCTGCGACACCCTCGATTACCCCTTTACCAAACTTTTCAGGGTGTTTTGATATCCTCTTCTCCATGGCATATGAAACGAATGAAGAAATAATGGCTCCACCCCCTGGTAGGACACCTAAAAAGAAACCTAAAAAAGTTCCTCGAATAATAGCACCTATCGAATCCATCCAATCTTTTAAATTGGGTAACAATCCTTTAATCTTTTCTTTAAAGATCTCAAGATCAACTGATTCTTCAAGATTGACTAATACTTCACCAATACCAAACAGACCCATCACCAGTGGAATTAAGCCAACACCATCCTCAAGATCCATTATCCCGAAGGTAAATCTTGTTTGGCCAGTAACAATATCTAATCCGATCTGGCTTAAACTAATTCCGAAGGCAGCCATGATGATCGCTTTGATCATTGAGCCATGGGCAAGATAGGTTAAGATAGTGATTGCAAGAATCATCAAAGAAAAGTATTCAGGTGGACCGAACTTAAGTGCAACCGTTGATAAGGGTTCTGCTAAAAACATCAGGATAAGGATCCCAATGGTACCTGCAATAAAAGAACCGAAGGCCGCTATTCCTAAAGCAGCACCTGCTCGGCCCTGGCGGGCCATTTGATATCCATCCAAACATGTCACAACTGATGAGGACTCCCCTGGAATATTAACCAAAATGGATGTAGTGGATCCTCCATATTGGGATCCATAGTAAATTCCTGCCAACATAATAATGGCGGAAACAGGGTTGATGCCAAATGTAATGGGTAAAAGCAACGAAATGGTTCCAGCAGGGCCAATTCCTGGAAGAACTCCGATCAAAGTTCCAATAAAGACCCCTATAAAGCAATATAATAAGTTGATAGCAGAGAAAGAAATATGAAAACCTAATAAAATATTATCTAAGAAACCTGCCATTAGAGTCCCAATATCCCTTTTGGAAACTGGCACTTAAGCCACACAGAAAAAATGAGGTAACTAAAGACAACAGTGCATACTGAAAAAATCAAAGGCATGACCCATCTCTTCGGTTCTTTCAGTTTAAATAGAAAGAAGAGGAATATAAAAGTGGTGAGGATGAACCCTAAAGGTTTTAATAGTAGCAGATAGCCAAATAAGGCTATTAGAGTAAAGAAAATATTACTCCAATTTCCTTTTGCCCAAACCCTTTGACTCTTTCCCTCTTTATCTTCTTTTAATTTTTTTGAAATAGAAGTGAGTGTTAGAATTAATCCAAGCAGTCCCAGAAAAGCCCCTGATAAAAATGGCATAAACCCCGGCCCGGGCTTTCTTAAATTCCCTGTTTTGAGATAAATAGATTGGATACAGATGGCAATTCCGAGGAGGATCCAGAATAAGCCACCTAAATTAAGTTTTTTCATAAAAATATACAATAGGCTGACTAAGATCTCTTAAAAATTGGATGCCTTCGTTTTAACCTTCTGACGGTCCTTCGGGAATCCCGAATATTTGCTAACTCCTCAAGCTGTTTATTGACATATAGGATATGGTCTGCAAATTTTTCTTGGGCAAGGACTAAATTTCCTTCTTCGATGGCTTTATAGATTTCTTTAAGGGAATTGAAAACATGATGAATATATTTCCACTCTGTTTCTACGGAGAGCAGAAAGGATTTCGTTACATTCATGATCGCTTCCATAATCATTTCGAAAAGTCATCTTCGTGGACTTAGCCAGAAGTACATGGAAATTCAAATGTTCCTCCAGTGGTCTTATACCTTTTTGAATCTGTTGCTCGGCATCCTCAAGATTCCTTCTCAGCAAAGCAAGATCCTCCTTGTTGATCCTTTGAAAGACAAATTCTAACATGACTTTTTCAATTCCTAACCTAACTTCTGTTAGGTCTCGGAGTGTCACATTGCCGATTTTGATCATATCTGAAATAGATCTAGTGATGACTGTGGAGTCAGTATCCTTAATAAATGCCCCACCGAAACTTCCCTGTTTGATATAAACTAACCCACACTGTTCTAAGGTCCGCAATGCTTCACGGACAACCATGCGTCCTGTTTTAAATTGATTTGCCAATTCTCTCTCAGACATTAATCGATCGCCAGGTTTGGAATACCCCAGAGTAAATTAGTTCCCTAATCTGATCTGCGATTTCTTCAAAAGTTCTTTTTGATTTAAGAGGTGTAAATAGATTAGATTGGTCAGGCATGTTTGGTCATATATAATACATATGACCGATTGTCAATAAAAAAATTGCCAATTGTTCAACTTCTTATAATTATTTTAATTTTAAAATATTTTAGATGGAGGGCACTTGCGTATTAAAGTATCTTTGATATCCGAAGCGTTCTTCGAAGATGGGTGCGATCAAATTATCCACGGGGACATAATCATCGGTGAGGATCACAGAGTATCGCTCTTTTAAATATTCCTGCAATTGGTCTTGAGGCATGACATGGGAGGTCATCTCTTCTCCCTTTCCTTTCACTGTCCTGATGAAATCTTCCATGTCTAACCTCTGTGGACTTGCCACCACGACGCAAGTGCTGATTCCGATTTTCTCATAATCCGAAGTAAGAGTTATGAGATGGACATTCCCCTTTCCAAACACCTCTTCTAAGGTTCGGATATAGGAGGGCATGAAGGCTCCTTTTTTAAAACTATCGATCACATTGGCCAGGAGCAATCCATCCGGCTTGAGAAGACTCTTCAATTGCATGGCAAATTCTTTGGTGGTCAGGTGATAAGGAATCGAGAGGTCATTGAAGGCATCTCCAAAGATAAAATCATAAGTCCCCTTCTCTTTACAATTCATCACAAACCAGCGGCCATCCTCATTGAAGGAACGAATTTGGGTATGGTCTGAAATACCCAGATATTTTTTCGCCACTCGTGTGATCTCTGGATCGATCTCCACCACATGGATCTTTGCCTTGGGGTACTTTGCCTCAATAAAACGAGGGAAGGTATATCCTCCCCCACCCATAAAGAGCACTTTAAGAGACGTCCGTTTCTTTGCCTGCCATCTCACCATCTCTTCATACATCCGGATATATTCATACTCGATATAAAAAGGATCTTGTAAGTCGGTATAAGAGTGAACCAGATGATCGAGAACGAGAGATTCTAAAGGATCTCCATTGTTCCCCCTGATATTCTTCTTTAATTTTATCGTGTAATAATCGCTCTCCTTAAAAAAATAGGCCTCCTCTTCAAGGGGGAACTTGAAGGCGTAGCCGAACATTTTCTTAATGGATTCGATAGGAGAGGTGGAAAAGGAAAATTCCTCTGGTTGGGCCGCGGCATAAACGTGTAATCCGACGAGGGGTAGGAGTATAGAAAGCAAGAGGAAAAGGAAGAAGAGGGTTAGATTTTTTTTACTCCTGAAGAAACCTCCAAAGATGAATGCAGAAATGATAAGAATGATCCCCATCGTCAAAAGGATGTAACGTGTCCCCATCCACGAGATGAGAAAGAATCCCGTAGCAAAGGTCCCGAGAATGGAGCCGAGGGTGGAGAAGGCGTAGATCTTTCCAACGACATTCCCGGTCTTCTCAAGATTGTTAAGGGTCAATTTGACCACCACGGGCGAGATCATTCCGAGCAGACAGGAAGGGACAAAAAAGATGATGGTGGTGATCATCAGAATTCGTGTCATCAGACTCGTTTGAAATTGTGCCCCCCCAATCAAATTGGTCAGCGGTGAAATGGAAAATGCCCCTAAGCCGGAGAGGAAAAGAAGCCAGCCGAGTGTGGACGATCGAGGATATCGGTCGGCAATCCGGCCTCCCAGATACGCTCCAATGCTGATGCCGGCAAGAACCACTCCAATGATGCTTGTCCAAGTGTAGAGGGAGACTCCGACATAAGGAGCCATGATTCTTCCTGCGACTAGTTCGATGACCAGTGTGCAGAAACTGGCAATAAAAACCACGATATTCGCTTTGATCACTTCTCGCTGCATGAATCAACCTCTCTTATGGAAAATGGACCCTTTATAAAAGATACTCCGAAAGAAGTTCAAGGATTTTTGGTCTAATTGAGTTTATTGGGTTTGTAGAGTTTCTTGGGTTATTTAAGCAAACACAATGAACTCAAAAAACCCACTTAACCCAAGTAACTCTATTGTCCTTTGTACTTCGGTGGACGTTTCTCGAGAAAAGCCGTAATCCCCTCACGAGCGTCTTGGGTGCGGGCACTATTGGCAATTGCCTGGCTTTCATTTTCCATCTGGGTTTCCAACGTTTCAGACCATCCACTGTGTAATAACCGCTTCGATACTCCATAGGCTCGTGTTGGACCGTTTGCAAGCTGGACGGCAATGGCCTTCGCCTGCGCAAGCAATTCATTGTCTGGGACCACACGGGTGACAAGTCCCCACTGCAATGCCTCCTGAGCAGAGAATATGCGATTGGTGAGCGTCAGCTCCAACGCACGCTTGAGACCAACGATTCTGGGAAGAAAATAGGTTGAAGAACCATCGGGCACTAGCCCAGCTCGGGTGTATGCCACCGTGAACCGGGTTGTCTCGGCTGCAATGACAATATCACAGGCAATGGCAATGCTCATCCCGGCTCCTGCCACGGCCCCATGCACTGCCGCCACCACGGGTGCATCCATCCGTGTTAATCGTGACATCGCCGCATGGAGGTAGGTGGTGATCTCCTTGACATAATACGGTAATTGATTGCCCTTGGCAGAAAAGGCCTTTAAGTCTCCACCACCGGAGAATATCTTCCCGGCCCCAGAGATCAGCACCGCCCGAATCTCGGGGTCTTCGTCACAGCGTAATGAAGCATGCATCAGGTCAATGCCCATTTCTTCGTTGATGGAGTTGGCGGCATCAGGACGGTTGAGAGTGATATGGGCGACATGATCACGAACGTCAAACAGAAGGGTTTTATATTCCATCTTCATAACTCCTCCTTATAATTTTCGAACAGTTTAATCATATTGAGCAATGTGTCAATGTGAATTTTTGAGAGTCCTGAAAAACTACTGCACGCTTCTCGATCGATAGAGATGATACTCAGTCAAGATTTCTGGACTTTTTCAGAAATCTCTTTTTAAGAACCTACTCTTTTACCCTTCGGAGTTCCATCACCACAGGATTGAATGGATCGGGACAGGCAATGGTCGTCTTGTCTCGATCCTCTTCCCAGGGATACTCTCCTCCATGCCGAAGCACCCGCCATGAGGGAAAGATGGCATGAAATGCAGAGGGGCAAATAGCTCGGGGATCTCCGGAGAGTCCTAAAAGAAAGTCCTTGCTCAGATCAAATTCCTGACCCACATAATGCCCGGCCGCACAGGTCCCTTTCACAGAGACAATTTTTAAAATTACCTTCTCGGGATTTGCCATGAATGAGCCTCCTTCTAATCCATTCTCAATCTACAATGGATTATTAATAGAAATCGAATCCCTGTCAACCCTCGGCTTACTCAGGGTTGACCTGAGTGCGATGAATAGAAACCTGAAATCGTATTCGTCTGAGCAGTCGAAGGGTGAATCGAATTGAATGTAGGGAGAAACTCCAAATCCCTTTACAAAAGGGAGAGGAAAAATTTAAAATAGATTCGAACGAGATATGGCAATCGAGAAGATACTAACCCGAGATTTCATCCTCAGTTTTTTTGCCCAATTCGCTTTCTCTTCGGTTTTTTGCATCCTCATCCCTACGTTTCCGATCTATCTTTCGGGCAAAGGATCTCCCGAGGCAGAGATCGGTCTTCTCATCGGAGTCTTGAGCGTCTCCTCTTTAATCCTGAGGCCTTTTGTTGGAAGAGCCCTTTTAAGAATTCCCGAAAAGAAATTCATGATCACTGGGGCTATCTTGTATGCCTTCTCCTCCTTTGCCTATCTCTTTGCGATGCCTTTTTGGCCTCTTTTTATCGTCCGCATTTTGCATGGGATCGGCTTGGCTTTCTTCTCAACTGCCTCTTTCACATTGATCGCCAATATCAGCCCAGAAGCCCACCGAGGACAGAGCCTAAGTTACTACTATCTGGCTATCAATTTTGCTTTTGTTCTCGCCCCCTACTTTGGGATGCTTCTCATCAACCAATTCAATTTCAGCATCCTCTTTCTGGTCTGTATAGCTTTATCCCTATGCTCCCTATTCATCACCACCCAATTGAGTCAAGGTCCAGACGCGCTCCATCAGAAAATCCGTCTACGAAGAAACAACCTCTTTTAAGTCGTGAAGCTCTTCCCTCGGCCATTATGGCCTTTATGGTCAACATCATATGGGGGGCGGTGACCGCTTTTTTTCCTCTTTATGCGGTGAGTCAGGGGGTTTCAAATCCCGGACTTTTCTTTGGCGCGTTGGCGATCATCCATGTTGTCGGTCGTGCTTTGGGTGGGAGAATATTGGACCTCTACAGCAGAGAAAAAGTGATTTTCCCCTGCCTCATCGCTTACATCATTTCAATGTCCATCCTCGCCTTTTCCAAGACTCTTCCAATGTTTATTCTCGTGGCAGTGATCTGGGGGATTGGGAATGCCTTTCTCTACCCTACATTGGTGGCTTATGCCCTGGATCATGCAAGATCGTCTCCTGGCCCAGCCATGGGCACCTTTACTGCGATCGCTGATCTCGGGTCGGGCATGGGTTCAGTCATTATGGGCATCATCCTTCAGTTGACCAGTTATCTGACGATGTTCCTCTGCCTGACGCTCACCGGCGTCATCAATCTCCTATATTTCTATTTTGCCATAAGAAAAAAACCTCAAAACCTTTCTTCACTAAAAGTGGGAGGGCCTGCCTGCGCAGGCAGGGATAGAGGGGAGGGGAGATATGCCAATCTATGAATATCGTTGTGAAGATTGTGGAAAGATCTCTGAATTTCTCTTGATTAAAACCGATGAAACTTTTATCCCTCAATGCAAACGATGTAAAAGCAAAAAGATGTCCCGCGTCCTCTCGAGGGTGAGGGTGATCCGTTCGGAAGAGAGCAGAATGGAGAGCTTGGCCGATCCGTCGAAATGGGGCGACTTGGATGAGAAGGATCCGAAGAGCATGGCCAAATGGATGAAACGAATGGGCAAGGAAATGGGAGAAGATATGGGTGAAGATGTAGACCAGATGGTGGATGAGGCGATGGAAGAAGAAAGGGGTTCGAAGTCCGAGGGAGGAGAAGAGTAATTCCGAATTTTAAAATTCGAGTTTCATTTCGGTGTCATTCGCTGAATTAGGGCTTCAAAAATTCCAGGGCACTGGCGGCATAGATTTTGGCAGTGAGTTCAAGATCCTCAACAGAAACCCATTCATCCTTTTGATGGGGAATCATCCATTTCCCTGCACCCAGGGTGACAATGGGAATTCCTGCCCAGGCAGATAGAAAGGTCCCATCCGTTGCACCCAGGAACACCATCGTAAATCGGTTCCTTTCCGGTGATCGATCGAATGGCTCTCGAAACAGCCTGGACAATCGGCTCATCCCGAGAGGTCTTCGTCCAGGGCCGATCTTCAAACACATTGAGTTTCGACTGAAACGAGATTCCCTTGGAGAGGCCCTTTTCAAGTGTCTCTCGGATCTCTTTTAAAGGACCGGAATGGAGACTGGCACTGACTGATCTCTCCTCCTCCTGGACAATATCCTCCAACTGCTTCTTCAGGGCTTCATGGGACTGCCCGGGAATGGTTCGGATGTCGAGCAATGCCCTGCACTGGTAAGGGACGACATTGAGTTGAGGTTCCCCTTTCACAGGGGCCTGAAGCACGGTGGGCGTGATGCTGGGATATCCTAAAAAGGCATCCTTTCCCAATCTTTCAATCTCTTCTTCCTCCAACTGCCTAATTTTTTCCAAGATCGATACCATGGGAGGAATGGGATTGAGGCCGGCTAAGGGCATGGCCCCATGGCTCATCTTTCCACTGGTGATCAGTTCAGCCCGGAGGGCTCCTTTCTGTGTGATACAGAGATGATTATCCACCGGCTCACAGATCATGGCTGCATTGACGCCATTGGCCCATCCCTGACGAATAAAATGTTTTACCCCGCTCATCATCCCTTCCTCATCGACCAGGATTCCCAAAAGAATTTTCCCTTTAAAAGGAATGCCGGATTGACTGATCGCCTGGACGGCCTTTACCGCAGCCGCTAAATTTCCCTTGGTATCACAAGCCCCTCTTCCGTAGATCCGATTCCCCACTAACCTTCCCTCAAAGGGACCATATTTCCATTCGGAGGCATCGCCCTCGGTGACGACATCCGTATGGCATTCAAACATCAGGCATGGACCTTCACTCTTGACCCTGAAGCACTGCGATGACATTTGGAGAACCAGGTTCCACTTCCTCGACGACCACATCGAGCCCCATCTCCTCCAAGAGACGGGCGAGAAAAAGGGCAACCTTCTCCTCATCTCCTCCAGTTCCTGACGCCTGACACTCGGAATTCGGATGAGATCCTGAGTGAGTTGAATCAATTCCTCTCTTTTGATCTCTTTCAATAGCCGATCGATCTTCAATGTTTTTCTCCTTCACCAGCACTCCATCCCGCCTTCAGGCCCCTTAGCTAAAGCGAGGGATAAGTAAGTGGGATTATTCATGCACTCCGCGAATCCTGGATGGAATTCTTTTACTCCATCTGCTGGATCCTTGAGAGCTTCGGGTCAAGCATATCTCTTAATCCATCTCCGAGGAGATTGAATCCCAATACAGCCAGGGCAATGGCACACCCGGGAAAGATCGCCAGCCAGGCAGAAGTTCCCATAAAGGTCTGGGCCTCTTGAGCATCCTGCCCCAACTGGCATGAGGAGGCTGGGTTCCCAAACCCAAATAGCTCAGGCCAGCCTCAGCCAAGATGGCAATGGCAAATTGAACCGTTCCTTGAACGATGAGGGAGGAGAGGATATTGGGAAGGATGTATTTCCAGATGATCCCCGCATCGCTTCTTCCAATGGCCTTGGCTGAGGTCACATAATCTCGTTCCCATATGGAGAGGGAGGTGGCTCGGGTCAATCTCGCAAAGATGGGAATGTTGAAGATCCCGATGGCAATCATGCTGTTGACCACTCCAGGACCCAGAATAGAGGTGATGAGAATGGCGCTGAGGACAGCCGGAAATCCATAGAGCACATCTGAGATCCTCATGATCGACTTCATCCACCCACCCTCTATAAAAGGCAGCCATGGAACCGAGGAGAATTCCAAAACCCATGCCGATCGAAACAGCCACAAGACCAACGATGATGGAATTGATCGATCCCTTCATCACCCGACTGAAGATATCTCTTCCATATTGATCGGTTCCCAACCAGTGATTCTCATTGGGAGCCTGAAATCGTTCGGAGAGGTTCATCCGATTCGGATCATAGGGGGTATAGCCGAGGCTGAGAAGAGCGGTGAGGAGAATCGATCAGGGTGATGAAAAACCCGATGGTGAAGTTGATGTTTCGAAATAGACGAGAAAGTCTTTTCCCTTACTCATAACGAATCCGTGGATCGAGATATCGATAGGCGACATCGATCACAAAATTGATGACGACAATCATCATGGCAATCAAAAGAACAACTCCCTGGATTACCGGAAGATCCCTCTGGCCGATCGCTTCGAAGACCAGTCTCCCCACTCCGGGAAGATGGAAGACATTCTCAATGATGATCGCCCCTGCAAGAAGATCGCCTGCCTGAAGCCCGATGATCGTTACCACAGGGATGATGGCATTTCGAAAGGCATGCTTGTAGACCACGATTCTTTTCGGCAAACCCTTGCTCCTGGCTGTCCGGATATAATCTTCTCCCAGGACCTCAAGCATGGAGGATCGCGTCATCCGGGTGAGCACTGCGGCCCTCACCAATCCCAGGGAAAGAGCAGGGAGAAGAAGGGATTGCAGCGCCTTTATTGGATCCACCTGCCAAGGCTGGAATCCACCTGCAGGGAACCAATGAAGGGTGACAGCAAAGAGAAGGATCAGGAGGATCCCTGCCCAGAAGGCAGGCACAGCCAGACCGATCTGGGAAAAGACCATGATGCCATAATCTCCAACTCGATTCCGATGCAATGAGGAGTAAATTCCCATGGGAATGGAGAGGAAACGGCAAAGATCATCGAGAGGATGGCCAGAGGGATCGTCACCTGAAGACGGGAGAGGATCAGTGAGCGAATCGGGACATCATAAGTGATGGATCGTCCCAGGTCTCCAATGGCCAGATTTTTCATATAGCTGAGATACTGGATGATCACAGGACGATCCAATCCCATTTGATGTCTTAAGTTCTGAAGCGTCTCCGGTGTGGCATGGATGCCCAAGATGATCTGGGCCGGATCACCCGGGATCACCATGAGGACAGCAAAGATGACGATCGAGACAAGGAGGAGCGTCAGAAAGAGGATGAGGGTTCGTTTGAGTAAATAAGTTATCATCTTTGAAAGAAAAGGCCTGAAGTCTCAAAAGGAATACCTCAGGCCCATTATGAAGTCAATTCTAGATTTGCCGATTTTAGATGTTGATTTTTCATCTGAATCTGCAATCTGCAATAATTATTATTTCTGTATCCACACCTCGGTCACATCCACAGCGGTCATCGGATAGTCCTTCCACCAGTTCATCACCTCTTTCTTCATGGTGGGAAGGCTGGGCAATACAAATAAGAACCCGTTGACCGCATCCTCTGTAATGATCTTCTGGCAGGCGACATAGAGTTCTCTTCTGGACTTTGGATCAGGCTCCATCTCTGCTTTTTTCAGCGTCTCCTGAAATTTTGGGCTGTCGTAACGGAAGTAGTATTTCGGATTCGCATAGATGTTGATGTCAAACGGCTCTGCATGACCGATGACCGTGAGATCAAAGTCTGCATTCTTAAAACGCGTTCAATCCATTGCCCCCATTCGATCAGTTCGATCTTCAATTTGATCCCCACCTGAGAAAGCATATCCGCAATGATCTCCCCGCTTCGCTTGGCATAGGCATACCGTTCTGGAACTTTGATGACTGCCTCAAAACCATTCGGATAGCCCGCTTCTCTCGAGGAGTTGCTTTGCCTTTTCAGGATTATAAGGATAGAATGATGGTCAGATCGATATAGTAAGGATTGCCAGGATCCATGTGGCTTCCGATGGGAACTCCATAGCCTGACATCGCTCCTTTGATCAGGGCACTTCGATCAATGGCATGGGCCATGGCCCTGCGGACACGGACATCGTCGAAAGGCTTCCTCGAATTGGTTGGTCGAGAGAATGACCTCTGTGGTTGTATAGCCATTGAGAACCTTGAACTTCGGATCCTTCTCAAGAAGGAGTGCATTTTCCGGACTCACGTCGTAGGCGATCACATCGATATCACCCGGCCTTCAGGCTGGCAATCTGGGCGCTCGGATCTCCGATGAATTTGAAAGTGACTTTATCGAGGTAAGGAATATCCCTTCCGGTGGTACTCCTCAAATTTTGCAAGGATGACATGGTCTCCTCGAACCCATTCCACAAACTTAAATGGTCCTGTTCCGACCGGTGCGCTCTTCAATCTGTCCACTGCCTGTTTGTTGACGATGATCGAGTCGGGCCTGGCCAGGTTGAAAAGAAACATCGAGTTGACATTCTTCAGTTTGATCTTCACGGTGTGGCTATCCACAACCTGTACCGATTCAATATCCTTATAATATTCGATGTTCGGGATGTTCGTTTTTGGATCCATCAATCTCTCAAAGGTGAACTTTACATCCTCCGCATCGAAAGGTTTCCCATCATGGAATTTGACGCCCTTTTTTAAGGATGAAGGTATACTCCTTCCCATCCTTTGAGATTTTATAACTCTTTGCTAATGCCGGGACGATCTTTGCCATTCCGATCGATCCTGACCAAGCCCTCCAGTACATTGCCGTAGACAACCCTGGGAATGGCTGCGGAGGTGGCTGTCGTGGGGTCCAATCCAGGAGGCTCAACACCCTGGGCGATGGTAAGAGATCCTCCGGAGACCGGCTTGGGTTGGGCGTAGGTGATTGGAGTAAAAAGGGTAATGACGATAAGAATTGAGCACAAAAACAGAAACCTTTTCATCTTTGTCCTCCTCGATATTTTCCTCTCATTACTCCATCCCTCTCCCTAACGGGGAGACGGAACTCCCTGCCGTAGGCAGGGGTGAGGGGGCGATCTATCAGATTCGAAATACTATCTGAAGTTCCCTCCGATTGTCAAACCGCCCTGGAGGAAGAAACCTTCTCAAAAACCCGGTCCAGAATCCTGAACCGCCTTAATCAATTTCACCCTTCTCAATCGTCAGAGGCGGTGTGATCCGTATGACATTTCCGTATAGGCCACCTCTTCCGATGAGAAGCCCTTCTTCCTTTGTCCCTTCAAAGATCTCATTGACCAGATCCGGAGCAGGTTCCTTCTTCCTCTTTGACGATCTCCATGCCCTGAATTAAACCCATTCCCCGGACCTCACCGATGATCTGGAATTTCTCTTTCAACCCTTCCAGCCGGTCTCTTAAATAATTGACCCATCTGCTCGGCATTCTGAACCAGTCCTCTTTTCTCAATGACTTCGATAGTAGCAAGGACAGCTGTCGCTGTGACAGGATTTCCACCAAAGGTGGAGAGATGGGAACCCTTAAGACCATCTGCCACCTCTGGCGTCGCAATGGTGATCCCAACAGGGGAGCCATTGGCCGCTCCTTTTGCCATGACCATGATGTCCGGCTCCACCCCCCAGTGTTCGATCCCGAACATCTTCCCCCTGTTCTTCCCCAGCCTGTTTGAACTTCATCGCAGATGAAGAGTCCTCCGTAGCGTTTCACAATGGAGACGACCTCTCTGAAATATTCCTTCGGCGGAGTGATGAACCCTCCCACACCCTGAATGGGTTCGGCGATGAAGGCGGCAGGCTGGCCCGAGGTCGTTGTTTCAATCAATTCCTTCACATCCTTCGCACATTCGAGATCGCAATCGGGATACTCTCTTCCGAAGGCGCATCTGAAGCAGTAGGCATTATGGGCATGTTTGATTCCCGGGACAAGGCTTCCTCCAAGACGCCATTTCTGATGTCCGGTGATGTTCATCGTCAGGAGGGATGATCCGCTATAGCAATGCCGAAGGGCAATGACTTCATGGCTTTTCGTATAAAGCTGGGCCATAAGAATAGCGGTTTCGATGGCCTCTGTTCCACTGCTGGTGAAGAAGGACTTTTGCAATCTTCCGGGAGTGATTTGGGCCAGTTTTTCGGCAAGAGAGATGATCGGGAAGGGTGGGATAGAGGGTTGAGGTATGCTGAAGCCTCCTCATCTGCTCACAGGTCTTTTCAGTGATCTCCTCGTCACAATGGCCCACGCTGATCGTGACAATCCCCCCAAAAAAATCGAGATACTCCTTCCCGTCGATGTCGTAGAGATACTTTCCCTTTCCTCGATCAAAAATGAGAGGTTCTTGATAGTAATGGCCACACAGGGAGCTAAATATTTTTTATGCTTCTCATAAATTTCATTCTTATCCATTGGGTGTCCCTCCGGTTAATGATCGTGAAGAATTATACCCGATAACCAAAATTTATTTCCAATATTTTCTCCTCCCTTTGGTCTCCGACTCCAGAGCGGTCTCTGACCCGGAGGGCAAAGGGAGGCAGGGGAGGGATTTAGACAATCGTTAAAGGCTGGCCAACTCTTCGTTGAGCAGATCAGAGATAAACATGTGGCCGGGGGTGTGGGTGATGCAGAGATCGGGTTTGGCCTTCATCACCACGACCTGTGGCGTCACACCGCAGGCCCAGAAGACCGGAACTTCTCCCTTCTTAATCGTCACCGGATCTCCAAAGTCAGGTTTTTTAAGATTTTTAATCCCAATCTTTGAAGGGTCACCGATATGGACAGGCGCTCCATGGACCGAGGCATAACGGGAGGTGATCTGAACTGCCCGGCTCACCTTGTCCGGAGGAATGGGTCTCATCGTAACCACCATCGGTCCATGGAAAGACACCAGCAGGGTTGCAGGGTATGTTAGATATAAACATCGGAACATTCTTATTCTCTTCGATATGCCGGACAGGAACGTTCGCCCGGAGCAATGCCTCCTCAAAAGAAAAACTGCAACCCAGGAGAAAGGTGACGAAATCAGACTTCCAAATATCTTTTGATCTCTTTGACGGTCGTTTCCAACTTGCCTTTTCGATAGATGTTGTAACGCGGAATATCCGTCCGGATATCAGCATCCGGGATAAAAATTCTGTTCGAAATTCTCCCGGTTCCAAGACCTCAAGCAGGGGACAGGGTTTTGGATTCCTCTGACAGAAGAGGAGGAAGTCAAACGCATATTTCTCGGGAAGGATGACGAGGTTGGCCTGGGCATAACCCATGGCCAGTCCTGCGGTCGGTTTGTCCCACTTCCCTTTTCGGATGAGGGTCGGATTTCTTTGGGATTTAATGTGCTGATTTTATTCATAAAGTCCAAAAACTATAACAGAAAAAAAAGACCTAAGCAACAAGCAAAGGGTCACAGCTTCATTTGTCACCAATTTTTATTGCATTTAAACATGAGAGGACCTAAAAAAATGATACATGAAGATATGACTTTTAAGACTTATTTCTAAATTCACTTTTTGCCAATAGGATCACGGCCATGAGAATGAGAAAACCGCCGACCACT
>CAWFSX010000036.1:0-12834 GCA_963818595.1 uncultured delta proteobacterium
ACGATCGCCTTTGCCATGGAGGCTTTTGAGAAAGGGCTGATCACTAAAAGAGATACTGATGGGATTGATCTGACGTGGGGGAATATATCAGGAGTTATTGAGTTGCTCCACAAGATAGCTAAAAAAGAAGGGATCGGGGCAGTTCTATCCGAGGGAAGCAAGGAGGCAGCGAAGAGGTTGGGTAAAGGTGCTGAGGAATTTTGCGTTGAGGTGAAAGGATTAGAGGTTCCGATGCACGATCCAAGGGGCTTTCATGGGGCGGGCCTTGCTTATATGACGTCCATCAGAGGTGCCTGTCATCTCATGCACCTTGCTTTCCCCGTAGAACAGGGAATCACTACGTATACAGAAGCTGGTTCCCAGGAAAATTATATAGGTCAAACGAGCGAAGGGAAAGCCGAGATGACAAAACTCTGTGAAGACCTTGGTCTTCCATTAAACTCCCTCGCGATCTGTGAATTCGTGGCATGGACCCTTTCGGCAAATGAGCTGGCAGAAATGGTAAGGTTAACCACGGGATTTGATTTTACATTGAAAGATCTCCTCACATGCGGGGAAAGGACATGGCTTTTGAAGAGAGGGCTTGGCAATATGATGGGAGTGAGCGCAAAGGATGATAGGCTGCCCCAAAAGATCCTTACTCCATTGAAAGAAGGTGCTGCGGCTGGTTCTGTTCCAGATGTCGAAAGATTACTTCGAGAATATTATGAGATCAGGGGACTAGATAGAGATGGTAAACCCAAGAAAGAGGTACTCATCCAGACCGGACTTGAGGATCTGGCAAAAAAGTTACATGGATGAAGGGTTATCGATACAGAACGGGGATACGAATTCACTTTAGAAGGAGGTATGTCATGGCTTTAACATTTCCTAGCATAGAGTGGATGGAAGAGTTTAAGAAGCAGATTAACTTCAGTGAGGGATACCAAAAAGCTGGCGCTACCTGGACCGCCGGAGCTGTGGCCTTGGTCACTTCAGCGAAGCCGGAAATAGGAATAAACGAAGATTTTGCTATGTGGCTCGATCTTCATCAGGGGGTTTGCAGGGGTGCGAAAATCGTTACCGCTGAAGAAGCCCAAAAGGCTCCTTTCTGTATCACCGGTGATTATGCTCGATGGAAACAGGTCATCAAGAAAGAATTGGAACCAGTGAAAGGGATGATGCAGGGAAAACTCAAATTGAAAGGGGACCTGCCAACGATCGTTCGTTATATCAAGGCCTCCCAGGAACTCGTTGAGTGTACCACTAGAATTGAGACAAAATTCCTGGATGAGTAAACCCCGTTAGAAATTCCAGCGGGGCATTAAACCCCGCCGGAATATTTAAAATCTAACCCCGCTGCAGAGCAGTGGGGCATTATTTCTAACGGGGTAAATAAGCACTGAACAAAGTTTCATCTTGTTGGAGGAGAGGAGGACGAAGCAATGCCCTATGATGCCAATCTCAATTTTCTTTTCTATAGCCCCACCAAGATAGTCTTTGGTGAAAAGACTGCTCTCGATGTGGGTATTGAAGTGGAGAACCTCAAATGCAAGAAGGCCCTCATCGTTACCGATCAAGAGCTTGCCAAAAATACAAATATTCCAGAAAGGATAAAAAAGGCTCTTGGCAATTTGTGTGTGGGAATTTTCTCAGAGGTAGAACCTGACTCTGGCATCCATATTGTAAATCAGGGGGCGAAGTTCGGCAAAGAGCTGGGAGCCGATTGCATCGTCAGTGTGGGGGGAGGAAGTGCTATCGATACAGCAAAGGGAATGGCCATCCTTCTGAAAGAAGGGGGAAAACTTCAAGATTATGTGGGGTTTCAGATTCTCACAAGACCGCAGACACCGCATATCGTCATTCCGACGACTGCCGGGACAGGAAGCGAGGTCACTTATGTAGCTGTTATCAAGGATCATGAGGAGGGAAGGAAGTTGCTTTTTGGGGATTACAATATCCTCCCCAATGTTGCCATCCTCGATCCTAAAATGACAGAAGGGTTACCTCCCACCCTGACAGCGGCAACCGGGATGGATGCCATGTGTCATGCCATCGAAGCATTGCATTCCTTGCAGAGGGAACCTATCGCCGATGGTATGGCCCTCCATGCGATAAGACTTATCACGGAGTTTCTCCCTAAGGTTGTTGAAAATGGGAAGGATATGCTGGCGAGGGGACAAATGCTCATCGCAGCCAACATAGCAGGGAGCGCATTCTCTAATGCTCAGGTGGGGATGGTCCATGCCCTCACCCATTCTGTAGGGGCAAGATTTAAAGTGCACCATGGATTGGCGAATAGCATCCTCCTACCTGCCTGCCTCAGGTATAACGCCGATGCGTGCGGTGAGGTCTATCTGGACGTCCTTTCAGCCTTGGGAGTGAATATTGAAGGGATTCAGCCTGATAAAGCAGGAGATGTGGTTGCGGATAAGATCATCGAATTCACTAAGAAGTTAGGTCTTCCTCAGAGGCTCAGGGACGTTGGAATTCCTGAGGAAGGTCTTAAGGAATGTTCCGAACTCGCCCTCTCCGATGGGGCGATCGTTTACAACCCGAAGTTTATCAGCGATTCAGAAGATGTTCTTAAGGTATATCAGCAGGCCTGGTGAGATTTAAGAATGGAAAAACCTGTGATGGTCCTCGATGAAGGGGCGAGGGATGTAGGTCTTGCGGAAATGATGTTTAACCTCATCCGCCAAAACCTTGAGCAGAAGCCTCAAAGGCTCCCGAGCTTCAGGGTTCTAAATTCCAATGTGGTGATTGTAGCGAGAGACATTAATATCACAGTAACCCTCGCCTTCAAAGGAGGAGAATTGACGATATATAATGGTATCGTTGGAAAGGCTCACCTAAAAATCATCGCGGATCATGATGCGATCTTAGATCTAAGTCTCATCAATATCTTTAAAGGTTTTCCTAACTATTTTAACAGGGCTGGAAGGACCATCTTGAAAAAACTCCTCCTTGGAGACCTCAAGATCGAGGGGATGCTAAACCATCCCCTCCAATTGATCCACCTGACGAAAATATTTTCAGTGAATTAAGAAACCAAACCATCCTCAAATCGGAGGTGTGTCATGAAAATCCTTGGTTTGAATGGAAGCGAAAGGAAACTCGGGAATACAGAGATCCTTGTTAAAGAAGCTTTAATGGGAGCTGAGGAGGAGGGGGCACAAGTTGAAATGCTAAGATTGACCGATTACAAAATATTGCCTTGTGATGGGTTGGCTCCATGTGTTTTCGGAAATACGGGTTGTAATCTGAAGGATGATTTCAACTTCATCATGGATAAAATATTTGAGACGGATGGGCTTGTTCTGGGAACTCCCTGTTACATTTTGGAGAGCACCGCTATTGTAAAACAACTCATTGATAGGGCATTTTCGGTTAATTTCCGGTCTAAAGCAAAAGGTAAACCTGGTGCTATTGTTATCCCTTATGCCACAAGAGGTTGGACACCTTATGCCTTTCTACAGCCCAACATATTACTCCTTTTCTTAGGAATGAAGGTTATTGATCGGGCCCTGATACACACCCAAGCAATCAATGAGGTGGTCCTTTATGATAAGGCCTTGGCTAAGGCACGGAAAATGGGCAGGGAGGTGGCGAAAGCCGTCAAAACGGGAGACACTTCTTACCGTGGAGAGCCAGGAATCTGCCCCATATGCCATGACAGGGTCCTTAGAATTCTCCGGGACGAAAAGACAGTAGAGTGTGGCGTTTGTGGAATAAGAGGCAAAATAGTTGTTGAGGAGGGAAAGATTAGAGTTCATTTTGACGAAGAGGCCATATTGAACCAACGTTTTACTACGGAAAACATATACCGGCACTTCACTTATCACATTAAACCTTCGCGAGACTACTTTACCAGAACGAGGGACATAACAAAGGAGAGAAGGGAACGGTACCGTGAATATCTCAAGACGGATTAGTCCTGACCGAGAGGTGATGACATGGAAAGTCTTATGGGAAAGTTGAGATGGTATCCTGGCGATGCTTTAGTTGAGATAAGGCAAGAAGACTTGGAAAAAATCGCCAATCAATGTGGTGTAGAGCATCACTTTAAATGAGGTGAAGGGAAAAGATTTGTTGATTGAGGGGAAAATGGTTTTGGAGGAAACTGGAAATAAACCTTTAGAGGAGGTGACCCAAACAGTCGTCACGATATCGGCACCAACGGAACACGCGCTTAGGGAATGCCTTCTAAGAATTATAGATAAGTATAGAGCGCCCCGGACTGTCTATTCCATGTGGGGTAGCGATGAACGAGCTAAGGAGATTTTTGTAGAGTTGGCCGATGCATGGGATGGTTGGTTCTAATAGTGGCAAATGTAAGAAACCGAATTACAGTCTAGGGTGCGGTACTGGATGGTTTCGGACGAAATCAGTACCTGAAACAATACGGCTCCCCAGGTAAGGCCTGCACCAAAGGAATTCGCTAAAATCAGGTCTCCCTTTTCGATTTTTCCTTCCCGAACGGCTTCATCCAAGGCGGTAGGGATGGAGGCGGCAGAGGTATTGCCATATTTGTGGACGGTTACAATCACCTTTTCCAATGGGGATTTCCAATCGCTGGGCCACCTCCGTCAGAATCCGCATATTTGCTTGGTGAGGGATAAACCAGGCAATATCTTCACTGGTGACTCTTTTCGATTCCATGACTTTGCGCGCCGAATCCACCATCGTACGCACAGCGTATTTGAAAATTTCGTTCCCTTGCATTTTGACATATTGGAGGCCTTGGTCCAACATCTGGTAGGAGGCAGGAATCCGGGACCCGCCCCCGGGGACATAGAGCAGTTCCCAGAGGTCTCCATCGGAATAAATATGAGCGGCCAGGATCTCTCCGTCTCCGTCTTCATTGGCATGGCCGAGAACCACGGCTCCTGCTCCATCTCCGAAGAGGACGCAGGTAGACCGATCTTTATAATCAATTCGATTCGAAACGATTTCTCCACCCACTACCAGGACATGGTGGTGAGAACCATCCTGCATGAACTTCTGTGCGATGGCGAGGCCATAGATGAATCCCGGACAGGCTGCGTTCACGTCAAAGGCCACTGCATTCTTTGCCCCCAAACGATGCTGAACAATACAGGCCGCGGAAGGACTTAGCATGTCGGCCGTGGAGGTTCCTATGACGATGAGGTCTAATTTTTTGGGAGGAAGTCCGGCCATCTCCAAGGCGCGCTCTGAAGCTGAAGTGGCAAGATCTGACATGGCCTGACCCGGCTGAATCATTCTCCGCGATCGGATTCCGGTACGGGTCACAATCCACTCATCAGACGTATCGACGATTTTCTCGAAATAAGAGTTTGGGACTTCTCGTGTGGGCACAAAGGAACCTGTTCCCTTAATACTTATCTTCTTCTTCATGAAATGTTTTTTCCTTCCAAGACGATTATTGGCCGATACCCGCTGGAGGGAATGCTAAGGAGGCCAGAATTATTTATTGATATTACTTAAAATTCAAAAAAAATCAAATAAATATTTATGCGATCATGGAAAAGGTTTGAGACCAGGAGAAAATTTTTAAAAAGGTCACATTATCAATCCATCTCTTCATTTTTCCGGAAGACTTCCCGGATTCATGCCTTGCCAGGTCGCGATACTTTACGGTCCTTTTGAAAATTTTGTCTGGCGAGGAAATTGGGGGAAGACCTCTTAATTTAACTTGACAAGATATTTGTAGTTTGATAGGAAAATACTATCATCATACTAATTAGAGGTCCAATGGCGTCGATTAATAAGAGGAAACTGGCCGATTCTGTGATCGAAGAGATCAAACGGATGATCCAGAGCGGCGAACTCAAAGAGGGTGACAAGCTCCCTAATCAGAATTCCTTTGCAGCCCAGTTAGGCGTGAGCCGCACCTCTCTCAGAGAGGCATTAAACACCCTGAATCGTATCGGAGTGATTGAGCAGCGGCCTGGCTACGGTACGGTCTTTCGTTCACGGATCTCCGCTCTCTTCACCGACCATTTACCCCCTCCCTTCATATCGGACAAAATGGCTACCATTGAACTGATCGAAGCAAGACGGTTTATTGAAATCGGAGCAGCAGAATTGGCTGTAAAGAATGCGAGCCCAGAGCAGATTAACGAGATGGGGATTCTGATCAAGGAAATGCCCCGATCACTTAAAGAGGGCAGGATTGATGACTACATTGAACAGGATGTGGCCTTCCATTTCTTGATTGCCAAGGCTTCTCACAATCGTTTCCTTGTCAACCTTTTCGTGACCATTCGGGGTTTCATGGAGCAATATATGCGGGAATCTTTTCATCTCTTGCCTTACATGTTGGAGCGGTCTTTGAAATTCCACCAAAATATCTATCAATCCGTTAAGGCTGGGAGTCGTTCGAGGGCGGTTTCTCAGATGAAGAGGCACATTTTAGATATTCAGAGGGCGATTCAGAACTATTATCGAGATCAGGACCAGAAATCGAGGAATGAGAAGGGGGGTACTCAAAAGACATAACATTTTCCTGAAAGAGGGATTGAGCGACTGGTGCTATTGAAATCATGGGAGGGAAGGACACATGAGGAAAAAACTGACACGTTTTGATCTTTTGGAAATGAAGCTGTCAAATAAGAAGGCAGTTTGGATCACGGCTTATGACTACTGGACAGCCCAGTTCGCAGAGCAGGCAGGGATGGATATGATTCTCGTAGGAGACTCCCTGGGCATGTGCATCTATGGCTACGAAGGAACCATCCCCGTGACGATGGATCAATGTATCTACCATTCGGAGGCTGTACGCCGTGGTGCTCCCAACACATTTGTTATCGGTGATATGCCTTTTCTCTCCTATCAGGTCAATATTGATGAAGCGGTCCGTAACGCTGGCCGTTTTTTGAAAGAGGCTCGGGTCGATGCAATCAAGCTTGAAGGTGGCCGGAGGGTTTGTCCCCAGATCAAGGCAATTGTTGATGGTGGCATGTTCGTCATGGGTCACATCGGTTTAACACCTCAGAGTTCCGGCCAATTGGGAGGGTTCAAGGCACAGGGCCGAACCGTGGAGACTGCATTGGAGCTGATTCAAGACGCCAAGGCGATTCAGCAGGCGGGAGCTTTCTCCCTTTTGGTAGAAGCGGTTCCTCCCGAAGTGTGCAAAGTTATCCGGGATGAGCTAACAATTCCTGTTTACAGTATTGGGGCTGGAGTTGATGCAGATGGTCAATTGATGATTGTCAGTGATATCCTCGGTATTTTTCAAGCCTTTACTGCGAAGTTTGTTAAAAAATATGCGAATCTTGGAGAAGAAACATTAAAGGCCCTACAGACCTATGCCGACGATGTGCGGGCCGGTCGGTTTCCGGAGGTTCAGCATACTTACAACATGGTTGATGGAGAGCTTCCGAAGCTGATGGCTGCTCTGAAAAAATAGCACCATTATCAATTTAAACAAAGGGTACCTCTCCTTCGTTGAGTGGGGAGGGGGGAAGAGGAAGGTTTTAAAATGCGTATCGACATAGATAAATGTGTTGGATGCGGGCGATGTGTAAGCTACTGCCCGGTTGGAGCGATTCGGATCTTTCGTGATGAACAAAACCCGAAGAAAAAGAAGTCAACGATTGATGAGGATGAGTGTGTGGAGTGTGGTGTTTGCTTCAGGGCCAATGTATGTAAACCCCAGGCCATTTATCTTCCGGAACTTAATTGGCCAAGGGTGGTGCGCCGAGCCTTTAGCGACCCGATGGTGGAACACAAGGAGACCGGAGTCCCTGGCAGAGGGACAGAGGAGATGAAGACCAATGAGGTTACAGGCCGTTTCAAACGAGGTTCTTGGGGGATGGCAGTTGAAGTCGGTCGTCCTGGAGTTGGGGCAAGGCTAAAAGACCTTGAGACCATTGCTATGGCTCTGGCCAAGAAAGGGATTGTTTTTGAACCCCGAAACCCGGTGACATTTTTTGTTTGAGGACGTGAAGACCGGAAGACTCAAACCAGAGTTGAGGAACGAAAAGGTTCTCTCTGCCATTATTGAGTTCGAAGTGAAGACCCGATCAGCTGAGAGGAGTTCTTCAGACACTCAACGAGGTTTCTGGGAAAGTGGATACCGTATTTTCTGTGGACCTAATCTCCTTCCCGGGGGAGAGAGAGAAAGGGCCTGCACTTGAGGTTGCAAAGCAGTTGGGATTTCCCGTTTACCCTAATGGAAAAGTGAACCTGGGGCTGGGAAGAATCCTGAACAAATAGGAATTGGAGGACAGGAGATGACACATACACTACATCGCACAGGAGATATCGGGAGCCTGAGCGAGGACTTCCCCATGTTAACTCACGTGGCCCGCGGGTTTAACGACATTGGCGCCGGAGAGCGCTTAAAACAGATGGCCAAGATTGCGAGAAAATACACAGACTTGAATTTCGGAGACTGCAAAGTTGCTAATAAATTTATGATGCCTCCCGAAGAGATCATGGAGAAACACACAGTGGGTTGGCAAGTGGTCTTCAAGGATAAGAAAAGCCTGATCGCCTGCATGAAAGAATTGAAGGAAAAAAATATCGGGATTTCGGTCGTCGTCTCAGGTTTGTTTGATGAAGTTTTTAATTGTTGCAAAAAAGCTGGAATTAACCCACCGCTTATTGAATTTGCATTAGGGATCCATGGAAATAAAGAAAAGCTTTGGCCGCCCGAGATCCTCGATTTCGTCACCATGTGTGGCCATGGATTGGTTTCCGGCCACCTTGTTAAAAAAATGGTGGAAGACATCAAGAAGAAAAAAATCACAGTTAAGAAGGCGGCCACGGAGCTGGCGAAGCCTTGTTTGTGTGGTGCTTTTAACCCTCATCGCGCAGCGAAATTATTAAAAAAGATGATCCAGTGATTAGGAATTTTTATTTCACTTGAGGAGGCAAAAATGTCCGAAACAATAGGAATCATCGGCCTAGGGCGAATGGGAATAGTGGCCGCAAAAAAGTATATCAAGGAAGGGTATAAAGTGGTGGGCTATGCTCGGAGGCCTGGAGTCATTAAAGAATTTTCCAATGCCGGTGGGATTGTGGTGAGAAACGGAAGAGATGTGGCTGAAAGATCTGGCAAGGTCATTGTCTATGTCTTGAACGACCAGCAAGTCATCGAGGTGATAACTGGTCCCAATGGAATTCTTGAAGGATGCCACAAAGATACAAAGGTGATCTGCATGTCCACTATCGACAAAGACAATCTGGAATGGGTGGCCGAGCAATGCGCAAAAAAAAATGTAGGTTTTATAGATTGCCCTGTGACCGGAGGACCCCCGAGAATAGAGGCTGGGACATTAACCATTATCGCGGCAGGGGATAAAGAACTTTTAGAAGAATGTCGGGCTCTCCTTGAAGTGCAGGGGAAAATTACCTATGTGGGTGAGAAGCCAGGATTAGCACAACTGGTTAAACATTGTAACCAGCTTCTTGTGGCTACAACCCTTGCTGCAACTATTGAAGTGATTACCTTAGCTAAAAAACAAGGGTTGGACCCACGACTGGTCTGCAAGGTTGTGGGAAGTGGTATTTCCGGAAGTGATTGGTTTAGGCTCATTACATCCAGTATACTCGACAATACTCCAGCGGTTGGGGGATTGGGTCAGATGTGCAAAGATATTGGGCTGGTGATCAATGATAGTAGAAGGGTACGGACTCCTTTAATTGTGGCCTCTGCAGCCTATCAATACTACCTTACCGCTCTCTCCTTAGGAATGGAAAATGCTGAGGTCCACGAACTAATCAAAGTCCTTGAGACAATGACGAATCCTAAAAATTAATAAGATCTTCGGGCAGCCCAAGCCCCTCAGTGAGGTGATAGAGGAAATGGACAAAGAGGAGGGGATAAGAAAGACTCTCATTAAAGGAAGTTTAGTGATCGATGGAATGGGGAATCCACCGATTGAAAGAGGGGCCATTCTTGTCGAAGGTGAACATATCCTCAGGGTTGGAAGGGAAGAGGAGTTCAAAGGAGAGGCCAATATCCAAGTACTGAACTGTAGTGACCAGACACTTCTCCCTGGATTGATCGATTGCCACAATCACCTTTCTCTTGAACCAAGACTTGAGAATTATCTATATCGAATGGCTGATCCTATTCCTGCGCTGACCCTGCGTGCCTGCGAGGCCATGAAGATCGATCTTCGATCCGGCGTCACCACTTCACGGTGCTTGGGCGACAAGGGCTTTCTTGATGTAGAATGCAAAAAAGCAGTTTCAGAAGGGTGCATCGAAGGCCCTCGTCTTCTCATAGCCACCAGGGGCATTCGTGCCCTCCACGGACATGGTTTCGTAGGATATCCCTTTGGTGGCATCGACCAGATTCAGGCTGCGGTGAGGGAGAACCTTACAGCAGGCACAGACCTGATCAAGATTTATATCACTGGAACCCTCCGTGGTCCCAAAGGGATTCCCAGCTACTTATCCAAAGAGGAGATTCAGGTCGCAGTGGATGAGGCCCACCGGGTTGGCATACCAGTGGCCACTCACTGTATTGGCGGCGTTGGTCTGGAGTGGGCTCTTGAAACGGGCATTGATACAATTGAACATGGCTATTTCTTGACTGACAGAGAAATTGATCTACTGGTCAAATCGGATAGCTGGCTGGTGATGACACCGAGCATCTTCTTCACTGACGCCAGAATTCGGACTTTACCGTCCCATCTCATCGATGGCCATTTCCAGCAGCGAGATGAAGTCGGCCAACGGATGAAAGCTGCCATCAAGGCCGGTGTTAAATTCGGCGTAGGAACAGATGGAATGCATGGCGGTTTGGCTCAAGAGATTCAATATCTGGTGGATTTTGGGGCCACCACAAGCCAGGCTTTGATGGCTGCCACTCGTGACGCCGCCCGGGTTTGTAGACTCGAAGACAGCATCGGAACCCTCGAACCGGGCAAATTCGGTGACATCATCGGAGTACAAGGGAATCCACTGGAAGACATTGGGGCACTAAGAAGAGTCAAGACAGTGATCTCAAGGGGAAAGATCAAACATCAAGCTCATCAATGAAAGGAGGAAAACGATGCAATATTTTGTATCTAAAACGACTCCCCGGACAATCTTGATCATGTTTGATAGAGATGACTTGCTTCTAGAAGGATTGCAGGAAGTAGTAAAAAAGGAGCAGATTGACACCGCTACGATCACAGGCGGGATCGGATCTTTGCAGCGAGTGCATCTTCACACCATTACCACGACTGCTGTCCAAGTGGGAGAAAAGTACTGGAACTTTACCGGCCCCATCGAACTGGCAAGCGTTCAGGGCTCTGTCATTGGTGGCGATGCCCACGCTCACATCAGCGTATTGACTGGGATAGTAAAACCGTTTATATCGGGCATTTGGAACCAGGTAGCGTCGTCGCTTATCGAGCCGAAATTAGCCTGACGGTTCTGGAAGGCGTCAAGACCGAACGGTATAATGACGAGCAGGGGCATTTCCGCATCAGACAGCGTTAAGCACATCCACGATCTTATTCCTCATGGAGAGGTGAAAGAAGAAAGGTTCAAGGGCTGAAAGAAAGGAGGTGGTGAAATAATTTAGGCTGGTCCCTTCAACCTTACCGGTTTCCTAAGGGACGGGATATGGCATGGGTTTGAAGATTAGCACGAGTAACTTAATATAACGAAAGGAGGGTATTCATATGTGGAGCAGAAAAGCTTTGTTATTTTTGTTCGCTATAGTGTTTCTCTTTGTAGCTAGCACTCCTGTCTTGGCAGGAGACAACAAGAATTTTATAGTTTTGGCCATTGTCAAAGTGAAACCCGGAAATGAGAAAACTAGCCAAGGAGGAAATGTTGAAAATGGTTCCCCTTACCCGTAGAGAACCAGGTTGCATTCAATACGATATGCATATAAATGTGGGGACGGAGCCGAATGATTATATGAAAGAGAACCCACGGCTTTTCATGTTTTACGAAATTTGGCGTAGCAGAGAGGATTGGGACTTGCACATGAATATGCCCTACCTGAAGAGATGGTTTGATATGTCTAAGAATGTATGTGAAGGGATTGACATTACCATTTGGGAGATGCTCAAGCTACCCAGCAGTCCCGTCTTCCGTGGATTGAAAAATCCAGACCCAAAGGAACAATATACTCTTTTGGCCCGTGTCCATATCAAGCCCAAAGATGCATGCCTTCAATACAAAATACCGGATTGCGTAGATCGATCCTGGAAGGAAATGTTGGCCCTGGTACCTCTTACACATGTAGAGCCGGGTTGCATCAATTATGAAATGCATGTCAATCTTGATATGAATACGATGGGCAGAAATCATAGAGAAATCATGTTTTACGAAAATTGGTATGATTATAAAGTCTGGAAGTACGATCACATGGGGGCGAATTACCTTAAGGCATGGTTTGCCATGGCTCCAAATGTAACGACTGCTATTGAACTGACCGGATGGAAATTGATGGACTTTATACAAACACCTGCTCACTAATGGAAGGAAATCTGAAGCAGATATTGTCGCTAAGAGAATTTAATGAAGCTGTCATTTCAGACTTTAGATTGTCTTATCCCAAGAAAAAGTCGATCAAGACTCCCTGGTGACAATGTAAGGCACAAGGGCCCCATCTTATTCCCTCGCCCTTGTGCCTTACAAAGAAAAGAAAGTAAACCCCGTTAGAAAGGATGGGGCTTTGGCCTCTATTCTTAATAATGAGTGAACCCCATTAGAAATTCTAGCAGGGCAATAAATCCCACCGTACAACAGTGGGGCATCATTTCTAATGGGGTGAGCATTTGCTTTTGATTTCCACGCCATAAATGGCAGGGCTTTCTAACGGGGTAAACCCATAGAAGGGGGGTGATGAGAGTATAACACTGTTTTGAAGGACCATCGGCGCTTGGGGGGAGGACGCTGAAAGAAAGAGATTCA
>CAWFSX010000037.1:0-32926 GCA_963818595.1 uncultured delta proteobacterium
GGGTCGAATTGTTTCCCCTTGTGTTTCTCCATTTCGAATAGGATGGCCTCGAGGGGCATGGCCTTTCGATGGGGTCTCAGACTCGCCATCGCATCGAAAGCATCTGGAATGGCGATGATCCTTGCCCCAAGAGGGATGTGTTCTCCCATTAACCCATCTGGATATCCATTACCATCAAAATGTTCATGATGATTGCGAATCATGGGAATCTTATCCTTAAAAAATTCAATCCCCTCCACAATCTTTACCCCGATTAATGGATGTTCCTGAATAATTTCATACTCCTCGGGACTGAGTGCCTCGGGCTTACGGAGAATTTCGTCCTTAATACCGATCTTACCGATATCATGGAGGAGTGCTCCGTATTCCAGAATTTCTACCCTCTCCTCTGTAAACCCTAATGAAGTAGCGATCTGCAGACTCATCCTCCTCACTCGATCAGAGTGACCTCGAGTGTAGGGGTCTTTGGCATCGATCGCCTCTGCCAAAACCTTGACTGAATCCAAATAGGCCTTTTTCAAAGTACGGTAAGCCTGTTGAAGTTTTAAGGTCCTCTCCTCCACCAATCCCTCCAGATTCTTATGGTAGATCTCCACCTCTTCTTCCAACCTTTTTTTCTCAAAGGCCCTTTTAACACTGAGGATGACCAATTCCAGATCGGCTGGTTTGATAATGAAATCGTAAGCCCCCAAACGCATAGCCTCCACAGCCAAATCAATATCCGGATAGGCAGTGATTATGATCACCATTACATTTGGATCCACAGCCTTCACTTTCTTCAGAAGTTCAATGCCGTTCATCTCTGGCATCTTAATATCAGAAATGATGAGGGAAAAAGTATCTTTGTAAAAATGACGGAGGGCCTCCTTCCCGTTCAGGGCCGTCACACACAAATATCCTTCTCTCGTTAACCTTCGAGACATGACACTACAGATCATCTCTTCGTCATCCACAATTAATATACGATCTTCCATCGGTAGTCCCCTCTTCCTTTCCCCCATCTGCAATGAATAGAATATATTTTATAAGAAATTGTCAAACAGTCAACCCTGTTGAGAATTGTCAGAATTGAGAATTGATAATTCATGGTTTACTGGAAAGGCTAAAAAAACTATAGAGCTAAATAATTCGGCTTCGCTGTTTGTATTGTTGGGTTTAATGTCTTAACTATTAAACTTGGAATCCTGCCTGCCTGCAGGCAGGTGCAATCCGGCATCGGCGCAATCTTTGGTTTCAGATTTTTTCTATTCCGCAATCCGCAATCCGAACTCGCAATTATTTATCCAGTACTTCCCTCACTTTTCTCGCCAAACCCTCTATGGTAAAAGGTTTCTGAATATAATTCATTCCCTTCTCCAGAATCCCGTGATGGGTGATCGCATTATCCGTATAACCCGACATATAGAGCACCTTGAAATCTTGACGTATTTCCCGACATCGCTCAATTAACTCACGACCACTCATCTGGGGCATGACCACATCGGTCAGGATCAGATGAATGGGCTCCTTCTGCTCTTTGCAAATCTCAAGAGCCTCACTCTCCGTTGGATGTTTCTAACACTGTATATCCCTGCCTGCTGAGAATTCGTCCAGCCAACTTCAGAACATCCTCTTCATCTTCTACCATTAGAATCGTCTCACTGCCACGAGGAAGTTCCTCCTTAACTACCTTTTCTTTCAATTCTTCCAAGAGGTTCATCCACACGAGGAAGATAGATTTTAAAGGTAGTCCCTTTCCCAGGTTCACTGTAAACCCAGATGTTCCCTCCACTCTGCTTCACAATCCCATAGACCGTTGATAAACCCAGCCCTGTCCCCTTGCCTTTCTCCTTGGTCGTAAAAAAAGGCTCAAAGACCCGATCTCTGACTCTCTGGTGTCATCCCCACACCCGTATCACTCACCGAAAGCATCACATAGCGACCCGGTTTCACAGCAATATGGGCACGGGCATAGGCCTCATCCAACTCCACATTGGCTGTCTCAATGGTGAGTTTCCCTCCAGAAGGCATCGCATCTCTGGCATTGACCGCAAGGTTCATGATGATCTGCTCAATCTGCCCTGGATCGGTCTTCACCCTTCCCAAATCATCGGCCAACAAGGTGACCAGTTCAATATCCTCACCGATGAGACGGTGAAGCATCTTGTCCAGGTCTCTTAGAACGGTATTGAGATCAAGAACCTTCATCTCCAGGATCTGACGACGGCTGAAGGCCAAGAGTTGTCGGGTCAGATCCGCTGCTCGATCAGCGGCTTTTTGATCTCTTCAATATTTTCCCTAAACGGATCTTCCTCTTTCAGTCTCAGCGAGAGAGAGCTGGCTATAGCCCTTAATAACCGTCAGAATGTTATTAAAATCATGAGCAACTGCCTCCTGCCAGTTGACCAATCGCCTCTATCTTCTGTGACTGGCGAAGCTGCTCTTGAAGGGTAGCCTTTTCCTCCTCACTTCGCTTTCGATCGGTAATGTCTTGAATGGTTGACCGGATGCCTGTAATTCTTCCCCCTGTATCCCGAAGGAGTCGATCTTCAATTAGAACTGGTAATAGGGTTCCGTCTTTTCGCCTGTAGGTACGCTCAAGACCTCGGGCAGGCGGAATGGTACCGGCTATTTTTTCTAAGATCTGCTGACGGACTGTTTCTTCTCCAACAACAAACTTCCACAAGGGCTGACCAATCATTTCTTCAGCAGTGTATCCCAACATTTCCAACTCTGTGCGATTGACACTGGTGATGCGTCCCTGACTATCATATTCGAAATACCCCACTGGCGCATTGTCATACAGTTCTCTGAATCTTTCTTCACTCTCGCTCAGTGCCTCCTCTGCTTGTTTTCGCTCAGTCACGTCACGTGCAATACCCCGAAACCCGATCCCCTCCCCTTTTTCGTTTCTTATTAAAGAAACAGAGCTATCATGAAATCTCTTTGTGCCATCCTTTCTTATGATCTCCCAATCAAATGTTTTATAAGGCCCCCCAGTGGTGTATAATTGATTGAACACCTGATATACTTTTTTTGCAGTCTCTTTATCCATGTATTGCCTGTTGTTCATACCCATCAATTCACCTTTGGTATATCCAAGCATTCGACACAACGAATCATTAAATAAAGTAAAATTACCTGTAATGTCCACTTCATAATAGCCCTCTTCAATGGTCTCGAGAATGGTTCGATATTTCTCCTCATTACTTCTTAATGCCTCCTCTGCCTGTTTGCGCTCGGTGATGTCACGGGCAATACCTAAAACACCGATCACAGATCCATCATGGGTTTGAGGGGTAACAGTGAATTCAGCCGTTAGGTAATCACCCGATTTCCCGAGAACTCCCAATTCAAAAGGCGCGGTCTTCTCCCCTTTCAAGGCACGCTGTAAGAACTCCAGACCTCGGGACAAATCGTCAGGATGGAGTATGGGGGCAAACTGTCTGTTCAACCACTCAGATCGAGACCACCCCGTAATTCTGTCAAAGGCGGGGTTAAGCGAGGTGATCGTCCCGTCGGGAGCGAGCGTGAAGATGACGTCGGGTGCGTTTTCAATAAGATTTCGGTATCGTTGTTCTGATTCAGACAGGGCTTCCTCTGCTTTCTTGCGCTCGGTAATGTCGCGGGCAATGATATGAAACCCAACCACTTTCCCGTCTTCAATAACAAGCGTGGAATTTTGGCTGAACCATATAATCTTCCCTGTTTTGCTAATAAATGGAAATTCAACATGGGTCGTCGGTATCCTCTGGCGAAACTGGTTGATGTAGATCTCCATAACTCTTTCACGATGTTCAGGAAGGATGAGATCCGCATAATTGAAACTTCGAAGTTCCGCAAGCGAATAGCCAGTAACCTTCAGTCCGGCAGGATTGCCATAAGTGAAATTTCCTTTGTATCAAGGGAATAGATAATCTCTGTTGCGTTCTCCACAACCTGTCTATATCTCTTCTCAGATTCCTGCAAGGCATTCTGAGACACCTTGAGCTTTCGCCTCACCTCCGTTCCACGAAGCCCCTGTTGAATGGCGGGGATGAGTCGGGTAAGATTATTCTTCATTAAATAGTCATGGGCACCTGACTTCATCGCCTCTACAGCAACGTCCTCACCAATCGAGCCTGAGACGATAATAAAAGGGAGATCCAGTCCGCTTTCTTTGGAAAGTTTCAGAGCCTCCAGGCCACTGAAGTGCGGCATCGAGTAATCAGCGAGGATGAGGTCCCATGACTTCGTGGAAAGGGCCGCTTTCATGCTTTCAGCTGTTTCGACCCGTTCGTGGATCGGATCAAATCCACCCCGTTTCAATTCGCGGACAATCAGCAAAGTATCTTCTTCAGAATCTTCAACAATCAATACCCGAAGAGGAGTGCCCATTTTAAATCTCCCTCGTGTTTACGATGGATGATGGACGACCATTCACTTTGCTCACTAAGACGATAGACGATTCTGCTTTTCGTCTTTCGTCCTTCATCTTCGCTCATCCCTCGTTCTATTACCGTGGTGGTTGATTCAACAATAACCAATAGAGTCCCAATTCCGAGACAGCCTTGACGAAACTTTCAAAATCAACTGGCTTGGCAATGTAACTATTTGCTCCGAGCTTGTAACTTTCCACCAAATCTCGTTCTTCTTTTGAAGATGTTAATACTACAACTGGAATTATTTTTGTCTTCTCATTCGACTTGATTTGGCGCAGAACCTCTAAACCATCCACCTTGGGAAGCTTCAAATCAAGGAGTATCACTTTCGGATTATGATTGATATCTCGGTCGGCATAAGCTCCGGTAGCAAAAATATATTCCAGGGCTTCTGCTCCGTCCTTCACGACATGCACTTTATTGGTTAGATTATTTTTCTTCAGCGCCCTGAGTGTCAGCTCCACATCGTTTGGATTGTCCTCCACTAAAAGAATTTCGACTTCATTTGTGACTGCCATCGTTAGCCTCCCTTCGTTAAATTATGATGGATGATGGACGACCACTCGTTTCTCGTTTGGACGATGGACGACCTTTAATTTTGCATTTCATCTCTCGTCCTTCGTCTATCATCTATCGTCTCTCGTCTGTCTTCCCTCGTGGTAATGTGAAATAGAAGGTCGCTCCCTCCCCCACCTTCCCTTCCGCCCACACCCTGCCACCGTGGCGGTGGATAATACGTTGAACAATGGCGAGGCCGACACCGGTTCCTTCAAATTCGGATGCACTGTGTAATCGCTGAAAGACACCAAATAGTTTACCTACGTATTGCATATCAAACCCAACCCCATTGTCTTTCACATAATAAATGTTTTCAACGCCGTCGTTTGTCCCTCCAATTTCAACGGTGGCCATTTCTTTGGTCCTTGTGAATTTAATGGCGTTAGAAAGGAGATTGGCAAAGATTTGCTTCATCATGGAACGATCCCCCTGGGCAAGGGGGAGGGTTTTCATATTGAATTGAAGGTTTCGCTCATTGGCAGGAGGCTTAATCTCTTCAAACACGCCCTTTACCAGCTTCAGTCATCCTGATATCCGCCGGACTTATCTCCTGTCGCCCTAAACGAGAAAATAGAAGAAGGTCGTCAATCAACTGTCCCATTTTCTGAGTGTTGTTTCGAATGACGTTTAAAACCCGATTACCCTCTTCATCAAGGTTTTCAATGTAATCTTCTAAAAGGATACGGGAGAAACCATCGATGGCTCGCAGTGGCGCTCGCAGATCGTGTGAGACGGAGTACGAAAAGGCTTCAAGTTCCTTGTTGGCGGCTTCAAGTTGGGCGGTGCGCTGGACCACGTGCTGTTCCAGTTCGCCCCGTGATACCATCGTGGCTTTGAGGCTCTCCGCCATCCGGTCAATCGTCCTGGAAAGTCCGCCGATTTCGTCCTTAGACGCTGTCCCCACCCTGTGTTCCAGGTTTCCAGACCCGATCTCCTCAGCCCCTGCAGCAAGTTGTTGCACAGGGCGGGTGATCGTGCGTGCGAAGAAGACGCCCAGGAGGCCCGCTGGAGGGAAATGGCAGAGGCGATTCCGGTTATAATCCATGCCAGGTGGACAATGGGAGTGAAAGCCTCGGCCTGGCCTATTTCGGTGATGATGCACATGTTAAACTCAGGCAACCATTTGTAGGCCCCGATGACAGGCACCCCTCGGTAATCCTTGTAAAAGCCTGTTCCGTCCCTGCCTGAAAGACCAGCCTCAACGCCCTCAGTGCGGACAGCTTTCTTCAGCATATAGTCTTGGCCAAACCGCGGCTCGGTGACGAAGAAGTTGAATGTGTTCACCAGGTAGGTATCTTCTGTTGGACTCTCCCCGGTCTGCAGCGAAATTATTTTAGAAAGCTCCCCAAGGTTAAGGCGACCGGCCAGGACCCCTAATAGGTTGCCCTGTTTGTCCTTTATCGGCGCGCCTATGGTCATGGCTGGCTGCTCCAGTACAGGCGAGTAGTAAACACCCTGGACGTAAGTACGGTTCTTGGCCTCCTTGAAATAGGGAAAAGTATCTCTGTATTTTCCCTCTTGTTTTTTATCGGTAGAAACCGATATTAGACCATGCCGGGGGCACATTAGGAACAGCTCAAAGAAGCCACGGTATTTTGATCTCGGCTTCAGATGATCCTCGATGATGTTTGCCTTAGCTTTCTGATATGGGTGATCCGGGATGTCATGCTTCGTCAGAACGGCAGCATAATGCCTGACTAATGGCCGCTGGGTTAGTTCCTCAATACTGCTTTTGTTGGCTTCAACCCATCTTTTCAGTTCGTTGCTCTTCAAGAGGTTAATGGAAACGAGGTGGTCTATGGTTTCCTGCACGATCGTTCGCCGGCCGTTCTTGAAAGCAAGGTAGCCTACAACGGCTGTGGGTAAGATGGATAACAGAAGGAAGAGGATTGTTAACTTGGGCGCCAGTTTCATTTGGCTTTCCCCCCGTAGACTTCATTCAGAAATCGAAGGGTGTATGCCTGGTTTACGTCTAAAGGTTTTGCCAGCAGCTTCTGTTCTAATAAAATCTCGTACATTCCCTTCCATACCTCGTCTTTCATCCAGCCTATCCGGTCCTCACCGGTGTGCACCAGCGGCAGCATTGCTTCCATCATCTTGGTCTGGAGCTCCGGATCTTTAATTTGGACATATTTCAATGTGACGGCCACCGCTTGCTTGTAGTCCTCGATAGCATCCTGCCAGCCTTTGAGTGAAGCTTTCAAAAACCGGTTAACCAAATCCGGTTTTTCTGAAATCATCTTGTCTGTGGTTACCAATGTATCGGAGTAGAAGTGAATGCCATAATCGCTTGGCCAGATGAGGTTGAGCTTCAGCCCCTTCTGGCGCATTTTGATAAGGCCGGTGGTGGAATAACAAGGGGTGATCTGTACCTCCCGGTTGTAGAATGCTACATAGGCAGGATCGTAGGGAATTGTCTTCACCAATGAGGAGTTCAGACCCATCTTCTTCATCATCGCCCGAAGCTGAAGCTCAAATTCTGCTGCGCCCCCCGGACTGGTCACTGCCGCTGTCTTACCTATAAAATCGGCGGGGCGCACAATGCCGGAATCGGTCATGGCTACAAAAACTACTGCGCTACGCCGGTAAATGGCGGCTATGGCAGTAAGTGATGCCCCCTGACTACGGTTCATAAAGATAAATTCCGGCGTGAGCACACCGAAATCAGCCTGACCGGAGACGACGCGCTGGGCTATATCTACATCCGGCCCGCCTTCAAGAAAGGCGACTTTTATGTTTTCTTGGACGTAGTAGCCCTTCTCCTCCGCCATATAGAAGCCGGCAAACTGCGGCAAGTGTAACCATTTGAGTTGTAGAGTTACCTCGTCGGGTACCCTTTTGGCTTGCTGGGGCTCACAGGCGAAGATGACATTCAACAGCATCAGTACTAAAAAGATGCGTGCTATTGTTTTCATCACCTTTACTCCTTTTGCTTTCCTTAAATAAAGACAAAATTTGGGACACCTCACCATTTCCTTTAGTTTCTGGATAAAACGTAGTAACAAAAAAGCTCCCATAGTCCAAAACTCCCTTGCCTTTTGGAGGCAGGTTGGAACTATGAGAGCCCATTTTGTTAAACGATCAGGGCCTATCATGACCTCCGCCTTTAATTAAAAGTTTGTCGGTCCTCGCCCACGAGCATCTCTTGTGGGACATTATAAACAAATTTTGATTTATGACAAGTAGTTTCTTACTTTAGAAGAATTGTCTCTAATTTATGAGAGATATCCCCTTTTTTGAATATCAAAAGATATTCGTCGAATCATAAATCTTTTCCCCCAAAAAAATTTTTAGAACCCTAGGATCGAATCGCCTTACTTTTTCTCTCACCACCTCCAGAAAGAGATCCTCAACAGATGTCGTTTTCCCCTTATTCAGGATTGAGAATCACAATCACTTTCCTGACTCTCCCTTCAAAAACCGATATAATTCTGATTGAAGGAACCTCCAGCTCCTTCCTACTTTGATTGCTTTTATTTTCCCAATGCGAACATGCTTTAACAAAGTGGGTTTTGAGATTTTTAAGTATTTGATTGCTTCATCTGTGGTTAAAACGGCATCGTGTTTCATCTCTATCATTCAAATTACCTCAATTTGTTTTATTTTTTCTTAATTTTACAGCATACTGTATGCCAAAAGATACAATCCCAGATTATCTTTTTGTAACTCTTCAATTTCTTTAAGATTTACTTTCTTCTTTAGGATTTACTTTCAATTCAGAATAAGTATTCAGGAGGAACAAACCAGTACGTTTAAGAACATTTTTTGTCCAAAGGTGAAAAAATGTCTGAATATTCCATTTGATTTTGATGCCAGTTTTTGTTAGAAATACAGCTAAAAGGAGTCTGATGTGGAGCCTATAAAAATATTGGTCGTCGATGATGAAGCCTCCATTCGGGAGATGATTAAAAAAGGTCTTTCCCAGATGGGAGGATTTAATGTGGAGACCGCTCAAAACGGTGCTGAGGCCATCGAAAAGATTGAAAAGGAAGTCTTCGATTTAGTCCTAACCGATCTGAAGATGCCTGAGATGGACGGCCTCGAACTCTTGAAGAACATCAAAGGGACAAGACCAGAAGTAATGGTCATCTTGATGACAGCCTATGGATCGATCGAGACAGCCGTGGAGGCGATGAAGATGGGGGCAGATGACTATATTACCAAGCCCTTTAACATCGACCACCTCCTCCTCCGCATCTCCAAGGTTCAAAAGGAAAGTCTCCTTCTCAAAGAAAATCGCCTTCTGAGGATGGAGGTTAGGAAAAAATTTGAGTTCAATAATATCATTGGGAAAAGCAAGAAGATGCAGGAAATTTTTTCTCTCATCGAAAAAGTAGCCCCTGGAAACAGCACGGTCATTATTTATGGGGGAAGTGGAACCGGTAAGGAACTGGTGGCAAAGGCTATCCATTATCACAGCCCAAGGGCGGATAAGTCTTTCATCCCCTTCAATTGCGGAGCGATCCCCGAAACGTTGGTTGAAAGCGAACTTTTTGGCCATACAAAAGGGGCCTTCACTGGAGCCATCCAGGCCAAGAAGGGTTTATTCGAAGAGGCCGATGGGGGAACACTCTTTTTGGACGAAATCTCTACCATCCTCCCCTCTGCTCAGGTTAAACTTCTAAGAGTCCTTCAGGAGAAAGAGTTGATGAAGGTAGGAAGTACAGAGAGAACGAAGATTGATGTTCGAATGATTGCAGCCACCAATGAGAATCTGGAGGAGAATATGAAGACGGGAAAATTTCGGGAGGATCTCTTCTATCGCCTTCATGTCTTCCCTATTTTTCTTCCCGATCTGAAAGATAGAAAAGAAGATATTTCTTTGCTCGCTTACCATTTCCTTGATCGCTATTCCAGAGAAGCGAAAAAGGGGATCAAAGGAATCTCAAAAGAAGCGATGAAACTTCTTTTAGAATACCCCTGGCCTGGGAATGTCAGAGAATTGGAAAATACGATTGAAAGGGCTGTGATCATGACCGATCAGGACCATTTAGTTCCCAATGACTTACCCAAAGATCTGATAGAAGGATCTTCAGAAATGATTAAAAGAGGGGTGAAGGACCGTAAGTCCCTGAACGATATCAAGTCTGAATATATAAAAGAAATACTGAAAGAGGTCAGCGGAAACAAAAGAGTTGCTTCAGAAATCCTTAAGGTGAATCCGAGAACCCTGTATCGCTTCGAGAAAAAGAGCCGACCTCATTGAATCCTAAATTTCCATCCCACCCCAGCCCTCCTTTTCCAAAATAGAAAAATAGTGGAAGGCTATGCTCCTCTCAATACTTTTGAAAATCTTTTAAAATCGACCTCAGGTCTTTGACTTTAATATCAAAGTCTGTTACTTTTTACTAAATGAAAAGATTCTTAATCAAAATCTTTGTCATTTTTTTGTCTTTGTTCCTCCTGGGAGCTTGTGCAGGAAAGCAAGAATTTCAAAAAAAAGAAAAGGGCACTCCCTCCGTCCCGCTTGCTCCAAAGAAACTACAAAAAACTCAAGGGAAGACCCTCTCGTCAAATCCCCTTGCCTACTACCATTTTCTCCTCTCCCAGTTCAAATTAAAAGAAGGGAAAGTGGATGAGGCGATGGAGGATCTCAAAGAAGCGATCGCCCGTGATATCAGAGAACCCTCCTTGCATGTGGAATTGGCCACCCTTTACATTCATAAAGGCCTTTTAAACGAAGCGATTGAAGAGTGTAAAGCCGCCCTCCTCTATGACCCTGATCATCTACCTGCCCATCTGCTCCTGGGTGGAATCTATTCCATCCTTAAAAAGAACCCGTTAGCCATCGCCGCTTACGAGAAAGTGTTGGAGATCAACCCTCTTCATCGTGAAAGCTACCTCTTTCTCAGTTCCCTCTACGAAGACCTCCAGAAATATGATCAGGCCATCAACATCCTTAAACAATTTCTTGAGATCGAACCTAACTCCGTGATGGGCTTCTGGGCCATTGGAAGAATTCATGTCAAGAAAAAATCTTATGAGTTGGCCAAGCAATCTTTTTTAAAGGCCCTGGCCATCGAACCCAATATGATCTCCATCCTGATGGATTTGGGATTGACTTATGAGATCCAGAATGAACCGGAAAAGGCAGCTGAGGTTTACCAAAAGATCCTGAATCTCGATCCAGACAACAAAAATGCAAGAAATCGACTCGGACAGATCTTCGTTAAAAATAAGAAGTTCGACGAGGCATTGAATCAATTTCGGGAGATCCAAAAGTCCAATGTAGGGGATCTCAATATCCGAACGAAGATGGGTTTAATTTACATGGAACAGGGGAAATTGGATCAAGCCATTTTGGAATTCAATTTTGTCCTCGCTGCCAATCCCAAAGATGATCGGGTTCGATATTATTTGGGAGCTGCTTATGTAGAGAAAGACGCTTTCGATCAGGCCGTTTCAGAATTCAAGAAGATTCCTCCTGAATCCGCTCTCTTTGCTGACTCGAGAAGAAACATCGCATTGATTTTGAGAAAACAGAACAAGATGGGAGAAGCCATCCAAATCTTGGAGGAATCGATTCAGGCCAAACCAAACGATGGAGACCTCTACATGATTCTTGCCGCCGTCTATGAGAAAGAGGACCGTTTGGAAAAGGCCTTGTCCACCCTGAAGAAAGGCCTCGAGACAAATCAGAGTAATATGGACATTCATTTCCAGTTAGGGGCGCTCTACGATAAGATGGGAGATTTCGAAAAGATGGATGTTGAGATGAGAGAGGTTCTCCGGTTGAATCCCAACCATGTGGATGCCCTCAACTACCTCGGTTACTCTTACTCCGACCGGGGCATCCATTTGGAGGAAGCCCTCAAACTCATCCAGAAGGCCATGGAATTGAAACCCAATATGGGCTACATCACCGATAGTCTGGGGTGGGTCTATTATAAACTTGGGGACTATGAAAGAGCAGTGATCGAACTTGAAAAAGCAAATCAGTTGACTCCGGACGATTCCACCATCACTGAACATCTGGCGGATGGTTATCTCAAATTGAGCCGGGTCGAAAAAGCAGTAGAGTTTTATGAAAGGGCTTTAAGATTGGATCCCAAACCAGATCAAAAGGAAAGATTACAAAAGAAGATTAAGGAACTGAAAGAGAAGAAGTAATCAATTTTCAATGATCAATAATCAATGGTCAATTAACACAAATAAAGATGCGCCGTTCTTAAAGGTTGGGATTTGGAGTAGGTAACTGAGGGTTCAGAATTGAAATTGAGAATTGATCAGCGACCATTGCGAATTGACCATTGATTTTTTTAGCCTCCTGCCACCGGGGGGAAGATGCTCAGGACATCCCCCTCCTTTAATAGCTGCTCCTTCTTTCCGTGAACGCCATTGACCAGAATGATCTTAGGGTATCCCTTCAGGTATTTTAAGCCGGGACAAAATATCCTGAACCCGAGTCTGAACCATCGACCTCCATCTTACAAGAAAACCGGCTGCTCCCTTTAGGGAGATAATCTCGAAGTGTAGCAAATAATTTTACCTCAATCTCCATGCCCTTACCTTCCCCATCACCTCCAGGTCTCAACCTTCTTCACAGCGCTGGAAATGACGAATATCCTCAAATTATTGGAATCTCTCTCTAAAGGGGCAATAAAAAAACCCTCTCTTTCAGGGGTATAACCGTGTGTGGTCCCCACCAATATTTCTTCATCAAAAAAGATAACCCTCACCTTCATTAAACCCGGTGCCTCCAATTTTTCATCCATCAATCCCTTGTGAGAGGAAGGATCTTTTCTTCCCTCAAGAGATTTTACAAAAAAAACCGCTTTCAAATCAGAAAGGTGAATTTCAAATACCTTCCCATTAACCGTTTTTCCATGCTTCTCCACAGTGCTTACATGAAAAACTTTTTTTTGAGGTCCGAAATCATGGGTCATTCCCCTGATCATTTTCCCATCCCGATACCGGGCCACTACAAGATTCTGGATTTTAGAGAGGGTCTGAAGTTTCTCTTCCATCGGTAATCTTTCTAAAAATCGCACTCATTATATTGGAAAACCATTCCCCTCGCAAGGGGAAAACGCAGAAAAGGGATAGCATATATGTTTGGGAAAGATCAGAGGAGTTGAATCTTTCCGGGATGTTCTTCCCACCACTTCCCCTACGATGCAGGAATGGACGTGCCCTTCTTTTTTTAGAGCAGCCACCAGTTTTTCTGCCTCGCCAGAAGGTAAGGAGATCAAGAGCCCGCCAGAGGTTTGAGGATCATAGAGGATATCGACTAAAAGATCAGGCACATTGGAATGTACCTCCACCTTACAGGAGAAAAATTGGCGATTTGAATAAGCCCCTCCAGGGATCAACCCCAATTTGGCATATTCCATGGCCTCTGGAAAGATCGGAATCGCTTTTGATTGAATCACCATCCCCACCTGACTGGCCGTAGCCATTTCTAAGGCATGACCGATGAAACTGAACCCTGTGATATCGGTACAGGCATGGGCTCCAAATTTTTTCATCCATTCCGATGCCGTTCGATTAAGGGTCACCATGCTCTCCACGATCTTCCGGACGGCCTCCTCAGAAGCCATCCCACCCTTGAGGGCTGTAGCAATGATCCCTGTACCAAGAGGTTTCGTCAAAACCAATTTGTCTCCCACCTTTGCCTTTGCATTGGTCAGGATTTTTTTCGGATGGATCACTCCTGTCACAGCCAGACCATATTTAATCTCTGGATCTTCAATCGAATGCCCTCCTACCAGGGCTACACCCGCCTCCTTCATTTTTGAAAGCCCTCCGAGAAGGATCTCTTTTAAAATGGAAGGAGAGAGGGTCTTGATCGGGAAGGCCACTAAATTCATACCCGTGAGTGGAGTCCCACCCATGGCGTAGACATCACTCAGGGCATTGGCTACAGCGATCTGACCAAAGGTGAATGGATCGTCTACAATCGGAGTGAAGAAGTCCACCGTCTGAACCAGGGCGACCTCATCATTTAATTGGTAGACCCCCGCATCATCCGATGTCTCCAGTCCCACCAGAACTTTCGGATCTTTGGGAAGTGGCAATTCCCTTAAAATCTGATCCAGATCCTCTGGACCCACTTTAGAGGCTCAACCCGCTTTTTTGACCTTCTCGGTCAGACGCACTTTATCCATTTTCCACTCTCCGCCCAATATTCGGATCTGAATCTTCGCAAAAGTCAATTTGGACTATTATCCATATTTATTACATCCCCCTCAACCCTCCCCTCTCCCCCGACTGCGGGCGGAGAGGATAAAGGTGAGGGGGCCTAATGTGATTGCAATCTTCGTCTCCATTAATTTACGTGAAAGTCAATAGTTTAAACCCAACCTTTCTCAACGACCGCTTGCTAAATCATAACAAGTTTAACATGACAGCTTTGTTATCTTCGAACCATAAGAATTGACCTTTCTTCGGGAACAAAAGCCATATTCCTATAATCCTTCTTTTCAAATCAGGGCTTGATCACATGATCGGCCTCTATCATGGATTGGAGGATATCATACATATTGGAAATCGCTCCTACCCTTATCTTTCCTTTCAACTCATAAAAATCGATACAGGTCCCACAGCAGACAATCTCTACTCCCTTCTCCGACAATAGCTGGAGTGATTCCAAAACCTTAGAACCTTCGGCGGCTAATCGGACACCACTGTTGACTAAGATCAAACAGCTGGGCTTTGTCTCCAAATCGAGGAGGGTCTTTAAAAAAGCCTTCATCAAGAACGATCCCAAGTCTTCATCCCCGTCTCCGAGGAATTGAGAGTTGATGTAAATAACAACCTTTCTTGCTTTCTGGTCAGTTCGAATCGCTTTCTCCTTATCCTTACCGCCGGCCTTCTGAATGTGAATATAAAAATCTTCCCCCGCCTCCTTAATTTCTACCGAGCACCCCTGATTTCTAGCAAATCGCTCCACATTATTGCAGGAGGAGGCATTGTTCACAATCACCATCAGTTCTCCCTCTTTAAGCTGATCCAATGCCTGTTTCGTCGTAATGACAGGTTGGGGACAGGCAAGGCCCCGACAATCAATCACTGGCATTTTCATGACCTCCAAACTACTATCATAATGACTAATCAGGAGAAGTCAAATTGGTTTTTCCAATAGAATAAGAGGGAATCCATAAGGATTTTCTATAATTCTTTTAAGTTGCCTTGCCGAAGCAAAATTGATATAAATTGGAATACTGGGATAATGGAATGTTGGAATACTGGAATAATGGGTGATAAAAAGTGATAATCCGCTTCTCCCATTTTTCTATTCTTCCGTCATTCCAATAATAATCTTTTGTGGGAGGTGGGGTATGTATAAGAAGATTTTAGTTCCATTGGATGGTTCGGAATTGGCCAAAACGGCCTTGGAACAGGCCGAGAAACTGGCTAAGACCTTCGATGCTGAAATCATTCTGTTCCAAGTGGTCCCCTTTATGCCCATTTACGGGTCGCCGGAGTTGGTGACCCCTCTCATCGTGGATGAAAAACAGAAGGAAGCCGCTGAAAAATATCTCGGGAACCTCGCCGAGGAAATAAAAAAGAAAGGCTTCAGAGTTACGGCGATGGTAAGGACGGGTCAGCAGGTGGCTGTGGAGATCATCGACTTTGCAAAAGAAAGTGCCGCGGATCTGATCGTGATGTGCACCCATGGTCGATCTGGGATTACCCGGTGGGTTTTGGGGAGTGTTGCGCACAAAATCCTAACCCGTGCTGAAACACCCATTCTGCTCATTCGTTCAAGGGGTAAACCTTTGTTGCGTAAAGATACAGACGACATTGATTAAAAGTCGTCCCTTCATTACCAAAGGTTTGATGAGTCTGAGCGCCAAATTTAATGCAACAACAGGGTAAAGATCCCGACATCAGAGCAAAATGAAAAGGGAACATATCTTTCTCATCTTTATCTTCTTCCTCACTTTCCTCTCCATTTATCTCCTTTATCAAATTCTCTCCCCTTTCTTATCTTCCATCATCTGGGCCATTCTCCTGGCCATGATCTTTTATCCCCTTTTCCAAAAACTTCAACGCCTCTTAAAAAAAAGGGAAATCCTCTCTGCCATGATGATGACCTTGCTGGTGCTTATCGTCATCGTATTGCCCTTCAGTCTTCTGATGGCCTCTTTGGCCAGCGAAGTGGTGGACGTCTATCATCGAGTGGAGGAAATGATCAAGACCGGTCAACTTCAGGCCTATTGGGAGAGAATCAAAGAGATCCCTATTCTCAAATGGATTTTGATCAAGCTGAGTCAACATATCGATGTTACACAAACCGACCCTCTGCCTCTCTTACTAAAGAACCTTAAACAGGTCAGTACCTTCATCTTCAACCAGACGACGACCCTCGTAAGGGGATTTTCCACCTTTGTCGCTGGATTCTTCTTTACCCTCCTCTCTCTCTACTATCTTTTTAAAGATGGAAGTCGTTTTTTCAAAGGATTAAAGGAGATCATTCCCCTCCCACCCAAAGAGAGAGATCTTCTCATCCAACGGTTCAAGGATATGATCTATGCTACGATTTATGGAGGTATTTTGATCGCTATGATTCAGGGTTTCCTGGGTGGATTATCTTTTTGGGCTCTTGGACTTCCCTCGCCCATCTTCTGGGGAACAGCGATGGCTCTGCTTTCCTTTATCCCCATTGGTGGAACAGCTCTCATCTGGGCTCCGGCGGCCATCCTCTTATTGATCGGAGGGGCTTTTTTGAAAGGGCTCATCTTGTTAGGGGTGGGAATATTTGTCATTAGTATGGTGGACAATCTTCTCAGGCCATTCTTTATCAGCTCCAGAACCAACATCCATCCTTTGCTCCTCTTCTTCGCTGTCTTGGGAGGAATTCAGGCTTTTGGATTGATCGGTCTGGTGGCAGGACCTTTAATCGCCACACTTTTTCTCACCCTTATCGAAATTTATATTCAAGGAACTAATCGAATTTAGATTGCGGAATGCGGATTGTGGATTCAAATTCCGAATTCCGAAATCACCATTCCGCAATTTAGAGGTTGGGGGCTTCTACGATTTCGACTTTAAACTCTTTGGCTTGGCTCGGTGGATCCTTGAAGATCACCATAAACGGAGTCGTCTTGCCTGAAGGGGTGACCATCTCTTGGTTCGTTTCAGGTTGAATCACCATCTCCCCTCTCAAGAATTCCAAGGGTTGTTTCTTCAACTCTCCACGACTGATGATGCGGCCGCAGATCGCTTCCTTCTGATCCACTTTAAGTTTATCCTGACCGAAAATGACGACCCTTATTTTGATATGCTTTTTTGTGTACTGGGATTGATTCTTCACCTTCCCTTCAATGATAAAGAGAGAAATCTCCCCCATCTTCTCTTCATACCCGTTTAGATCCTCAACGATCAGATCTTCTTTCTCAACTCCCCAGATCTGGTTCCAGAGTTCGGTAACTCTTTTTCACAGGAGACTCTAAATAATGAGAGAGTTTTCCGCCAGAACTCAATTCTGTCCATAAATAGAAGATACCGAAGACCAGGATGACCAAAACGACAAAAAGGGCGAAGAAGCGAGAGAGACCCCTTCTCTCAGCTCGTACCATCCTTTTCGGTTTGGGAGGTTTCACCTCCATACTTTCTTCCCTTACAGTTTCTTCAAAGAGTAACTTCTCCACTTTTTCCGGCGGAACCACTTGCTCTATTTTTTCTGGTGGAGTAAATTTCTCCAAAGGAGTTACTTCCTCCATTTTGTCTACAGGAGCTTTTTCAGAAAAGAGAAAGGTTTCTTCTTCCTCCTCTGGAGCCTCACCTCTTCCTCCTCTGGAGCTACCTCTTCCTTTTCGACTTTCACCTCTGGGGGGGCTTCCGCTTTTTTCTCAACTGGCCCCATTAAATCTTCATGATATTTGGCAAAGGATTCGGCATTTTCGATAATCTCCTCTTTCGTCTCTGGAGGAGGAACGACATAAAATACATGCTTACATCGGGAGCAACGAACCTTAACACCTTTGGGCGAAATTCGAGAATCGTCCAAATTAAACTTGGTCAAACAGGAGGCACAGGTGATAATCATAAAAAATCCCCCTCTTTATAATGAGAGCTCTGAAAATATCTAAAATATGCAGAGCTCTCTGATTAAAAGATTAAATAACGATTACACAGATTAGTGATTTTTGGGGAAATCTCTAGAATCTTTTCGAAATCTGTGTAATCAGAGGTCTCTGAAAAAGGTTCTAAGGGTTTTTCAGAGACCTCACAATTTCTTGACATTATGATGAAAGGAATAGGAAAAATCAAGAATAAAATGGGAGAATCAAAGAATGTCAAATGCCAAAGCTCAAAAGTCAAACCTTGCGTTAGGTTTGAGGCTAAAGGTCTGAGGCAATATCATTTGCCTGACACCTCAAACCTCTAACCTCAAACACCTTTGGTGGGGGTTTATCGCCCTAAACGTTTTTTGAATTCCTGGACCAGCAGGGGGACCACGGTGAAAAGGTCTCCCACAATCCCAAGGGTGGCTATCTTAAAAATGGGAGCTTCAGCGTCCTTATTAATAGCAACAATGATATCCGATGTCTTCATCCCGGCTTGATGTTGAATGGACCCTGAGATACCACAAGCAATATAGATCTTGGGCCGAACGGTTCGACCGGTTTGCCCAACTTGATGTTCGTAAGGAATCCATCCCGAATCAACCGCTGCACGAGACGAGCCCACGGCTGCTCCTAGAACCCCCGCCAGTTCACGAATCGGTTTAAAACCATCTGGCCCGCCCACACCTCTTCCTCCTGATACAATAATCTCCGCATCCGCCAAATTGACGGTCTCCGCCCCTTTGATGAATTCTAAAACCTTCGTCCGAATTTGATCTTCGGTCATCTGGAGGGTTTCCCGAATCATCTCACCTTTTCTCGAATCATCCCTCTGGGGCATGGCGAACACCTTGGGTCGGACGGTAGACATCTGAGGTCGGTAGTTGGGATAGTCGAGAATCGTTGCCATGATGTTTCCACCAAAAGCGGGTCGGGTCTGTTTAAGATATTTTGTTTCCGGATCGATATCCAGACCGGTACAGTCTGCTGTTAATCCTGCCTCGATGGTGGTGGCCACCGTCCCTGCAAAATCTCGGCCCTGGGTGGTGGCTCCGTAGAGAACGATTTCAGGTTTATATTTCCGAATGAGGTCGACCGCCGCCTTCGCATAGGAATCCGTACGATACTCCTTCAGCAAAGGGCTCTCCATGACATAGACCTTCTCCGCTCCATAGGCGATAGCCTCCTTGGCAAATTTATCTACGGCCTCCTTATCCCCGAAAAGCATCCCGCATAATTTGCATCCTATGACATCGGCTAATTTCCTCCCTTCACCAAGAAGCTCAAAGGAGACGCTTCCAACCTTACCGAATTCGTGCTCTATAAAAATCCAGACATCTTTATAAGCGGTGATGTCGATCGTCACGGCCTTCTCTTCCTTTTCCATAGTAATGGCACTCACCGGACAAACATCCACACAAGCACCGCAAAAGGTACACTTCTCATCCACCACTGCAATCCCTTCCTTCATACTCAGTGCCCCAAAGGGACAGGAAGGAATGCAGGATTCACATCCTGTGCAGGCATCCTTGTCAATCAATAATCTGGCCATTCGCTCCTCCTATCTAATGAAATTGGAATTATGGAATGGTGGAATGTTGGGTCAAAAACATTTTTAGATCTGTAATGACTCTTCTTGGTTTATCATTATTCCAATATTCCAGTATTCCATCATTCCAAAAGAATTTTGATTATTTTATAAACTTGGTATCCATCAATTTTTTCACCAGCAGAGGAACGACCTCTGTCAATTCCCCCTTCAAAACCTCACCGCTTCCTCCTCTGGCTTCTGGCGAAAAGACCCTCATCACCCAGGTAGGAGATCCTTTTAATCCAATCTTATTTTCGTCCGCCCCGATGTCCTTTGAGGTTAAAGTGGGAATCTGTGCCTTGGCTGCCTTCTTGATCCCTAAAAGAGAGGGCAGTCTCGGTTCATTGATATCTTTGACAACGGTCAATAAAGCCGGAAGCGAAGATTCAACGACCTCTCTTCCATATTCCAACAGCCGTTCTACAACAATCTTCTTTTTCTCAAGGTTGATTTCCCTGATTTTTGAAACATAGGTTAGCTGTGGGATTCCCAAGCGGGTAGCGATGCCTGGTCCGACTTGAGCGGTATCTCCATCGATGGCTTGTTTTCCGCATATCACCAAGTCCACCTCACCGATCGTCAGGAGCGTCCTGGATAAAGCATAAGCCGTCGCCAAGGTGTCTGCTCCTGCAAAGGCCCTGTCTGAAACCAGATAAACCTTATCCGCACCCACGGCCAGTGCGTTTTTTAATACCTCGATGGCCTGTGGAGGACCCATGCTGATCACATGGACTTCTCCGCCATGCTTCTCTCTGATGAGAAGGGCTTCTTCTACAGCGTATTCATCAAAAGGATTGGTAATGCTTGCCACACCTTCCCGAACCAGCGTGTTGGTCTTCGGGTCAATCTTCACATCCGTCGTGTCTGGAACCTGTTTGATACATACGGCGATCTTCACTTTCTCCTCCTCATTTTCCTTTAAAATTGGGTTTCCTCTTTTCAACGAATGCCGTCATCCCTTCCTTCTGGTCCTCGGTGGTAAAACCGAAACTGAAGGCGTAGGATTCTAAAGAGCATGCCTCTGTCAGATCCATATTAAAACCAGCATCCACAACCATCTTGGCCAATCTCACTCCAACGGCTCCATTGGCTGCGATCTGGAGGGCCACTTTTTTTGTCTCCTCCATCAGGGAGGTCTGGGGAAAGACTCGATTGACAATCCCCATCTGAAACGCCTCTTGAGCGGTAATCATTTTTCCTGTTAAGATCAATTCCTTCGCCTTTCCTTTCCCGATCAGACGAGGAAGTCTCTGCGTCCCTCCAAAGCCTGGAAAGATGCCGAGGGTGACCTCTGGAAGACCGAACCTTGCGTTCTCAGAGGCATAGATGAAATCACAGGCGACGGCAATCTCCGTTCCTCCTCCCAGGGCATAACCGTTGACAGCGGCGATAACGGGTCGATCAAAATCTTGAATCATTTTCAGTGTGAGATGACCCAATTTCGAAAAGTTCAGGGCCTCGATGGCGTTCATTCCCTTCATCTCCGCAATATCGGCTCCTGCGACAAATGCTTTCTCTCCGCTCCCCGTCACGATGAGAATCTTCAGCTCTGAATGGTCCTTCGCTTCCTGGATTCCCATCTGGATATCTTTGAGGGTCTCAATGTTTAAGGCGTTGAGCGCCTTGGGCCGGTTAATCGCGAGGATCCCGATTTCCCCCTCAAACGTTAACAAAATATTTTTATATTCCATCGTCCCTCCAAATCAGTTCGGAGTGATGAGTTCGTAGTTCGGAGTCAGAAAAGAATTTCTTGTTGCTCCGAACTCCTAACTCCGAACTATTAACTTTTCTCTAAAATCATGGCCATGCCTTGCCCCCCCCCAATGCAGAGCGTGGCAAGACCGAGATTGCCCTTCCGCCGTTTCATCTCATGAAGGAGCGTGACGATCAACCTTGCTCCTGAACATCCAATAGGATGACCCAGAGAAATCCCGCTTCCATTGACATTTGTCTTTTCCATATCGAATTGCAGTTCACGGATGCATGCAATGGCTTGGGACGCAAAGGCCTCATTCAGTTCAATCAGTCCAATGTCCTGGAGAGTGACTCCAGCCTTTTTGAACGCCTTCCTCACTGCAGGAATCGGGCCCAAGCCCATATAGGCAGGGTCAACCCCTCCTGAGGCATAAGACCGAATTGTTCCCATGGGTTCTAAATTCAATGCCTTTGCCATCTCTTTAGACATCAAGAGGACAGCGGCCGCAGCATCATTGATCCCGGAGGCATTTCCTGCGGTCACCGTTCCTCCTGGTTTAAAGGCGGTTGCGAGTTTGCCCATCTTTTCTAAAGAAGTATCCATGGGCCTTTCATCCGTATCAAAGAGGATAGGATCCCCCTTCTTTTGTGGGATTACCACCGGAATGATCTCCTCCTTAAAAATTCCGTTTTTGATGGCAGCTCTTGCCCTCTGATGGCTCAGCAATCCTAATTCATCCTGTTCTTTTCTCGAAATTCCAAATTTCTCAGCGATGTTCTCTGCGGTGAGTCCCATGTGGTATCCATAAAAAATTTCAAAGAGACCATCGAATACCATCAAATCGACCATCTCTTGGTTGAACATCCTGGCACCCCAGCGACCCTGGGGGAATGCATAAGGAACTTGACTCATGTTTTCCATTCCCCCAGCCACCACGACCTCTGCCTCACCTGTCAAGATCGATTGAGCACCTAAGGCAATGGCTTTTAGACCTGAGGCACAGACCTTATTGATCGTAAAGGCATTGGTTTCTTTCGGAACCCCAGCGTATATCATCGCCTGACGAGCTGGATTTTGTCCCTGCCCAGCTTGAATGACATTGCCCATGATCACCTCATCAACTTGAACTCCCTGCATAGACTCATCCCATTTGTAATTGGATTTCTCCAACTCTGTCATCCCTGCCCATTTAAATGCATCGGGAGCGACCTCAAGAAGCTCCTTCTTAACAATGGGTTTAAGATTAACCTTTTTAAGAACTTCTCTGATTACAATGGCCCCTAATTTGATGGCCGAAACATCCTTCAACGAGGCCCCAAATGTTCCAATGGCTGTTCGCACCCCACTCACAATAACAACTTCTCTCATTTGGCTCTCCTTTTAACCCCCTGTTGGCAGGTATGAAATGAAATACGAAGGATAGGCTACTGATTAATCCAAAAGATAATTTTCACAAGTATGTCTTTTAGCTCAAAACATCTTTTTTGTCAACATCTTTTTATTGGATTGAGATATTAATAATTTCTTTTTGATTTCGAAAGGTTAGATGCTGTGAGGATTGCTTTGATAAGATTGTTTGGATCGGCCAATCCTTTTCCTGCAATGTCATAGGCTGTCCCATGATCCACTGAGGTCCGGACAAAAGGTAATCCTAAGGTAAAATTGACGGCCTCCTTAAAATCAAACATCTTAATAGGAATGAGACCTTGGTCATGATACATGGAGATAACAACATCAAAGGTGTAATGGCCTGAAAGGTCGAAAAAAGAATCAGCTGGAAAAGGTCCCTCGACATCCATCCCAAGGGATTTTGCTTCGGCGATGGCTGGAAGGATCTCTCTCTTCTCCTCTTCGCCCAAGAGTCCTTCTTCTCCACAATGGGGATTCAGGCCGAGCACAGCCATTTTGGGGCGAGGAATCCCAAAATATTTTTTCATCCCTTCATCTGTCAATCGTAGGGTAGCCAAGATCCGATTTGAAGTGATCCATTTTGAAACATCCTTGAGGGGAAGGTGGATTGTCACCAAAACGATTTTCCATCTTGATCCCAGAAACATCATGGCCACGGGGGAGGCTTGAGTCAGATGAGCCAATAGTTCTGTATGACCAGGGAAATGATACCCAGCCGCATTCATCGCCTGCTTATTAATCGGACAGGTGGTGATGGCATCCAACCTACCACTTCTCACCCACTTGACTGCCTCTTCAATATATTTCACCATGGCCTCTCCACAAGTTCTGTCCGGTTGTCCGAAACGAAGAGAGGTGACTTCTAAATGGCTAATAGGAAAAAGAAATATTTTCCGAGGGAGGTATCCATCTTCTGGAATCTCTTCAATGATCTCCAGGGTAGCAGAAAGGTATTGCATTTGGATGGCTCTTGAGAGCACTTCACGATCACCGAAAACGATAGGTCTACAAGCTTGAAAGGGTCCCTCCATGGATAAGGCCTTCACGATGATTTCGGGTCCAATACCCGTCGGATCACCCATCGTGATCCCGATCTTGGGAAGGGTTGAGTTGATAGGGGGATGGGGTGTTGGGGAGATAGGGTGATGATTATTGGAGTTCCGAGTGAAATTGATTTTGGATTTGGAATTTGACATAGATCATTTGGAATATCTTAAAATCCACTTTAATTCGGGATTTGGTTTCAAAGTTTGATTTCGATGATGGATTTTTCTTTCAACGTGCTGAGATATTGTCTAAAAGCCTTCTCCATTTCACTTTCATAATAATCCCCCGGAATCCTCTCCTTGACCTCCTCAAAGGGAAGAGGCTCTACTCCTTTTCGATCGAGGAGTTTAATGATATGGAAACCAAATTCCGTTCGTACGATCCCGCTCACCTCTCCAACCTTAAGGCGGAGAGCTTCTCTCTCGAAGGCAGGGACGAGTTCCCCCTTCTTAAAATAACCTAAGTCTCCCAGATCTTTATTCGATGCATCCTGTGAATAGAGGAGAGCCATCTCTCCAAAATCACTTCCCCCTTTAATTTTTTCTAGGATGGCCTGACATTTCTTTTTAATTTCATTAACCTCCTCGGGCGCTGCCCCTTTTGGAACGACGAATAGGATGTGGCTGGGGCGATAGGATTCATTAGGTCGATAGCGATTTATATTCTTTTGATAGAAATCCCTTAACTCTTTTTCCCCAATCTTCGTTTCGACCTTTACCGACCAATTAATTAACTTCTTGCGCTGGAGTCCCTTCTCGATTTGCTTCTTATAAGCCTCTAAGGTCAAACCCTCGACGGCTAAAGCCTTTTCTAACTCTTCTTGGGTGGCAGTGTTTCGCTGCTTGACCTCTTCTACGGTGGCTTCGACCTCTTTACTGGATATTTTAATCCCATTTTTTTTCACTTCCTGGTCAATCAATTTCTCCTCGATCAGCCTTTCCAGTACCTTTCGATAAACCCCATGCAATTGTTCCCGCCTCTCCAAACGATCCTCCGTAATGATCTGTTCTCGAAAAGGGTTGGCGAACTTTTCGACTTCAGAGAGAGTAATAATTTCTTGATTAACCACCGCCACCACCCGATCAACCACTGCCTCGCTTGAGGAGATCGTCCCGAATAAAAGGGGAAAAAACACAAATAATAAAAAGAATTTTTCCATCTTCCCGCAACTCCCTTTCATGACCTAAGCCTCTTTTTATTGACCCTTACGATTGCCCTTCCTTTAAGATCCTTAAGCCACTTCTGATAATTTTCCTCCCCTTTTTTTCGTCCGAGTTCTTGGAGGATTTCTAACTTGGCCTCTTCAAATGGGATCTGCCGGGGTTGGGTTTTCTCTTCCAGTCTAAAGATATGATACCCATATGGGCTTTTGATCACCTCGCTGATCGCACCCACTTCCATCTCAAAAACAGAGTCAAATTCAGTGGGTTTCTCCCCTTGGCTGAAATAACCTAAATCCCCACCTTGAACCTTTTCAGGCCCTAATGATTTTTCCCTGGCTAACTTCTCAAAGCTTTCCCCTTTTTTCAGCCTTTTTAGGATCTGGATCGCTTCTTCCCCGTCTGCCACAACGATCTGACGTGCCCTCACCTTCTGAGCGATCTGGAATGAAGACCGATGGTCTTCATAATATTGAAGGGCTTCCTTTTCATCGATTTTCTCTGGAGGATAGAAGGCACCCCGGATGACCTTCTCGGCTAATAATTTTTCTTCCAACCGGTTTTTCCATTCCTCCAAAGTCGTTCCTTTAAGACCCAATTTCTCTCCAAATCCCTCTCCGGGATAATCCATTTTTATTTCAGAAATGGCCTGATTCAATTCCTCCTGGGAAATCTTGATTCCCAATCGTCTGGCTTCTTGGACGAGAATCTTGCGTTCAATAACTTGATCGAGATAAGCCTGTTTTAGATCTCCAAGTTCTGTTCCCTTTGCTTCTTTACCTGGTTCTAATATCAATTCCTTAAACTCTCGATCAAATTCTTCTACCGAAATCTGTTCTTCATTGACTTGAGCGATCATATGTTCAGGGAGTCCCATCCCCCATTGGCTACATCCCCACAGGAAAAATAAAAGGGAGATGAAAGGGAGGAGGGGTGGAGGTCTTTTCATCTCTTCTCTTCTTTTGGCTTCTCTTCTTTTGGCTTCACCTCTTTTTTTTCTTCCTCTGCCCACAGCTTTTCGTTGATCAGGACGTTAGCTTTCGATTTGGCCTCTTTCACATATTCAAGATAGGCTTCCTGTTTTCTCTTCGGCTGGAGGAAAAAACGAATTCTCTCTTTGACTTGATTCAGAGGCCTCAAGGCGCTTCCTCGCATGTCTTCCAACCGGATGATATGGAACCCAAAGGGTGTGCGGACGACCTCGCTGATCTCCCCCCTCTTCTTCAGGGAAAAAGCTGCTTCTTCAAACTGAGCGAAGGGGGGGGCCAACTGCCCTCTCCGAATATAGCCGAGATTCCCTCCATCTTCTTTGAAATTACCAATATTATAAGTAGACGCTAACTTCTCAAAACTTTCACCCCGCGAGAGTTTGGTCACCACCTCTTTTAGGGTGGGCTCCGAGTTGACAACAATGTGACGAATCCTTATCTCCTGCGATTCCGTAAAAAGTGCTTGATTCTCTTTATAGTATCGCTGGACATCCTCTTCTGAAACCTCACCTTTTCCCCTCAACACCTCATCAAGAAGGGCTTCCATGAGGATGACCCTTTTCACATCCTCGATCTTGGCCAGAATTTCTTTATTTTTGTCTAAGCCTTTCTTCTTGGCTTCCTGAAAAAGGACCTCTCGGGGGATGACATAATTTTCAAGAAAATCTCTTGTCCCCTTTTCGCTCAACAACTTCATCTTTCCTTCCAAGGGTTGTTTTTCCAACATCTGCTGGAATTCTTCTAGGGAGATAGAAAGATCGTTGATCCTGACCAGCTCTTTCTTCCCCAATCCTTCCTCCCCCGATTTCTGGCAACCAGAAGAGAGAGAGAGAGGAAGAACAAGATTCCAAAGAAGACCCATCTTTTCATCATCATCTCCCCCGCGGATCGACCTGTGGGTCCAATCTCTGCCCACTCTTTATAAATAGGAACAGGATGAAATCTATCATATCAGGCCAAGGCTTGCAATAGGTTTTTAGCCGCTTCAAAAGGATTCTTCCTCATATCGGGCCACCCTTCGATAATTAATTTAGAGTCTGGTGTCAATCGAGAGTTACCCTCTCTTCGATGAACAAAATCTACTATCCTCTGTGGAGACACCCGCGTGGTCTCATCAAAGGTGAGGACAAATTGAGAAGGAGTCTCCTCCAACTTTTTAATGGACAACCTCGTCAGGAGAATCTTTACTTTGATCACCTCCAGAAGATGATCCACCTCTTTAGGAATTTTTCCAAATCGGTCAATCAATTCCTCTTGGATCATCTCCACGTCCTCATCAGAACGAGAAAGAGATAGCCGTCGATAAAGACTCAACCGTTCTCCCGGGTCCTCCACATAGACCTCGGGGATGAAGGCGGGAAGATGGAAGTGAATTTCTGGAGTAATCTCTTCGATCACTTCTTCACCCTTTAGCTCCCTGACGGCTTTCTCCATCAATTGAGTGTAGAATTCAAATCCCACGGCAGCAATGGTTCCCGATTGAGAGGGCCCGAGGAGATTTCCCGCTCCACGAATCTCCAGATCCTGAAGGGCGAGTTTAAATCCAGATCCCAGTTCGCTCAATTCCTGAATGGCTCGGAGCCTCCTCATGGCATCCCTGGAGAGGGTTAGGGCCCCAGGAATGATGAGGTAAGCATAGGCTTGATGGCTTCCACGACCCACGCGGCCACGGATTTGATAGAGGTCTGCCAGGCCAAAACGCTCTGCGTGATGGATCAGAATGGTGTTGGCCGCCGGGATGTCCAAACCGGATTCAATGATACTGGTGCAGACGAGAAGATTAATTTCCTTTTTGACGAATTGGAGCATCACCTTCTCCAACTCCTTTTCCCTCATCTGGCCATGGGCAACGGCCAGAGAGGCCTCTGGAATAAGTCGCTTCAGATGGTTGGCCATCATCTGGATGTTCTGGACGCGAGGGTGGACGAAGAAGACTTGTCCTCCTCGATCGAACTCCCTCTGAATGGCTTCCCGGATGACCTCATCATCATAACGGATCACGGAAGTCCTAATGGACAGGCGATTTTCAGGAGGAGTCTGCATGAGGCTAAGATCCCGAATTCCAGAGACCGCCATCTGAAGCGTTCTTGGAATAGGGGTTGCGGTGAGCGTGATCACATCCACTAATTTTTTCATCTGTTTCAATTTCTCTTTATGGGAGACGCCAAATCGATGTTCCTCATCAATCACCACCAACCCTAGATCTCGGAAAGAAACATCCTTCTGCAGAAGTCGGTGTGTCCCAATGACAATATCCACTTTACCTTCCTTCAGTCGTTCGATGATCTCTCTTTGCTCCCGGGGACTTTTAAATCGGCTCAAGACCTCGATCACGACAGGATAAATCTTGAATCGCTCACAGAAGGTCTGGTGATGCTGTTGGGCCAGAACGGTGGTGGGAACTAAGATGGCAACCTGTTTTCCACTCATGACGGCACGGTAGGCCGCCCGGATGGCGATCTCTGTCTTCCCATATCCAACATCCCCACAGATCAAGCGATCCATCGGTTTGGAGTTTTCCATATCCTTCATCACCTCTTCAATCGCTTGGACCTGATCCGGGGTTTCTTCATATTCAAAGCTGGCTTCAAACTCTTTATAGAACTGATCTAAAGGAGGAAACTGAAAACCTTCAAAGACCTGTCTGGCCGCATAGAGGTCAAGGAGTTCTTTCACCATCTCTGAAACAGCAGCCTTTGCCTTCTTCTTGGCCCTCTGCCATGAATGACTTCCCAGTTTATCAAGCCTCGGGGATCTCCCATTTCCTCCGATGTAGCGTTGGATTAAATTGAGTCGATCCACGGGTAGATAAAGTTTATCCCCGTCTTGATATTCTAAGAGGAGATAATCGTTCGAAACTCCCCAAATCTTTAAATGTTTCAATCCTCTGTAACGACCTATCCCGTAGTCGATGTGGACGATAAAATCATCTTCTCCCAGTTCTTTGTATGAAGACAGGGTTGGCCCCCCCCTCTGCCATAAGGCAGAGGTGAGTGACGTCGGAATCTTTCTTTCAGGAAGCCGCCTTCTCTCACCGAAGATTTCCTCCTCGGCCAGAATCACCCAACCCTCCCATGGGTTTCGAAAACCTGAGGAAAGGGAACCAACGAGAAGGATGAGACCTCCTTCAGATGGGTCAAGAACTTCTCTGAACCTTTTCGTTTTTTCCAGTCGTGGCTCCACTCCATACTGAGAAAGAAGGTCCCTTAATCGTTCCGCTTGACCCTGGGTATGAGAAACGATAAAGACTCCCATTCCTTTTCCTTGCCAATCACGGAGGTTTTTCAGGAGGATCGAAAAAGGAGACGACTCTGGGGAATCCGTTTTTGCAGAGAGGACAGCTTTCATCTCCCTCTGAAGATTCTCATTGGTCTCCATGTCAAAAGAAAAAACTTGCTGACATGCGGCAGGGGCTAGGGGTCCTCCTTGGAGAAAGACCGTTTGAAATCTTTTCAAACAAAGCAAGACCTCCTCGTTATTGAGATAAGCGACTTCCGGTGGAGGTACGGACCGCCTTTTTAACAATGCCTTTTCATAATGTTCTTTGATTAGATGAGAAAAGGCCTCGGCTTCCTTTTCGACTTCGTCACCCTCTTCAATAAAGATGACTTCATTTCCCTCCAGATATTCGAAAAGGGTCTTCAGGGGTTGAGCAGAGGAGTCTCTCGAAACATCCCTTGCTGGAAGAAGGATCGCATTTTTCATCGCTCCTTGGGGAAGAGATCGTTGAGTCCCTGTCTCAAAACAGCGGATGGACTCTAATTGGTCTCCATCAAATTCCAATCGAAGGGGCTCTTCATAAAACGGAGTATAGAGATCGATGATCGCCCCCCGGACACTAAAATCTCCTCTCTCCTCCACTATCCTGGCTGAAGTATATCCCCCCTCATGGAGAAAATGGATCAATCTCTCGCGTTCGATCTCTTCTCCTACGGAAAGGGAGAAAACAGATTCTTTCAAATCGTTCGGGGCCAGGACCCTCTGCATCAATGCCTTGATCGAAGAGACGATCACCCCTTCCTCATCTTTTAGGAGAGAAAAAAGGACTCTCACCCTTTCCCTGATAATTTCAGGATGGGGAGGAATGTCATCATAAGGAAGGGTTTCCCATTGAGGGAAGAGAAAGGTAGGGACTTCTAAATCTTTCATAAAAAACCGGAGATCTTCGAGGAGGATCTCGGCGCTCCGAAGATGAGGAACGATGACCAGCAGGGGCCCCCTCACCTTTTCTTTCCAATGGGATAAAAGATAGGCCTTGGAAGAACCTGCAAGACGGTTTAATCCAATCTGTTTTCCCTTCCCCCAAGGTTTTGATTCAAACCAAGAATCAAGAGAATGGGAATTTTCTTTAATCGGGATTGCCATACGTATTTATTTTTCAATTAAACAGGGATGGCTGTCAAGGATTGAATGGTATAAAAGTCTTACCGTCGAGTAGTCTTGTAGTCACATAGTCGGATGGTTTTCATTTGACTACACCACTACGAAACCATGTGACTATTAGACGTTTTTTTCGCCATGCGCTTTGCGCTATGCGCCATGCGAATCACTTTTTTTGCGTGACCGATAGAATCGAATCCACTTTAAAGAGAGAGGATAGGAAACAAAACTGAGAAAGACACAAAGAATCAATGAACCGATCCCGAAAGAGAGAAGGAGTCCCCATTGGGAAGCGATACGGATCCAAAAATCAGAACTCATAAATCCCTGATCCACTCCAAATTGAAAAATCTCTTTGAGTGTCGCCCAATCAATCCAAAATCCTATCACCCGCATCCCTATCCATGTGGCAATCATATAATAGGGAACAATCCACCAGGGAGTATTTGACCAGACTCCTAAAAGAATGGCCACCCGATTCAATCTGAGTAGAAAAGCAATGGCTAAGCCAGCAAGGGTATGAAAACCTAAAAATGGTGAAAAACCCAGGAAGATACCAATGGAATAAGCCAAGGCCGTTCGCTCAGGTGTGTCTTCGATATGGAGGAGTTTTCTGATAACGTCCTTGAGACCAGTCATCCAACGATCCCTTGATATGTGAATGGACTACTGTCTTTCCTGCGAAAGCAGGAATCCACATCTTTTCGATTCTGGATTCCCGTTTTCACGCTGGGGGAAGCGCTATGGCGCGTACACGGGAATGACAATTCCGCTCTATCCCAATCTATGTGCACTGAAAACCAGAGACATTCATCCGAAAGAAAACAGTTATGACATTGGGGATTTTTTGCCTTGCAAACCGATCTCCCAAATTGGATGAGGTTGAGGTGAAGTGACAAAGACCTTTTCTTTGGGATGAGCGGGACCATCCATGTATGGGCTTTTTCTGCATTCATCCCTTCTGGAATAAAACCAAGACGTTTCCCAATTCGGAGGATATGGGTGTCAACTGGAAAAGCATCTCTTCCAAGACCAAAGAGAAGAAGACAATGAATGGTCTTCGGACCGATCCCTTTAAGGGCTCCAATCGTTTTTTTAATTTCCTCAGAATCCATCGTTTTTAAGAACGAAAGGTTAAGCTTCCCCTCCCTTTCTTTGATCCAATGAAGGATTTCACGGATACGCCTCGCCTTCTGCTCGGCCAATCCACCCGGTCGGATGGCTGAAACAATAGATTGTGTTTTTGCCTCGGTAATATCCTCCCAATGGGGAAACCGCATTTTCAATCTCTGAAAGGCTTTGTCTCGGTTTCGATCGTTGGTGTTCTGTGAGAGAATGGTCTCGATGAGGATGTCAAGAAGATCCCCCGAACCCTCTTTTCGGGGAACCCCATATTGCTTTTCCAGAAGGAGAGTGATCTTTCTGACCTTTGTTTTTAAATCCTCACGTCCTTGCCATGGCTTCTTTAATCTTATCACTCAGTCTTCCTTTAAGAAGGTCCTTCATTCTTGTTTTGACTCTCGTCACAAACCCCTGATAGGTTTCCTTCCCCTCCAAGACTTGGAGATAGAACTCTCCCAAATCCGGATAGCGTTTCAGTGTTCGATAGGCCAACTTCGTAAACCGGAAAACGAAACGAGAAAAAGTGAGCGCCCATTTCAGGTTCCCATAGATGTCACAATAAACTGCTTTTTGATAATAATCAGAAGGTGCTATTCCTTCCTTTTTCCATTCCGTGATTGCCTCAGCTGCCAGCATCCCGCTTCGAATGGCATAGTAGATCCCCTCTCCCTGTAATGGATCCATCAGATGGGCCGCATCGCCAACAAGAAGAAACCTCCCCTGTGAGACCTTCTGGTTTTCATCATAAAAAGAAGGGAGGAGATGACCCATCACCCTCCCTGTCTTTCCTTTAGGAATATAGTCCAGCCCTTTGAGAAAGTCACTGAAGTATTGGCGGGGATTCATCTTCTTCGTTTCTCTGAACATGCCACCAATTCCAATGGAAAGATATTCCTTTTTAGGAAAGACCCAGCCGTAGCCATTTGGAATCCTCCCGAAATCTAAATGGATAAATTGAAGTTCCTTTTGTGGAAAATGGATGGACGAATCAAATGGAATCTCACTTTCTACCGCCATCCCATTTCCATTGTTCCTCCGTGACGGTAACGGTAAAGACCTGGCAACAATACTCTCTGGTCCGTCTGCACCGATGAGATATCGACTATGAAATCTCTTTCCTTTCGCCAATTCCACCTCAACCCCATCACCCTTCTCCTCCACTCCGGTCACTTTCTCTCCTTCCAGTATCTCTGCACCCTCCTCTAAGGCATTATTGATGAGAAGCTGATCGAAGCGATCCCTCATTACTAAAAATGCAATGGGATCTTTGGTTTCGATGAAAAAGGGATCTTTGGAACGATAAGTGAATTTTGAACCATAGATGGTATTTTCAATGACAGAAGTGAGATTGAGGCCAAGCAGATGAACCGTTTTTGTAGATAGACAACCTCCACAGGGTTTGTATCTTGGAAATTTTTCTTTCTCAATAATGAGGGCCTTCAGCCCAGCCTTGGCACAAAACCTTGCCGCTGTTGAACCACCAGGTCCTCCGCCCACCACAATGACATCGTAATCGAAATTCATCGCCGCTATCCCAAATTGACTTTAAAAATTACCATG
>CAWFSX010000038.1:0-22581 GCA_963818595.1 uncultured delta proteobacterium
AATTTCCATATTTTTAACTTCTTTCTTGCTCTTCCCTTCCAAATTCTATTAATCCTGACTTAATTTTTCTGTTATTCGCCCTCACCAGAATTACCTCATGTTCATGATAGGTTTGATGGGAGAACTGATGCCGTAAACCACTTATATGAGGCAATGGGCATGACGATTAGTCGAACCGAAGAATGGGTTCAAATCGCTGAATTGGATGAAGACAATCAGATCCACTTCACGCCTGCCTTTCGAGAACTGATGAACGATCTCGATTGGGAAGCAAAGGCATTCGTAGGGCATTTACTTGGCCTCTGGTATGATTCGTTTGAGCATATGCTGGATTACACCAGCGGCGAAGCACGTCATTCAGAGGACCAACCGGGTCAGTTCGACCGCAATAGCTTAGATGAGCCACAAGAGGTAGTTGAGTATTGGGCTGAGCGGTGGAGCAAAAATGACCAAAACCACCAACCGCCCCATGAAGCGGGCACTGGTTTAGAACTAGACACTGGTTGGTATCGTGATATCCTGCGCGCCAAACTGGTGTCGATACGTATACCCAAGCGGTTGTTGCTGGCTTACAGAGATCAAGTTCTTACAGTAATCCGACGACTTGAATCAAACATGCAAGCTTAAAACGATTTCTGGGTTAAACCTTCAAAACCAAGGGTTAGAAGAAGATGATATCTTGGCTTACATTGCCTACGGGGCAGAGATGGCCCGGGAAAGGGTTGTGGATATTCCCCCGGAGTTTCAGTCTTAAAGCTGAAACTCAACGAAAATTTGGGGTAAACCCCGTTAGAAAGTCTTCGACTTTCCAACGGGGAGGCTCACACGGGGCATTAAACCCCGTGTTCGCTCTAAAAGGCCTCTGGCCCGGAAGGCCTCCGGCCCGGAGGGAATTATATCTTCATCCCCGCTGCAAGCAGCGGGGCTTTCTAACGGGGTAAAGGAAAAGACACTTTTCATTTCCTGAGAAGCTCAAAGTTTTTTTCGAATGCATTTTTTCAGTCGATCTCACCCCCCTATTATGATAAAAGGAAACAAGAAAAGGGGTAGGATACCAAAACTATTGGACGGCAAAGTGTAAAGAGTTCAAAGCTTAAAGCTTTTGACCATCCAGGCTGAATTTTTCATTTAATTTAATTGATCTATTATGGTAAACTGAATTCTGTATGAGAGTTGAATCCCTCAGAAACTTGTGTAGAAGTTATAAGGTGGAAATTGCTTACCTTTTCGGATCTCAGAAAGAAGCCGGTACAGCCTTTTTAGGTGGAGAGGAAAGGGAGATAGAGAAAGGGACTGATCTGGACATCGGGGTCGTTTTTGAGAAGTTGCCTGAAAAACCTTTTATGGTTTACGAAGAACTTTATGCTGATCTCTCGGTTCTTTTTGAGCCTTTTAAGATGGATCTGGTTTTGCTCCAGGAGACGGATGCCCTATTTCAATATGAGGCTATAAAAGGTCAGGTGATCTACTACGAAGATGAAACTTTCCTCGATGATTATGAAGAAATGGTAATGAAGCAGGCTGCTGACCTATCTTTTAAGAAAGTTGAGTTTGAGAGAGATTTTCTCGAGGCGATCAGGAATGGTTATTTCGAAATTGAACATTGATAAGATAGGGAAAACCCTTTCACTTATCCAAGAGTGTATCGTCGAGCTCAAGAAGCTTTCGATGATGCAGAAAAAGGAATTTTTATCGGATAAGCGAAATCCGGCTGCAGGAGAAAGTTACTTGAGGCGTTCATTAGAGGCGATCTTCGACATTGGTCGACACCTTCTTGCAAAGACCTATGGGTTTAAAGATCTTGAGTATAAGAAAATTGCCCTTGAACTTGGAGAGAAGGGGATTGTAGAGAAAGAATACTCAAGAACCCTCATGAAGATGGCCGGTTACAGAAATAGGATGGTACACCTCTATCATGAGGTTGGTCCGGAAGAGATTTATGAGATTCTTAAAAACCACTTATCCGATATTGAGCAGTTTATTGAGAAAATTGCAGGTTTTTTAGACACGTATAAAAAAGGGGTAAACAATACAAAATCGAACTAATCCGCTAGCCCCATCTACCCGATCAACAAAATAGACCAGATAAACTAGAAAAACCCAAGAAACCAATAGACCCAACGACGCCAAGACGCAACGACCGCTTCGACGATGATGTGAAATCAGATTGAAGATTCTTCTTGCTCACAATTTTTATGGTTCTGCTGCTCCGAGTGGTGAGAATAGTGTCTATCTGGCAGAAAAGGAGCTTTTAAAGTCTCACGAGCACTCGATCATTGAATTTTCGAGACACAGCGACGAGATCAGGGACAGAGGTTTTTTTGGTAAATTACAGGGTGGACTGGCAACTCCCTGGAATCCTTTTACAGCAGCAAAAATACGGCAATTACTCAAAACCGAAAAACCGGACATCCTGCATGTTCACAATACCTTTCCACTTCTATCCCCCTCTATTTTCCATGCAGTAAAAGGATTCCCCACAGCAACGGTATTAACACTTCATAATTATCGGATTTTTTGCGCGGCAGCCATCCCTATGCGAAACAGTAACATATGTACAGAATGCCTTGAAAAACAAAGCATTTTCCCAGCCCTCAAGTATGGATGCTATCGGGAAAGCCGATTAGCCACTCTTCCTTTGACGATCATGATTGGGTTGCATAGGAGATTGGGAACCTGGAGCAGGCTGATCGACGCATTTATTGTCTTAACAGAGTTTCAGAAAGATAAGATGGTAGAGGCGGGATTGCCCGCAGAGGTTGTCCATGTAAAACCTCATTTTTATCCAGGTCCACCTCTTCCACTCCCATGGAGAGAGAGGGAGGAGAAGATCGTTTTTATCGGACGCATGGGGAAAGAAAAAGGAGTCCATGTCCTCATAGAGGCCTGGAGGTTATGGGGCGAATCAGCCCCAAAACTTGAGATGATCGGCGAAGGGCCGGAATCGAGAAGGATAAGAGAATTGGTCCATGGGAAAAAGTTGGAGGATAAGATAACTTTCTTGGGTCAACTGCCTTTTTCAAAGGGACAGGAACTTCTTGCAAGAGCGAAGCTTCTTGTTTTGCCATCTTTGTGCTTTGAAGGATTCCCCATGGTGATTCGTGAAGCCTTTGCACTCGGGGTGCCTGTAGCCGCCTCCCGAATAGGAGCCATCCCTTTTATTATAAATGATGAAACCAACGGCGTTTTGTTTAAGCCCGGGAATACGACTGATCTTTTGAATGTGATAAGATCGTTGTGGGGGAATCCAGAAAAATTGACCTCGATGGCTGAGGCCGCCCGTAAAGAATTTGAGGAGAAATATACGGCTGACACAAATTATGATATGTTGATGGAAATTTATAAGGAGGCTATCCTCAGACGCAAGAAAAAATTGGGGATCTATAAGATCAATGATCCCATTGGCAATTTGTTAGATACTTACACATTAAATTCTGAGAATTTATCTCTAACATCTTGAAACCCATTGTTGTCGTGCTGAACTGGTTCAGCATCTCGATTTGTCCATTGGATGAGATCCTGAAACAAGTTCAGGATGACAGGTCCGGAAAATTTCAAATATTTTTGTTTAGACTTTTAGGACGATGGAAATAGGAAATGAGAAGATCATGGGTTATCCAATCACTACCGCCACCATAAATGCCTGCGTGGAACAAATCCTATCATGGATTGAGGCTAACCAAAGGGCAAAATATTTTGTCTGTGCCAATCCCCATTCCCTTGAAATGGCAAAAAAGGACAAGGTTTTTTCTCAAGCCATAGAGGAAGCTGATCTTGTCATCCCCGATGGTGTGGGCATTGTCATCGCCTCTAAGATCCTGGGGGGACATATTCGGGAAAGGATTACGGGGAGTGATATTTTTTGGGAATTATCCCTTGCTCTCAATGGAAGAGGGCATTTCCGTTATTTTTTCCTAGGCTCGACCGATGAAGTGTTAGTGAAGATTTCGGAGAAGATGAAGGTTGATTTTCCCAATATTACAGTGGTGGGTTTATATTCGCCCCCATTTAAATCAGAATTTAGTCCTGATGATGACCGGTTGATGATAGAGGCAGTTAACCGAGCAAAACCTGATGTATTATGGGTTGGTATGACCGCCCCGAAGCAGGAGAAATGGATTTATCGTAACAAAAACCTACTCGATGTAAAATTTATAGGCGCGGTAGGTGCGGTTTTCGATTTCTATGCAGGGAACATCAAGCGCTCTCCTCCATGGTTTTTAAATCATGGACTGGAATGGCTACCACGCCTGCTTCAAGAGCCAGGACGCCTGTGGGAACGGACCCTCATTTCTGCCCCTCTTTTTCTGACACGGGTCGTGGCGGAGAGATTTCGGAATGGATTTTAATGAGTAGAATTTGATAAAAAGAAAAGAGCATAGAAAAAATAACCCAACAGACCCAATAACCCAATAGACCCAATAACCCAATAGACCCAATAGCTCAAAGATATGCTTAAATATTTAGTCCTTTTTCTTTTAGCTTCTGGTTTCTCTTTTTTCCTCACCCCTATGGTGAAATCATTTGCCAGAAGAATGGGCGCTCTCGACTTGCCGGGTGAAAGAAAGGTTCACAGCCAACCCATTCCAAGGCTTGGGGGCCTATCGATATTCATCGCTTTTATTCTCGTACTTTTCATTACCTCTCAAATCAGTTTCTTCTATTTTCCTTTCAACTTTCTGAAAGAGATAAAGTTTGTATGGTTACTTATCGCCTCGGCCATCGTCCTCGGATTGGGTGCAGTGGATGATTTCCGAAGGATGCCTCCGAGTGTCAAATTCTTGTTCCAAATCATCGCTGGGCTAATGGTCGCTCTGACCTATTACAAGATCGATGTGATTTCTTTACCTTTTGGTACTCTTAAACTTGGAATCTGGTCAGTCCCGGTCACCGTCCTCTGGGTGGTTGCCATCACCAATGCCATCAACCTCCTTGACGGCCTCGATGGTCTGGCTGCAGGGACTTGTTTCATCGCCTGTATGGCCATGTTCGGCATTTCCCTCCTTCAACAGAATATCGAAATTACACTGATCTCCATTATCTTGGCTGGGAGTATCCTTGGATTCTTAAAGTATAATTTTCATCCCGCCTCTATTTTTTTGGGAGATTCAGGAGCCTATTTTCTTGGGTTCATCCTTTCTATTCTCTCTCTCCAGGGGAGCTTAAAGGGTACAACAACCATCGCTGTCCTCATTCCTATCGTTGCCCTTGGTCTCCCGATCATGGATACGGCTCTCTCCATGTTCCGCCGTCTCCTCAAATCTCTTCATATCATGGAAGTCGACCCAGAAAAGAATGTGGTTAAGTTCTTCTATCTTGATGGGTGGAGTATGTTCAGGGCAGATCGGGAACATATTCATCATCGACTTATCCAGATAGGATTCACACAAAAAAAAGCAGTTCTCTTCCTTTACGGAGTCTCTTTAATCCTCGGAGGAATCGCTCTCTCGTTTAGCTACTTCAAGAATATCAATTATGCCCTGCTTCTTACCGCAATCGCTGTCGCTTCCTATATTGGCATCGGAAAATTAGGATATAGTGAGATTCAGATTCTGAGCAATGGAGTCCTTCTTCCCCTTTTTGATACACCTGTGGTGAATAGGAGAATTCTCAGGGTCTTTGTGGACATGGCTATGATTTCTATATCTTATTACCTGGCCTTTTTACTTCGATTTGAAGGCCACTTCACTCCAGCAAAAAATTACTACTTATCTACTCTTCCTTTAGTTCTTGCAACCAAGATCATCATCTTTTACTTTGTGGGGCTTTACAAAGGAGCCTGGCGATACCTGAATATTGATGATTTATTGAAAATAGGAAAGGCGGTATTATTGGGTAGCATCGCTTCGACACTCATTCTATGGGTCATCCCAGGGGTTGGCATTTTGAGCTGGGCTGTGTTGGTGATCGATTTTAACCTTTTGGTCCTTTTGGTTGTGGCGGCAAGAGGTTCCTTTAGGATTCTGGAGCATCTTCACGCCACGAAGAATCATCTTCAAGGAAAAAACGTGTTAATTTACGGTGCTGGAAGGGGTGGGGGTAATGCCCTTAACGAATTTCTTGCTAACCCTGGATTAGATCTGAGGCCTGTTGGTTTTATTGATGATGATCTTCGGAACCAGAAGAAGGTGATCAATGGCTATCCTGTGCTCGGGACCATCGATTCCTTAGAGACGATCCTTGAGAAGAATTCCATTTCAGAGGTTATCCTCTCCTTCGATCATATCTCCCAGGAGAAACTCGATCGACTTTCTCATATCTGTTTATCCCACCAAATTCCCCTCCGCCGTTTTCAAACCCGCCTCGAAGACCTTACATCCTCTCCTCAAGCCTAACATCATACCAACCAAGTCTTTCTCACTTTCCTACGAAAGTGAGAATGCTGATTATTATACTTAAGGGAATTTTGGCATCTCTCCCAGATCTACTTAGCCTACCATATTCCTATCTAATGCTTCCAAACCCACCTCGAAGAAATCCGCATTGAACATCCGTAGACCTTCAAACACTTTAACAAAATAACCCATCGGCACAACCCCTCTGACTCAATTTTTAAGTCAGCTCTTAGTTCGAGAAGGCTAGTGTGATTCGTCTATCTTCATCTCCACCCAGTTTATATCTAATCCAGACTACTGACTGGTCGCAATGTTTATTACCCGTATCGTCGCTTAAAGCCTCAATGACGAAATTACTCAATAACTTAAGGAGTTTAAATCGTATTGGGTAATTTCGTCTTGACCAAAACTCAAAGAAGTCGTATATTTAGCAATTAAGCGCCTGTAGCTCAGATGGAAAGAGCTACGGACTTCTAATCCGTGGGTCGGGGGTTCGAATCCCTCCAGGCGCGCCATGCACCACGTAGGGTGCATGGCTGCCCTGAATACAATGTCGTTCAGGGCGCCACATAGTAGTCAATGCAAATTACAAAATTAACAAGGTAAAGTTAGCATTGGGGTTGAATCTTTTTTAATTTTTCAATTGCTAATTGGTCATTGTTAATTGATCATTTTGCAATGAGCTTGTTGATGGTGAGTGTAGCTCAGTTGGATAGAGCACTGGGTTGTGGCCCCAGTGGTCGAGGGTTCGAGTCCCTTCACTCACCCCAAAGCGCCCGTAGCTCAGTTGGATAGAGCGTCGGACTTCGAATCCGCAGGTCGTCCGTTCGAGCCGGACCGGGCGCGCCCTAAACCATGTAAGGTTTAGGGCTGCCATACATCTTACATGGTGTATGGCGCCATTTTACCACGGGGTGCATGCTGGCCTGAATGCAATGTCGTTCAGACATGAACAATGCAAATTGCAAAATTAGCAATACAAAATTAATAAGGTAGTTGAATTGCTAATTGCTATTGCTAATTGACCATTTTGCAATGATCTTTTTTGATGGGGGAGCCGTTAGCTCAATAGGTAGAGCAACTGACTCTTAATCAGTAGGTTACAGGTTCGATTCCTGTACGGCTCACCAATACTAAGGATGTTCAGAGGCCATCGATTCGATAGCTAATGGGATTAGATGTCGTTTCGTCACCCATAACCGTTTGACAATTAATCAAAACCATGACTTCGTAACCTTAACCCAAAGACCATTTTCATTGTTTTATGCCTGCTGAAGTATGATGGCAGAGGGTTTACAGCCGGGGTGGCGAAATTGGAATACGCGCGAGACTTAGGATCTCGTGGTCGAAAGACTGTGCGGGTTCGAGTCCCGCCCTCGGCACCACGTTAAATCAAGTAAACAGTAATCAGTAACCAGTTATCAGTGAGCAGAAAGTCGTAAGCAGTTTTTAGTAGCCCAATGACCCAATAACTCAATGAACTAATAAGGATGATGAATGAAAGCCAGCGTTGAAGAGATCAGTTCGATTAAGAAAAAGGTATCGGTAGAAATTCCTGAAGACCAAATTGCCAAAGAGGTTGATTCTTTCTACAAGGATTTGGGGAAAAAAGCCAAGATCAAAGGTTTTCGACCTGGGAAGGTTCCAAGGAATATCTTGGAGAGATATTTCAAAGATTATGTCAAAGCCGAGGTCGTCCAAAAATTGATTCAGGATACCTATCCTCAAGCCCTCTCGGAGAAGGACCTTCAACCCGTTTCCCCACCGACGATCGATCCCGGAGAATTTGAGCATGGGAAGCCGTTTCAGTATTCCGTTGTGATTGAAGTCAAACCTGATATCAAATTGGAAGGGTATACAGGATTGAAGATCGAAGGGAAGAAGGAAGAAGTAAAGGACGAAGAAATCGAGGAGCGATTGAAAGCCCTCCAAAACCTTCACGCCAATTTAAAAACGATTTCGGACGTCAGGCCCATCCAGGCCGGGGATTATGTGATTATCGATTATGAAGCGAGTCTGGACGGCAAACCCTTGGAAGGAGGGAAGGCCATCGATTTTACGGTGGAGGTAGGAAGTGGACAATTTATCCCCGCCTTCGAGGAGAAGTTGATCGGGGTGAAGCCAGAAGGAGAGAGTGACATTGAAGTCTCTTTCCCTGAGGATTATGGATATCAGAAATGGGCTGGGAAGACGATTTCATTTCATGTTAAGATCAAAGAGATCAAAGAGAAGATTCTTCCCCCTCTGGATGACGAATTTGCAAAAGATTTAGGAGATTATTCATCCTTTGAGGAGTTGAAAACGAAATTGAGGGGAGAGATCGAAAAGGAGAAAGAGCTGGCATTAGAACGGCAGTTAAAAGACCAAATGGTGGATCAATTGCTTGCAGCGAATCCCTTCGAGGTCCCCGAGAGTTTAGTGGAGGAACAAACCAAAGCCCTCGTCTCGGATACGAAGTTGAGACTGTCTGCCCAAGGATTGGAACTTAAAAATTTGGGCCTCACAGAGGAAAAACTTCAAGGGGATTATAAGACCATGGCTGAAAAACAGGTGAGGACGTTCCTCATCCTTGAGAAGATCGCAGGTCAAGAAGGGATTTCAGTCACCGATGAAGAAGCGAATGACCGTTTGAGAGAGATCTCGGAGAGGATGCATCAGAAATTTGATGTGGTAAAACGATATTACGAAAAGAATGGCCTCCTCCCCGAAGTGAAGACGGGGATCATCCGGGATAAAACTTTGAATTTTCTGCTCGAGAAAGCAAACCTAAATTCTATTTGAGGGAAAAAACGATGACACTGATACCGATTGTGATTGAGAGGGATGGAAGAGGCGAGCGGGCCTATGATATCTATTCCCGTCTTTTGAAGGAGCGAATCATTTTTGTTGGGACGGCGATCGACGATGACGTGGCCAACCTGGTCATTGCCCAGATGCTTTTTCTGGAATCGGAAGATCCCGACAAGGATGTTCATCTCTACATCAATTCCCCAGGAGGGATTGTCACGTCCGGGCTTGCAATTTACGATACGATGCAATATATTCGGCCCAAGGTGTCCACGTTATGCATGGGGCAGGGAGCCAGCATTGCAGCTCTGCTGCTTGCAGCAGGTCAGAAGGGGAAACGATTTGCTCTTCCCCATTCGAGGATCCTGATCCATCAGCCGATGGGAGGGTTTCAGGGACAGGCCTCGGATGTGGACATCCAGGCGAGGGAGATCCTGCGGCTTCGAGAAGAACTGAATCAAATCATGGTCAGACATACTTCTCAATCATTGGAACGGATTGAAGCGGATACCGATCGAGATTTTTATATGTCTGGTCATCAGGCGAAGGAATACGGTATCGTTGATGAGGTGGTCATCCAGCGTCCCCTCCGACCTCAAGGGTAGTCCTCAAGGGGGGCAGAAAGGAGAAGATGATGAAGGCGAACGGAGGGAATTATGGGACCGTCTTACATTGTTCTTTCTGTGGAAAAAGTCAGGATGAAGTCAGAAAGCTCATAGCTGGCCCCACGGTCTACATCTGTGATGAATGTATCGAGCTTTGTAATGAGATCATCGCAGAAGAGACGGAGGAGCGTTTTGTCCCAGGAAGGTTAACCGTACCCAAACCCATGGAGATCAAGGCCAAGTTGGATGAATATGTCATCGGACAAGAGCATGCCAAAAAAATCTTATCGGTGGCGGTTCACAACCATTACAAGCGGATTGATTCCCGCGTTGCCTCAGGAGAGGTAGAACTCCAGAAATCGAATATCATCCTCATCGGACCGACTGGATCAGGAAAAACGCTCCTTGCCCAGACGCTGGCCCGTATTCTTGACGTTCCATTCACGATTGCGGATGCCACCTGTCTCACCGAAGCGGGATATGTGGGCGAGGATGTAGAAAATATTATTCTGAGTCTTCTCCAGTCCGCCGATTACGATATCGAACGCACTCAGAAAGGAATTGTCTATATTGACGAGATCGATAAGATCTCGAGAAAATCGGATAGCCCCTCCATCACGACGGGATGTTTCAGGTGAGGGGGTTCAGCAGGCCCTCCTGAAAATCATCGAAGGGACCGTTGCCAGTGTCCCTCCCAAGGGAGGTCGAAAACATCCGCAACAGGAATTTATTCAAATCGACACGACCAATATCCTTTTTGTCTGTGGTGGGGCCTTTGTCGGGCTGGAAAAATTAGTGGAGCAACGGATCGGAGGGAAGACCCTTGGATTTGGGGCGGATATTAAGTCTCAGCATGAGAGGGACATGGGAGAATTACTGAGAGAGGTCCAACCAGAAGATCTTTTGAGGTTTGGATTGATTCCAGAGTTCATCGGTAGACTTCCGGTGATTGCAACTCTGAATGAACTGAGCATGGATGCTTTAGTGGATATTTTGAAGAAGCCGAAGAATGCCCTGCTGAAACAGTATCAAAAACTTTTTGAATTTGAAAATGTTAAACTGCGATTCACCGAAGGGGCTTTGATGTCCATTGCCAAGGAGGCCATCAAGAGAAAATCCGGGGCCCGGGGTCTTCGCGCGATCATGGAGAACACCATGTTGGATGTGATGTATGAGATTCCTTCCCAATCGAACATCCGTGAATGTATTATCAGTGAAGAGGTTGTTCTCCATCACGAAAGCCCGATTCTCCTTTATGAGAAAGAGGCCGAGGTCGCCTGAACTTGACATCGGAAGGGCGATTCCATAAAATTAAGCTCTACAAGAAAGGGCGGATAGCTCAGTTGGGAGAGCGCCGGCCTTACAAGCCGGAGGTCGCAGGTTCAATCCCTGTTCCGCCTACCATTGAGTTGTATGGAGCAACGGGAGTTTGAGTTTTGAGTTTTGAGTTGAGAGTTCAAAGAATTATTTTGAATCGTTAAGAATTCGAACTCCGAACTCATAACTCCGAATAAAATTAGGGGGCGTAGTTCAATTGGTTAGAGCGCCGGCCTGTCACGCCGGAGGTTGCGAGTTCGATCCCCTGTCGTCCGCCAGCATGAATCCTGTGCCTCGAGAGCGGGACTTTGCGTTATTGGATAATGAATTCATACAGATTCTCCAGAGTGAATAAGGGTGGCGTTATTAACTGGGTTACAGGCTGCGATGTAAGATAGGATTCAACGTCACAATCACGGCAGAAGTTCGGACGAGTCTTGGTTAGAGCGTCCCGGTGTTCCCGGAAGTAGTGATAAAGCCATGTGTTTCGAGGCATAGCGTTTGAGATTAAATAAGCCATGGCATCGAGTTCAATTGGTTAGAGCGCCGGCCTGTCGCGGAGGTTGCGGGTTCGATCCCCGTCGCTCCCGCCAGAATGTAGCGGACGGGACTTTGAGCTGTCATAACGAGGTCTAGCAGTTCTCCAGAGTGAGAAAGATGGTAGTTATTATATCGGTCAAATTAGGTTGAGAGCTAAATCGTCATAATGCAGCGAAGGAGTCATACACAAAGGTAGATTCCGTGGTGATTTATCAGAGAAGTTTCTTCCCGAGTCTGAAGCATGAAACGTGAGCGAGAGATGAAGGAGAAGAAGAATCGAGCATATATTGAGCGACTGGTTAGAACGTCCCGAGTGTAAGTCGGGAAGGTTGTCCCGTTGAGTTTCACGGGATCGCTCCCGCCAGAATAAATAAAGGGGTTAACAGATGATGTTAGCCCCTTTTTAATTCCAAGAGGGGTTGATTTGGCCATGGAAATCATATAAATTACCGTCCATGGAGAAGGTTGCCTTCCTTTTTTGTGTTCACAATCATCAGCCTGTTGGAAATTTCCTTCATATCTTAGAAAATGCTTATGAAAAAGCCTACCTTCCGTTCATTGAAGTCCTCAGAAAATATCCATTCATGAAGATCTCCATTCATTATACCGGGGTCCTCTGGGATTTTTTTAAAGATCGCCACCCAGAATTTTTGGAAACATTAAAAGAGCTGGTCAAAAAAGGTCAATTGGAGATGATCACCGGGGGATATTACGAGCCGATCTTAGCAGTCATCCCCGATTCTGATAAAGTTGGGCAGATCAGAAGGTTGACCCAAACCATCAAGGAAGAGATGGGAGTAACTCCTCAAGGGATGTGGTTGGCAGAAAGGATCTGGGAGCCCCACCTTCCCAAATATTTAAAGGAAGCAGGTGTGGAATATATAACGATCGATGACTATCACTTCAAGAAATCTGGATTGAGAGAAGAGGATTTACATGGTTATTACCTCACCGAGGAGGATGCCAAGGTTCTAAAGGTTTTTCCAGGAAGTGAAACGCTTCGATACATCATCCCCTTCCATCCTCCAGAAGAAACTTTAGAGTACCTCTCACGACTTCGAAATTCTTCTCGCGCAGCTATTTTTGCCGATGATGGTGAGAAATTTGGGATCTGGCCTTATACCTACCATTCGGTTTATGAAGAGGGGTGGTTAGAACGTTTCTTCCAACTGATCGGAGATCATTTAGATTGGATTGAACCTATGCCACTAGGAACCTATGCCCATCAGTCAAAACCGCTCGGTAGAATTTATCTTTCCTGTTCTTCCTATATGGAGATGGATGAATGGAGCCTTCCCACCGAGGCGATGGTGGAATATGGAAAAGTCGTTGAGAAACTGAAGGAATCGCCTGAGGGTGAGCAGATCAGAAGATTTTTAAAAGGTGGATTCTGGAGAAACTTTTTTGCCAAATATCCGGAATCGAACGATCTCCATAAAAGGGTCCTCCATCTTCGAGAGAAAATCGGAGATGAAAAACGAAGGCCTGTCCCCAAAGATCAGGATCCCCTTCTGTATCTCCATCGGGCCCAGTGTAACGATGCTTATTGGCATGGAGTTTTTGGGGGACTTTATCTCCCTCATTTACGCCATGCGATTTATGAAAACTTAATTAAGGCAGAGGCCCTTCATGATCAAAAGATGCATCGAGAGAAAGAATGGATTGAGCTGGAAAGGTTGGATTTCAATGGTGATGGAGATGAGGAATTGATTCTAAAAAACCCTGAAGCGGTTCTCCTTTTTAGCAGCCGGGGTGGAAGTCTTTTGGAAATGGATGATCGGTCAAGGGCCTTTAATATCCTTGATACCCTTACCCGAAGAAAAGAGGGCTATCATCAAAAATTGTTGGAAGTCCAGGAGCAGGCGTCAAGGGATGAGGCATCTGAAACGAAAACGAAGACCATCCACGAGATTTTTAATTCAAAGGAGGAAGGGTTAGATCAATATCTCCTTTTTGATGGGTATCGAAAGGTCTCTTTCCTGGACCATTTTATGGCTGAGCCGATGGATTTTGAATCATTTCGAAGATGCCAATATCAGGAGGAAGGGGATTTTATTAATGAACCGTATGAAATGGAGGTAAAGAGAAGAGGAAGGCGTCAGGAAGTTCTTTTCTCTCGGTCAGGAGGTCTCTGTAAGGAGGGGGGAAAGGATACGATTAAAATAGAAAAAAGTTTTTCTATTTCAACCCATCAAACAATCGTTAGGGCGGCTTATCAAATGACTTATTCAGGGGAGAAGCGAAAAACAAACTTCGGCATCGAATTGAATATCAATCTTTTAGCCGGAGATGCGTCGGATCGGTATTATCATATCCCTGGACACAAACTGGAAGACCGAAGATTGGCCAGCAGGGGAACTTTGGACGAGATTACAGAGGTCCAATTGCTTGATGAATGGAACAAGATGAAAGTGGTTTTAAAAATGGATAAGAGTTGCCATCTCTGGCGTTTTCCTATTGAAACCGTATCGCTCTCGGAGAGCGGGTTCGAGAAGATTTTCCAAGGTTCATGCCTGCTCCTTTACTGGCCGTTGGTTTTGGAGCCTGGAGGACAATTTGAAGTCACCATCGAGTTAGGGATTGAACACTTATAAGTAAAGCAAACGAATAACACGAATGACAGCGAATTTGACGAATTTATATCCCATTTAAATAATATTCGAGATATTCGTTACCATTCGTTCTATTCGTTTATAATTTTAAGAGGAGGAGATAATATGGAAAAGAAAGAGAAGCCCTTAGAGAAGATGACCGCCAAAGAGTTGAGGGAGGTGGCCCTCGGATTGCCAGGAATCCATGGCGTCCACGCAATGAAAAAAGAGGAATTGATCACAGCCATTCGTGCCGCCAAAGGCATTACCTGAACCAGAACGCAAGAAAGAGAAGCACATTATTGCTAAAAAGGAGAAAGTCGTTTTAACGGTGGCCGAGTTGAAACAGAAGGTAAAGGAGCTGAGAGCCAAAAGAGAGGAGCTCCTCCAACAGAGAAATTTCAAGAAGGCTGTGATTTTGAGAAAACGAATCAGCCGATTGAAAAAAAGGACGCGGCGAGCCGCCTAATTTGATAGTAAAGTTATGGAGTTCGGAGTTCAGAGTTCGGAGATTTTAAGGATTTTAGATTAATTCTTTATTGTTACCCCGAACTCCGAACTCCAATACTCCGAACTATTATTTTTGAACCATGCCTAAAGTCTCTGTCATTATTCCCACCTATAATCGTCTTCCCATGTTGAAAGAGGCGGTGGATTCGGTCCTCGCTCAAGATTTTGAAGATATGGAACTGATCGTTGTGGATGACGGCTCCACCGATGGAACCGCAGAGGAGATGAAGCAATATGGAGGAAGGGTCAAACTCATTCAACATTCTGAGAACAGAGGGGTAAGCGCTGCCAGAAACCGAGGGATTCTTCATGAACGAGGTAAATATGTTGCCTTTCTGGATTCAGACGATCTTTGGGTGAAGGGGAAGCTGAAGATTCAAGTCGCCTTCCTGGATGATAACCCCCATTATCCCCTTTGTTACACCGATGAGATCTGGATTCGTAAAGGGAAGAGAGTCAACCCCATGCTTAAGCATGCTAAATATTCCGGTTGGATCTTTGAAAAATGCCTTCCCCTCTGTATCATCAGCCCTTCCTCCGTGATGATGAGAAAGACGCTTTTTTCAAAAGTGGGCCTCTTTGACGAAGCTCTTCCTGTATGTGAGGATTATGATTTCTGGCTCAGGGTCTCTGCCCGGTTTCCTATCTTTTTTATCAACCGAAAACTGATTGTCAAACGGGGGGGACATCCCGACCAACTCTCGCAGAAATCGTGGGGAAATGACCGCTACCGGGTGATGGCTCTGGAAAAGCTTCTGTCGGAGCCTTATATCGGACCCGAAGAGAGGGAGATGATTCTCAAGGAGATGAAGAAGAAATGTCATATCCTTTACAAAGGTTTTTTAAAAAGAGGGAATGAGATGGAGGGAAGGCGCTATCAGGAGATCATGAGGCGATATGGAATAGAAATATAAAGAAACTCATTGCAAATTGAAAATTGCAAATTGCAAAATTCAAAATTAATGCAAAAATAATTTACAGTTTCCATTTTCCATTGGACTGATTCGTTATGGGATGCGTCAATATGAAACCAATTCAAAAGATACCTCTTCAACAAATTGACCTATCGGATGAGACCTTTTCCGTAAACTATTTACCCGATCTCCAAAGGCTTCGATCTTCGATTGAACAGATAGGGATTAATTCAGCCCGTGCTTTTAAGGAAGAAGTTGGGTGGATACCAAATTATCTGTGGATTCAGAAGAATTTCCGTGATGAAGGAATTGGGAAAATCGGAAATTGAGTCAAGGGTGTTTGAGGAAAAAGAGATGGATGAATTTCAATTGTTTTCTCTTTCTCTCCATGAGAATCTGACGACCCGAGGATTCAATGCCGTTGAAAAGGCCATGGCTCTGGAGAAATTGATTCATCGTTTCCAAATCGATCCTGATACGGTCATCAACACCTTCCTCCCCCTCTTTTCATTGGAGCCCAATGAAAAGATTTTAAATACCTACCTTTCCCTTGCCCAGATGGAGGACGAAATCAAAACGTATGTCTTGAAGAGAGGAGGTTTCCCGTTCCAACATACGAAGACTATCTGCTCTGACTTCTGATGATCGAATGGCCGTCCTTTCTCTGATCTCCCCACTTAAATTGGGTGAGAATCGTTTGAGAGAGGTCCTCACTCTTTTAGAGGAAATCTCTCGAAGAGATCAATGGTCAGCCAGAGAAATTGTGAGACGGCTAGAAATTCAAGCCATCCTTTCCCAAAAGGAACTTACTCCGTCTCAGAAAACGGAGCGCGTAAAAAAGGTTCTCATGACTCTCCGTTATCCAAAGATGCATCAATTGGAAGAGGGGTTTGAGAAAAAGAAGAAAAGATTTAAATTTACCTTCTAATCTATCGTTTCATCATCCCCCTTTTTTTGAGGGAAGGGGGTTGAGGGTCGAATTTCAATTTGAGACGATGGAGGAATATCGGTCCATCCTTTCTTCCTTGTCCATCCTTGCGGATAAGGAAGAGTTTCAGGAGATTCTGCGGAGCACTTAATCCCTGCCTAAATCCCATGTAGATTAAGGGCAAGCGAGGTCATGGTTAATTATCCTCAACTGACTTTTGAATAGGGAGCGTAGGGAGTTAAGGAGGGTTTGAGATGGATTTAAAGTGAATGTTTCCTTTTCAGATCGAAAAAATTTATCTCGACGAAAAGGCTGAGAAGGATTCGGTTTCACAAACCATTCTTAAAGCCTTACCCGATATTCCCATAGAAACGGTTCAGGACAAGAGGTCTCTGATCAAACAGTTTTTTTCTATGCCCGATCCGATTGGGATCGGGAAAAAACATCTTCTCATTACCCATTTTTATGGAAGACGTTTGAAGCCCTGTCCGGGAACTTCCAATCATATCTGTTGCGGGTACTATGTGATCAATGCCATCACCAATTGCCCGATGGATTGCTCCTACTGCGTCCTTCAAGGATACCTCAATAATCCATTTCTCACCCTTTACACCAACTGGGATGACCTTCTTCAAGAGATCGATGCTTTCCTCTCGAACGATCATCAGTCCCTCCTTCGGTTGGGAACAGGAGAACTTTCTGACAGCTTAGCCTTGGAATCCATCTTTCCATTTTCACAGTTTCTCATCCCATTTTTTGCGAGAAGGACATAATGGAATTCTGGAACTAAAGACAAAGTCAGCCAATGTCGATCACCTTCTTCATTTTAATCATCGAGGGAAAACAGTCGTCTCCTGGTCGCTCAATCCTCCCAAAATGATCGAAGAGGAAGAGATGAGGACTGCTCCATTGAACGAGACGAATTGATGCAGCAAGAAAATGTCAGGAGAAGGGTTATCCATTGGGATTTCATTTTGACCCCCTCATTTACCATGAGGGCTGGGAGAAAGAATATCAGGAGACGATCCTTCAACTTTTCAAACAGATCGATCCCAAAAGAGTGGTCTGGATCAGTCTCGGAGGATTTCGTTATCCACCCAAACTCAAGGCCATCGCAGAGGAACGTTTTCCCAAAACCAAAGTGTTTCTGGGAGAATTATTTCCGGGAAGAGATGCCAAATTCCGTTATTTGAAAGAGATTCGGGTGGAGATGTATCAAAAGATGGTGGGATGGTTGAAAGAGGTAGACCCGGATCTTTTTATCTACCTGTGTATGGAAAGCAAGGAGGTTTGGGAAAGGGTTTTTGGCTGGGCACCTGAGAACAGCAGGCATTTGAATTCCACTATTTGAGCAACGGATTTGAAGAAAAAATCTGTGAAAGTCTGATTTAATTTTAAACTGTGAGGGAAACAATGTGAAGCAATTAGGAGCTAAGTTTGAGAATATAGGGTCTGTTTTGTTATTAAGGAATATGAATTATTTTCAGGTATTTAGGAGGTGATACAAGGGTTAGGTTTAAGGATATTCACTACACTCAATGTAATGAGGAGGCAAAAAGAGATGAAAAAATTTACATTATTGGCGTTGTTTTTAATCACTTCTATTGGTTTTATGTATTCTCCAATGCTGAATGCCCAGCGGACGATCAAGGTAGGGATTCTTGACCCCTACACTGGACCAGCGGCAGTTTTTGCCAATGATGCCCTGAATAGCTTTAAATTGGAATTAAATGAGATTAACAAGAAGGGCGTTTTAGGGACGAAGATCGAATTTACTACCCGTGACACTAAATTTAAGGTGGATGTTGGCCTGAGTGCAGCCAAAGAGCTGGTCATGATGGAGAAGGTGGACCTATTGGTAGGTACTATCAATAGCGCTGTTTCTTTGGCCGTATCCGACTATGCAAAAGCGGAGAAAATACCCTTTATCGTTTGGATTTCGAAGAGCGAGAAGATCACCGGGGAGAAAGGGCATCGTTATGTTTTTTCGACGGCTGAAAACACCTTTATGGCAGGCAAAGCCGGAGGAGTTGCTTTGAGCAAGAAACCATTTATCAAATACTGGATTGCAGGTGATGATTATGAGTATGGTCATGCCATTGCGGATGGTATTTGGCGAAATCTAAAGAGACTAAAGCCTAAGGTGGAGCTGATAGGACAATCATGGTGGAAAGTGGGTGAGCCTGATCTCGTACCGTATTTAACGTCTATCTTGGCGGCAAAACCCGACGCAGTGATTATATGCGGGGGAGGAGCTACCATGACCAATTCCCTTAAGGCATGTAAAGCCACCGGGTTTCACGAAAAGGTTCCAGTTTATATGCACACAGCCACAGACCATGCCGTTCTCAAACCGTTAGGCAAAGAAGCCCCTGAAGGTGTGATGGGTACGATGGACTACCATTTTTATCATCCCGATACTCCGGCCAATAAAGCTTTTGTCAAGGCTTTCCAGGATGCCTATGGAGGCCCTCCTGGATTTCCGGCTTTCCATGCTTACATTACAGCCCATTTAATTGCCAAGTCATTTATCAAGGCAGGTGCCATCGATAAAGAGAAGTTTATCAATGCCATGGAAGGGATGAAGGTCGATAGCCCTGCAGGCGAGGTAGAGATGCGAGCCTGTGATCATCAGGCAGTCCTTCCAATGTTCTTAGGTGTAACCAAGAAGGTCCCCCAATATGATTTCCTCATTTCTTCTGATATCGTCACTTTTACCGGGAAGGATATTATGCCAACCTGTGAAGAGATCAAGAAGGTTCGAGGAGGATCATAATTTTCAAGAGGGGCTGGAGCGGTCCACTCCCTTTCCTAAAATCATACAAACTAACTGAGGAGGTAGGTAAAAAATGGAAACAAATTGTTAGTGTAAGAACAGTTGCTTTATTTGTTTCCATGTTGGCTGTGGCATATTTTTTCTGTATCCTGTGGATGTCAAAGCCCAGGGTCCGATTAAAATAGGGATTATTGATACCTATTCCGGACCAGCCACCACCTTTACTTACGATGTTCGTGATGCTTTTAAGTTGGCGATCGATGAAGTGAATGCGAAAGGCGGGGTTCTCGAAAGAAAAATCGAATTTACCACCAGGGATGACAAATTCAAGGTGGATATTTGTCTAAGCATGGCCAAAGAACTAGTCATGATGGAGAAAGTTGACATCCTGATGGGCACCATCAATAGCGCGGCGACTCTTGGCGGTATCTGAGTATTGCAAAACGGAGAAGATACCTTTCCTCGTCACTTTTTCCAAGAGCGATAAGATCACCGGGGAGAAAGGACATCGCTATGTTTTCTCCATTACCGAAAATACAGCGATGATCGGTAAAGCAGCAGCGGCTGGTTTAGCGAAGAGACCCTATGTGAAATACTGGATCGCGGGTGATGATTATGAGTATGGCCATGCCCTTGCGGATGGCGTCTGGGGCAATCTCAAGAAGCTAAAACCAAAAGTGGAGCTCATCGGACAATCATGGTGGAAGGTAGGAGAGCCGGAGTTGACACCTTACCTGACTGCGATTACGGCAGCTAAGCCCGATGCAGTGATCTTTGCTACAGGGGGGGCCAACATGGTGAATGCCATGAAGGCGGCCAAGGCGACTGGATTTGCAGAGAAGATTCCAATGTTCATCCATACTGCCACCGAGCTTAGTACTCTGGCACCCCTGGGTATGGATGCGCCTGAGAAAATGATCGGCACTTCGAACTATCATTTTTACTATCCTGATACCCCAAAGAATAAAGCCTTTGCTAAGGCCTTTAAAGATGCCTATGGAAGGGAGCCCAAGGTGGGTGCTCTATACGGCTACCTTGCAGCCCAGTTCATCACCAAAGCGTTGGAAAAAGCAGGCAAGATGGATCGAGAGAAATTCATCGATGCCTTAGGCGGGTTAAAAGTGGATAGCCCGGTTGGCGAGGTCGAGATGCGGGCCTTCGATCACCAGGCCATGTTGCCGATGTACATGGGCGTGACCAAGAAGGTACCGCAATATCCATTCCTTATTGCAAGTGATATTGTAACCATTCCTGCTAAGGATGCGATGCCCAGCGTCGAGGAGATCAAAAAGGCTCGAGGACAGTAAGTTTCTCCTTACAAGAAAGTTAGGGATGATCCCTTCCTTTAATGAAAGGGGATCATTCTTTATAAAGATGCTTTCATAGAAGATGAATGAAGGGAATCGAGATGACTTTGGCCCAGCAGAGCTTGATCTGTCAGTTATTGGTAGGAATTAGCAGATCGATGATCTTGTTCATCGTTTGCGCCGGATTAAGTTTCGTCCTGGGTGTGCTTCGGATCCCCAATATCGCCCATGGGACACTCTACATGATTGGAGCTTTCGCCACCTTCAGCATCACAAAGATGTTTGCCGGATCTGCTGGGTTTTGGATCGCTTTAATCGTGGCTCCTTTATTGGTCGCAGTGGTCAGCCTGGTTGCAGAGAGGGCTCTGTTTTGCCATCTCTATCAGAGAGAGCACCTGATGCTGCTTTTATTTACCTTTGCCTTATCACTCATCCTTGGAGATTTAGTCAAGATTGTTTGGGGTGCGGAATATAAGTCGGTTTCGGCACCGACCTTACTCAAGGGTTCGATCTCCATACTGGGTGCATCCTTCCCGCGCTATAATTTATTTCTCATCCTCGTGGGACCCCTTGTGGCTATTGCTATTTGGCTCTTTACGAATAAAACGAAGATAGGAAAGATCTCCCGCGCGGCGGCAGTGGATCGGGAGATGGTGGGAGTACTGGGAATCAATGTCAGCTGGGTCTTTGCCATCGCTTTCGTCATTGGGTGTTACCTTGCCGGAGTAGGAGGAGCTTTGGTTGCCCCTACGGTGAGTATTACCTTGGGGATGGATCACACGCTCATCATCGAAGCTTTTCTCATTGTGATTATCGGAGGATTGGGTAACATGTGGGGGGCTCTGGTGGGCTCTCTCATTTTTGGTATCACCCATTCCTTTGGTGTATTGTTCTGGCCTCAGTTTGCTATTGTTTTTCCCTATATCGCAGTCGTGATTGTTTTGCTTTTGCGACCCAAAGGTCTGCTTAAATCGGTCTGGTAAGTTAGGAGAGAGAAGGATTTGTTTTAAGGGGTAAAGATGGATTTGTTCAGTTCAAAATGGTTTGGGGTTGTAGCTGGCTATCTTTATCGTGCTTTTCATTTTACCGCTCTTTGTTCCCAGATTTTTTGTTTATATCCTTGCTTTGATTTACGTGACTTCCCTCCTGGCCATGAGTCTCAATATGGTGGTTGGATATGGGGGCTGTTCCAGTTTCATCATGGTGTTTTTTATGGAGTGGGAGCCTACGCTGTCGCCTTGATGCTCACGAAAACCTCCCTGCCCATGTGGATTGGTTTTATTGTAGGTCCCGTTGTGGCAGCGATCACCGGATTGATCATTGGCTGGTTTTGTGTGAGACTGACCAGGCTTTACTTTGGCATGCTCCAAATTTCTTTGGGCTCACTGATCTGGGCCATCGTTTTCCGTTGGTATAGTTTTACGGGGGGCGATGATGGCATCCACGGCATCCCCATGCCCTCGCTGATTTCCTCTTTGAACAGTTCTTATTACTTTATCCTGATCATCCTCGTGGTCTGTCTTATTTTGATGTACATGATTTTAAAATCTCCATTTGGGAGCACCCTCCAAGCGATTCGGGATAATTCACAGCGATGTGAAGCCGTCGGGATCAACGTCAGGCGCTATCAACTCGGTGGAATTGTTGTCGCCACCTTCTTTGCTGGAGTGGCAGGCGTTCTTTTTGTGGCGCTGGAACGGTCGGTTTTTGCTGAAATGCTCTTTTGGGTTTTGTCACTCGAGATATTCATTATGTGCCTTTTAGGAGGATGGTTTACATTTGCTGGTCCTATATTGGGAGCAGCCATTACCGTAGCTTTACGAACTTTTGTTGGAAGATATACCGAGTACTGGACCTTAATTCTTGGGGTTATGCTCATTCTGGTGATTTTCTTTTTACCAGAGGGCGTCATGGGTTTTTTCCAGGGTTTATTTAAGCCCCGGGCTAAAGAAGTGAAGGAGGGGAATCCAT
>CAWFSX010000039.1:0-25087 GCA_963818595.1 uncultured delta proteobacterium
AAGTATGGCTAAAGAACTCATCATGATGGAGAAAGTGGATATCTTGATGGGAACCATTAACAGCGCTGGCACATTGGCGGTATCCGAATATTGTAAAACGGAGAAGATACCTTTCATCGTCACCTTTTCGAAAAGTGAAAAGATTACTGGAGAAAAGGGACATCGTTATGTGTTCTCCATCACTGAGAATACAGCGATGATTGGTAAAGCAGCGGCAGCGGGTTTAGCGAAGAGACCCTATGTGAAATATTGGATCGCGGGTGATGATTATGAGTATGGCCATGCCCTTGCAGATGGCGTCTGGGGTAATCTTAAGAAGCTAAAACCTGGAGTGGAGCTCATCGGACAATCATGGTGGAAGGTAGGAGAACCAGAGTTGACACCTTACCTGACTGCGATCACAGCAGCTAAGCCCGATGCAGTGATCTTTGCTACAGGGGGGGCCAGCATGGTGAATGCCATGAAAGCCGCCAAGGCCACAGGGTTTGCAGATAAGATTCCGATGTTCATCCATACGGCCACTGAACATAGTACCATTGCACCTCTGGGTCTGGATGCCCCTGAGAAAGTCATCGGCACTTCGAACTATCATTTCTATTACCCTGATACTCCAAAGAATAAAGCCTTTGCCAAGGCCTTTAAAGATGCTTATGGAAGGGAACCGAAAGTGGGTGCCCTTTATGGTTACCTCGCTGCCCAGTTCATCACCAAAGCATTGGAGAAGGCAGGCAAGATGGATAGAGAGAAATTCATCGATGCCTTAGGTGGGCTGAAAGTGGATAGCCCGATTGGTGAGATAGAGATGCGAGCCTTCGATCATCAGGCCATGTTACCGATGTACATGGGCGTGACCAAGAAGGTACCGGAATATCCTTTCCTTATTGCAAGCGATATTGTGACGATTCCTGGTAAGGATGTGATGCCCAGCATCGAGGAGATAAAGAAGGCTCGAGGACAGTAAGTATTTCACCTTTTCATTAAGAAATGTTAGCCATGGTCCCTCCCTCCTTAAATGGAGGGGGACCATGGCCTTTATAAAAGATCTCCTTCGATTTAGAAAGGTGAATCAGAGGGAACAGAGAGATGACATTTGGTCCAGCAGAACTGATCTGTCAATTGTTGGTAGGAATTAGCAGATCGATGATCTTGTTCATCGTTTGCGCTGGATTAAGTTTCGTACTGGGTGTGCTTCGGATCCCCAATATCGCCCATGGTACGCTCTACATGATTGGAGCTTTCGCTACCTTTAGCATCACAAAAATGTTTGCTGGATCTACTGGTTTTTGGATCGCATTAATCGTGGCTCCTTTATTGGTCGCAGTGGTCAGCCTCGTTGCGGAGAGGGCTCTGTTTTGCCATCTCTATCAGAGGGAGCACCTGATGCTGCTTTTATTTACCTTTGCCATATCACTTATCCTTGGAGATTTAGTAAAGATTGTTTGGGGTGCAGAATATAAGTCGGTTTCAGCACCGGCCTTACTCAAGGGTTCAATCTCCATACTGGGTGCATCCTTCCCGCGCTATAATTTATTTCTCATCCTCATTGGTCCCCTTGTGGCCATTGCTATTTGGCTCTTTACCAATAAAACGAAGATAGGCAAGATCTCCCGGGCGGCGGCAGTGGATAGGGAGATGGTGGGAGTACTGGGGATCAATGTCAGCTGGGTATTTGCAATCGCCTTTGTCATTGGGTGTTACCTTGCCGGAGTAGGAGGAGCATTGGTTGCCCCTACGGTGAGTATTACCTTGGGGATGGATCACACTCTCATCATCGAAGCTTTTCTCATCGTGATTATCGGAGGATTGGGTAATATGTGGGGGGCCCTGGTGGGGTCTCTTATCTTTGGTTTGACCCATTCCTTTGGTGTATTGTTCTGGCCTCAATTTGCTATTGTTTTTCCCTATATTGCAGTCGTGATTGTATTGCTTCTGCGGCCTAAAGGTCTGCTTAAATCGGTCTGGTAAGTAAGGAGAGAGGGGATTTGTTTAAAGAACATTTGTTCATTCAAAATGGTTTGGGCTTGTAGCTGGTATTTTTATCGTGCTTTTCATTTTACCGCTATTCGTTCCCAGATTTTTTGTTTATATCCTTGCTTTGATTTACGTGACTTCTCTACTGGCCATGAGCCTCAATATGGTGGTTGGTCATGGTGGGCTGTTTCAGTTTCATCATGGTGTTTTTTATGGAGTAGGAGCCTACGCTGTCGCCTTGATGCTCACTAAAACCTCCATGCCCATGTGGATTGGTTTTATTGTAGGTCCCGTTGTGGCAGCGATCACAGGATTGATCATTGGCTGGTTTTGTGTGAGACTGACCAGGCTTTACTTCGGCATGCTTCAGATTTCTTTGGGCTCACTGATTTGGGCAATCGTTTTCCGTTGGTATAATTTTACGGGGGGCGATGATGGCATACACGGCATCCCTATGCCCTCGCTTATTTCCTCTTTAAACAGTTCCTATTACTTTATCCTGATCATCCTCGTGGTCTGTCTTATTTTGATGTACATGATTTTAAAATCCCCATTTGGGAGCACCCTCCAAGCGATTCGGGATAATTCGCAGCGATGTGAAGCCGTTGGGATCAACGTCAGGCGCTATCAACTGGGTGGAATTGTTGTTGCCACTTTCTTTGCCGGAGTGGCAGGCGTTCTTTTTGTGGCGCTGGAACGGTCGGTTTTTGCTGAAATGCTCTTTTGGGTTTTATCACTGGAGATATTCATCATGTGCCTTTTAGGAGGATGGTTTACATTTGCCGGCCCTATATTGGGAGCAGCCATTACCGTAGCTTTAAGAACTTTTGTTGGAAAATATACCGAGTATTGGACCTTAATTCTTGGAATTATGCTCATTCTGGTGATTTTCTTTTTACCAGAGGGCGTCATGGGTTTTTTCCAGGGGTTATTTAAGCCCGGGATGAAAGAAGTAGCAGAAAGGGGTAAATCCATAGATGCTACAGGTGGAAGGCGTCATCAAATCATTTGATGACTTCATGGCAGTCGATGGAGCTAACCTCACCGTTGGTAAAGGAGAGATTGTGGCAGTGATCGGTCCCAACGGCGCTGGGAAAACCACCTTATTTAATCTTATCACTGGTGCATTGAAGCGGGATAGAGGGAGAATTGTTTTTAAAGGTGAGGATATTAGCGAATTACCCCCTTACGAAATCTGTAAGAAAGGAATTACCCGATCGTATCAGATCGTGAATATCTTTCCTCGGCTTACTGTTTTTGGGAACGTTCAAGTTGCTGTATTGTCCCACCAGAGAAGGAGTTCCAATCTTTTCCAGCCTGCTCAGAACATAGCTGTCAAGGAGACGAGAAGTATTTTGGAAAGTGTGGGGTTATTAGATAAGGAAAAAGGCATTGCGGGTTCGCTCTCTCATGGTGACCAGAAAATATTGGAGATCGCCATTGCCTTAGGGAATGAACCAGAGCTTCTGATTCTGGATGAACCGACGGCTGGCATGTCTCCGGAGGAGACGCAGGCGACGATAGAGCTTATTAAACGACTGGCACAGATGCGGGGCTTGACCATTTTATTCTGCGAGCATGACATGGATATCGTATTTTCCATTGCGCAAAGTATCATGGTGATGCGTCACGGGCAAACGATCATTCAGGGAAGCCTGGAAGAAGTTCGAAGCAATAAAGAGGTGCAGGAGGCATACCTCGGAGGTGAGTGATGCTTGAGGTGGAGGGAATCCACACCTTCTACGGTTTGAGCCATATTCTATTCGGTGTCTCTTTAAGGGTTGATCCGGGAGAAGTGGTCTGTCTTTTGGGACGAAATGGGGCAGGGAAAACTACCACCATGAAGAGCATCATAGGTATTACACCTCCAAAACAAGGGAGCATTCGGTTTAAGGGGGAGGAGATTACTGGAACAGAGCCATATTTACTCACACGAAAGGGCATAGGCTATATCCCTGATGACAGGAGAATCTTTGCCGACCTTACCGTGGGTGAAAATTTAGAGATAGCCGAGAGAAAAGCCAAGGAAGGCGAAGGATGGAGCAGGGAAAGAATTTACGAGATGTTCCCTGCCCTGAAAAATATAGAATCCCGCAGAGGGGGTTGCCTTAGCGGCGGGGAACAGAAGATGTTAGCCATTGCACGGGCATTGATGGGAAATCCAGAGTTTATACTCCTTGATGAGCCTTTTGAAGGATTGGCACCCCTCCTGGTATATGCTCTCGAAGGTCAGATAAAAAAACTAAGGGAAGCTGGTTTGACCGTCTTCATCGCTGAACAGAATGTGAGATCGACACTGAGAATAAGTGATCGTGGGTATATCATTGATAACGGTCAGATCCGTTATCATGGAAGTATCGAGGAACTGAGAGATAATGAGGAAGTGAGGAAGAAATATCTTCTGGTATAGTTTTTAATCTCCCTCCTTAAGAATCAACATATCCGCCAAAGCTATCCTGGACTATAAAGTCAAGATGCCAGGGTTCAAGGGGTCATGAAAAGATGAAGTCCATCATTGTGGAGTGCAGAATGAATTAGAAATTAGATCTCATTATGTAAGTTACTCTCGGAACTATGAACCTAATGAATCCGAACTACTTGATTACTTAAGCACTGGGAGAGAAACAATGAAGATTAAGGTTCCACAACTCCTCTGGTATGAGAATACCGAGATGGAGCTCGATTTTCCTTCCTCTTGGTCCATCTTTTTCTGCCCGATGAAAGGAGGGGAGAGAAAGAAACTGACCCACAAGGAGATGGAAAAGGCCTTTCACAAACCCATTGGCTCGAAACCCATTCAGGAACTGGCCAAGGGGAAGAAGGAGATCGCCATTCTCTTTGATGATCTAGCGAGACCTACTCCTGTTTATGAAATTGTCCCCTTTGTGCTGAGGGAATTAGAGAAGGCTGGAATTTCAGATCAACAGATTCGATTTATTGCCGCCCTCGGGGCACATGGAGCGAACACAGCGAATGATTTTCGGAAGAAACTGGGGCAGGAGGTGCTTGACCGATTTCCGGTCTATAACCATCATCCATTCAATTATTGCATTTACCTGGGCAAAACCACCCGAGGCACGCCTGTCTCCATCAACAAAGAGGTGATGGCCTGTGATCTGAAGATTGGGATTGGGTGTATTGTTCCCCATTCTTTTTCTGGGTTCGGTGGAGGAGGGAAGATGATCCTTCCCGGAGTGGCTCACATTGATTCCATCGCCTATAACCATGGGACGATCGTCAAGGAACATCCAGATTGTGTCGGCGTTGGGAAAATTGAGGGAAATATTCCTCGCCTCGATATTGAAGAGGCTACAAGAATGGCTGGGCTGGATGTGAAGGTCGATGCCATCGTCAACCTTCGGGGAGAGATCACCAGTCTCTTTGTTGGAGATCCTATTCTGGAACACCAGGAAGGAATGAAGTTGGCAAAGGAAGTCTATGCGACGGCTCCTGCTAAAAATATGGATATTGTCGTAGTCAACTCTTATTCCAAACCAAATGAATGTGCCATTGCTCCCTTCATTGGAATTCCATCCTTAAAAGAAGGAGGGAGGGGATTTGGTCATCATTGCCAATGAGCCTGCAGGTCAGGTCGTCCATTATCTGTTTGGAGAGTTTGGTAAATGTGGAGAAGGAGGGCTTCAACTTCCCCAACCTTTGCCCACCAAGGTGAAACGATTGATTATCCTTTCACCATTTAAAGATCAGGTAGGAGCCTGTTTTTTTAGAAAGGTTCCCTCGATCCTCTGGGCCAAGACATGGGAGGAGGTTTTGAATCTGCTCAAAGCGGAATGGGGAAGCAAGGCGAATGTGGCTGTTTATCCAGATGCGACGATCCAGTATTTCAAAATAGGGGGCAGGAGGATAGAGGATAGGGTGATAGGGAGATGGGGAGATAGGGAGCGGAGATAATCAATGGACAATGGCCAATGATCGATTGGCAATGATCAATGATTTAAGATTAGCGAAAAGTGTTTGAAATTTCTTCAAGGTGTCATCCTGAACTTGTTTCAGGATCACTTTCTGGACAAAACGAGATGCTGAACCGAGTTCAGACAACTTTTTTTAAGGATTAGGAGAAATTTGTAGGATTAAACATGTAAGAATCGGTTAACGACCTGAGGAGAAATCATGGCTGTCATATTCAGAAATGGCAATGTTATTGTTGGAGATGGAAAAGTCATCGAAAAGGGAACAGTAGCGGTTATTGGGAAAGATTATTTTTGTTGGACCAACGAAAAAGTTACGAACCTCAAGGAAGGATACGATTTTTGATGTCTCCGGGAAGACCATCCTCCCCGGTCTCATTGATTGCCATGTCCACCTCTGTTTAGATGGGAGTCCAGATCCCATGACTTCCATTGCCAAGGAATCCATATCCACGGTCACATTAAAGGCTGCTCAACATGCCAGGCTGACCTTAGAAGCCGGAGTGACCACTATTCGTGATATGGGAGGGAAGGATTATATCGATATTGCCATTCGGGATGGGATTGAATCTGGGCTCCTTCAAGGACCGAGAATGGCCTGCAGCGGGAGAGCGATCTGCATGACCGGAGGCCACGGATGGCAGTTCGGTCGGGAAGCTGATGGAGTGGATGGTGTTCGGGAAGCTACAAGGGAGCAGTTAAGAGCGGGAGCGAATTTGATCAAAATGATGGCCACCGGAGGCGTTCTGACAAAAGGGGTTGACCCTGGTTCAGCTCAATTCACTTTGGAGGAGTTGATGGCAGGGGTTGAGGAGGCTCGAAAAGCAGGGAGACGGACAGCCACACATGCCATGGGGACCGAGGGGATTAAAAATGCTCTTTGGGCAGGAATCCATTCCATTGAGCATGGTGTTTTTTTGGATGAGGAGGCCATGGAGTTGATGTTAGAGACGAAGGCTTATCTCGTTCCTACCTTAAGCGCTCCCTATCATATTATCAAGGCAGGGACGAAAAAAGGTGTGCCTGCTTTTGCCGTGGAAAAGTCGAAATCGGTGGCGAAGACTCACTTCCGGAGTGTCAAGAAAGCTCATAAGGGCGGAGTTCCCATTGCCATGGGCACCGATGCAGGGACCCCATTCAATCTACATGGTGAGAACTTAAAAGAAATGGAATTGTTAATCAAGACGGGATTTTCACCCATGGAGGCCATTGTGGCGGCGACCCAAACCGGTTCAGAGGTTCTGGGTCTAGAAAAAAAGATGGGAACCCTCGAAAAGGGAAAGCTGGCAGATTTGATCATCGTTAATGGAGATCCCCTTAAGGATATTAGCATTCTCCAAAAGAAAGAAAAGATTATAGCCATCATGAAGGAAGGCCATCTTTATAAATGTCAAATTTAAAAAAGGAGGGAATTTTATGAAGCGATTCTTATTGGTATTTTCTATTTTCTGTTTTTTGATTCCAAGTGTTTCATTGGGAGCGCCGAAAGGCAAACTGATCATTGCTCAGGGGGTGGATCTCACTTCTCTCGATCCTGCCAAGCATCATACCCAGGGTGAATTTAATTATGACAATGCCTTGTTCGATCGGCTCTATCTTTTCGATGTTCAGGGTAATGCTGTTCCCCGACTGGCCGTTTCCCATCGTATTGTCAATGACACGACTTGGGAATTCAAACTGCAGAGAGGAGTAAAGTTTCACAATGGAGATCCTTTCACTGCAGCAGATGTGAAATTTACTATCGAACGCATCCTCGATCCAAAAACAAAGGCGCCCTTCGCCGCCAATTTCAGACACATTAAGGAAGTGAAAGTCATTGATGATTACACCATCCAGATGGTTACTGAAAGACCAGACCCGATCCTAATAAAAAGATTTGCTGCAGGGGCCACCACCTCCATTCTTCCATCGAAGTATATTAAAGAGAAAGGGGAAGAACAGTTCTTGCGACAGCCAGTTGGAACGGGTCCCTTTAAATTCGCGGAATGGGTAAGGAATGATCGCCTGGTGCTGGAGGCCTACGAGGGATATTGGGCAGGGTCTCCTTTAGTCAAGACACTCGTCATTCGTCCTATTCCTGAGGATGCCACCCGGATTGCAGAACTCCAAACAGGAGGAGTGGATATTGCCGTGAATATTCCACCTTTTCTGGTCAACCAGGTGAAGGCCATGCCAGGGGTTGAGGTTCAATCCGTACCCAGTGGTCGGGTGATGTTCCTCTACCTCAATACCCTTGCCCCTGGGCCCCTTCAGGACAAAAGGGTCCGTCAGGCCCTCAACTACGCCGTGGATAAGAAGTCCATTATTGAAAAAATTTTGATGGGAAGTGGATTCCAGATGGCAATCAACTTGACACCCTACCACTTCGGTTATGATCCATCGCTTCAACCTTATCCCTATGATCCGGATAAAGCAAAGAAACTCTTGGCGGAGGCAGGTTATAAAGATTTAAAACTCGTCTTTAACACCCCAAGCGGACGATATATTATGGACAAACAAGTCTCTGAGGCGATAGCAGGCATGTTTGAAAAGGTGGGAGTCAAGATAGACTTTAAGGTCCGGGAATGGGGTGATTATACCAAGGATTTGGTCACAAAAAAATTGGTAGACATTGGTTTCATCGGTTGGGGGAATGTCAATTACGATGCCGATGGAACCTTTTTTGTCTACTTTATTAAGGATGCCGCTTTTTCCTATTACGAAGACCCCGAAATGAAAAACTGGATCATCGAAGCAAGATATAATTTGGATGAGAAGAAACGGAAGGACCTCTATGCGAAGATTTCAAAGAAAGTTTTCGAGGAAGCCCCTCTTGTTTTTCTATATCAGCAGCAGGATCATTGGGGAGTTTCAAAGAAAGTAAAGAATTTCCAGGCCAGAGGAGATGAAAGTTTCTATCTTTATCGAGTGGGTGTTGAAAAGTAACTTAAAGAGTGTGAGGGGGTAAACCCCGTATATCCCCGCCCTAAAGGACAGGGCTTTTCTTTATCCTTAGATTTGAAATTGCCTTCATCCCCAGTCTGAAGATTGGAGCTTTCGGGATTATACGGGGTAAACTTTGTGTTGATTAAAAGGATGCCCCCTTTTATTATGCAGGTATGGGAGGCTATCTTCTCAGGCGTTTATATCATTCTTTCATCGTCATCTTAGGGATCACTCTGATCATCTTCATCATTACCCACATGATCGGTGATCCCGTCGTTTTGCTTCTTTCCCCTGAGGCAACCCAGGCAGATCGGGATGAACTTCAGCGTCAATTAGGTCTTGATCGCCCCCTCCCTGTTCAATACATGGTTTTTCTTAAAGATGCCGTTCGAGGACACTTCGGCATCTCCTTCCGGCATCAAAGACCTGCCCTTGAATTGGTGCTTCAACATCTTCCTGCGACTCTTGAACTAACCTTGGCAGCGATGGTTCTTTCGATTCTCATATCCATTCCTCTCGGTATCCTTGCATCGATGAAGCCCGGATCATTATTGGATCGAACGGGAATGACCTTTGCCCTCTTTGGCCAGTCAGCCCCTGTCTTCTGGATTGGGATTATGTTTATTCTTCTCTTCGGAGTGAAACTTCGATGGTTTCCTATCTCAGGGAGAGGAGGGATCGAGAATCTGATTATGCCTGCCATGACTCTGGCTCTATTTTCCACGGCCGCCCAAACCCGCCTCACCCGCTCGAGCATGCTCGATGTTTTAGATAAAGATTTTATTCGCACCGCTCGTAGCAAGGGATTGCATGAATTCAAGGTTATTTTCAAACATGGGCTGAAGAATGCTCTCATCCCCATTATCACCATCGTCGCTTTGCAATTTGGAATGATGCTGAGCGGAGCCGTGATTACGGAGACGATTTTTGCCTGGCCTGGGGTAGGGAGATTGGCTGTGAATGCCATCTATAATCGGGATTATCCTATTATTCAGGCAGCAGTATTTGTTACTTCTTTCTTTTTTATCTTTATTAATCTTATCGTCGATTTTCTCTATACAAAGATCGACCCAAGAATCACTTTTCGGTGAAGCATTCGTAATCCCCTCTATCCCCCTTTAGTAAAGGGGGGTGGGGGGGGATTTGAAATGTTATTTCTGAACAAATGAAGAACAAAAAGACTATTCTTTATCTGAAAAAGATGCCCATTGCAGGAGGGATCATCTTCGGGTTGGTGATCCTCTCCGCCATATTCGGGCCCATGTTGGTTCCTTATGGCCCTGCCGATCAAGATTTTAGCAGAGTATTGAAACCACCTTTCTGGCAAAATGGGGGTGAGATCAAGCATCCCCTGGGAACAGATATGTTGGGCCGTGACATTGTTTCGAGAATCGTCCATGGGGCAAGGATTTCCCTTTTTGTCGGATTGGTCACCGTACTGCTTTCTTGCTTCATTGGGACATGGCTGGGAATGTTATCAGGATATGTTGGGGGAAAAGTCGATTCCCTGATCATGAGGCTCACAGATATCCAGCTCTCCATGCCTTATTTCCTTATTGCTATTGCTATCATAGGCGCCCTGGGGCCCAGCATCAAGAATATCATCATCGTCATTGCCATCACCAACTGGGTGGGCTATGCGAGAATCATTCGAGGAGAGGTGCTCAGTCTCAGACAAATGGAATTTATCGAGGCGGCTGTAGTTGGAGGATGCTCTACGCTTCGAATACTTTTCAATCATATCCTTCCCAATGTTGTTAATTCCCTCATCGTGCTGGCCACCTTGGATTTGGGCAGAGTGATTATCTTTGAATCAGCCTTTAGTTTCTTGGGATTGGGGGTTAAGCCACCTGCTGCTTCCTGGGGATCGATGCTTGCCGATGGAAGAATTTACCTCACCTATGCCTGGTGGCTAGCCACTTTTCCAGGCTTGGCGATCATGTTCACCGTTCTGGGAACCAATCTCTTGGGAGATTGGTTGCGGGACATACTCGATCCTAAAAGAAAAAGGGTTATGATGGTGTAAATCGGGAATCGCCAAATGTTGACAGGCCTTGAAAATAGTTATATTGAATCATCGATTGGTGAAATATTTATGAGAAGGGGGAGATGATGGAAAAGAATAATGTCGTAGTGGTCAGTGCGGTTCGGACGCCTTTCGGAAAATTCGGAGGGACTTTAAAAGATATTCCATCCATCGAATTGGGTGCCATGGTGATCCGTGAAGTTCTGAAAAGGGTAAATGTGGGAGGGGAGGAGGTCGAGGAGACTTATTACGGATCAGCTGTTCCAGGAGAGGTGGGTTTGGAAACCGATGTCCCTGCGAGGCAAGCTACCCTCAAGGCGGGAATGCCAGCAGACCATGTTTCGATTACGCTCGACCGTGCTTGCTGTTCGTCACTTTCTGCTGTGAGGCTGGGGTATAGAGCGATCGGATCCGGAGAGATTGAGATTGCCTTGGGCGTTGGTGCGGAGAATATGAGCCGCACTCCCCTCATTGTTCCTCCTGAGATTCGATGGGGAAAGAGATTGGGTAATATTGAAATGTGGGATGGTCTCTTTGGACTGGGTTATAAAGGGTTCAACCCCGTATCGGTTGACGCTGGAGAGGTGGCTCTTGAATACGGCATTTCGCGGGAGGATCAAGATCGATGGGCTTATCAGAGCCAGATGAAGTTTGCCAAGGCATTTGGGGAAGGGAAAATTAAGATAGGGGAGGAGTTGATGAGGGTTGAAATTTCCCAGAAGAAAGGTCCTCCCATCATTTTTGAAAAGGACGAATTTCCAAAGCCAGACACGACCCTTGAGAAACTCCGAAAACTTCCTCTTGTTTATGGCAGCCCGACCGTAACGGCCGGAAACGCCCCGGGCTTGGATACAGGTGCCTCAGCCGTCCTGATCATGAGTGAAAAAAAGGCAAAAGAGAAAGGGCTTAAGCCTCTGGCAAAGATTCTCTCTATGGTTGCCACGGCGACCACTCCGCGCTTGATTGCAGCCATTCCAGGCTTAACCATCCAAAGGGCTTTGGAGAAGGCCCGAGTTACTCTCGATCAAATTGACTTGATCGAGGTCAATGAAGCCTTTGCTGCCATGCCTCTGGTGAGCGCAAAGATCCTGGCGGATGGAGATCCCGAAAAGATGAAAGCCCTCTTAGAAAAGACAAATGTAAACGGAGGAGCCATCGCCATTGGCCATCCTGTAGGTGCAAGCGGAGCCAGAATTCTGATGACCCTGATTTACGAATTGAGAAGAAGGGGTGGTGGCATTGGGGTGGCCTCCATCTGTGGAGGATTAGCCCAAGGAGATGGGGCAGTCGTTCAGGTGGAAAGGGAATGAATGGAGTGGATTGGGATGTTGAAACTATTAAACTGAATTTGTTCTTCAGTTTTATTATCTTAAGGGTTTCTTCAGTCAAAAAAAATACCTCCCTGACCGCTTCCTAACAATAATGAAGATAGTTCGAGACGCTTATAATAAATAAAATATTATTAATTTCAAGTAGTTATATTAAATTCCGACCTTCATGTGTTTGGGTCTGGTTTCTGAAAAATGGCTTGACAAAAAAATGCCGATATGATAGATAACAGAAAACTAAATTAGTTTCCTGGCTTTTATGGAATCAGAAAAAAGAACTCAAATTTTAACCCTTGCCAAAAAGAAGTTTGAAAGGTTCGGTTTTAATAAGACTACCGTTGATGAAATCGCCAAGGGCGCCAGTATTTCGAAACGAACCCTGTATCAGGAGTTTGAAAATAAGGAGAAGATCCTCGAAGAACTTTTTATGTTTGAGGCCTTATCCGTTAGAAAGGCCATCCTGAACCAGATCAATAAGATTATTGAGCCGACAGAAAAACTTCAAACGTTCATCCGATTAGCCCTGAAATACCTCGATCAAAACCCGTTTATCGTCAGCGTCCTCCATGATGAATCAGGATTCTTTAAACCCTTTCTTAAGGATAAACCCCGCATCATTGAAACAGGGATTGAGGAGATTTTCGTCAATATTCTTAAGGAGGGTGTTGAAAAAGGTGTCTTTCGTAAGATGGACGAAAAAATTGTCGGGTATTGCATTTTTTTATTATTTAAAAGCCTGACCTATGGGAGAAATAGTCCTGACCACCCGTTTGGATTGAATCAGACGAATGAGTTTATCAATTTCATCATCAATGGAGTGATCATCAAACAGGGTAGAGCATGAATCGATTGTCTATCCATATTAAGCCTAATGGTTTTGTCAATTCTATTAGAATGACCCGTCAGTTTTTGGGTCTTCCCATTTACAAGGTGAATGCCTTTTTTGTGGATGGACTCTTGATCGATACGGGCTTCGCCTTTGGCCAGGATAGATTTCTGAAACTCTTAGATACCCTTCATCTGGATATTGTTGCCAACACCCATCACCATGAGGATCACACCGGGAACAACTTCTGGATTAGAAAAAAATACGGCCTCCTACCACTGGCCCATCCCAAAACACTTTTTTATTTACAAGATCCCTCTCAGTGGGTACCATGGTATCGGCGTTTGGTTTGGGGATGCCCTCATTCCTCAGAGACGGGGGAATTGGATTCAAAGATTCAAACTAAAAATTTCCTTTTTTTAGTCATTCCTACACCCGGACATTCCGATGACCACATCTGCCTTTTTGAGCCCAATGAAAGATGGCTTTTTTCGGGAGATTTGTTTCTCAGCGAACAGATGAAATATTTAAGGGAGGAGGAAAATATCTTTTCGATTATTGATTCCCTGAAGAAGGTAGCTGCCCTTCATCCCAAGAAAATGTTCTGTTCCTTCAACGGTTCTATCGATCACCCGATGGACGCAATACATAAAAAGATTGAGTACCTGGAAAATCTTCAAAAAGAGGTCGAAGAAGGATTCGGTCAGGGTTTATCTCCCCGTGAGATTCAAAGGAGGCTTCTGGGGAGAGGAGACCAGATGTGTTTTATCACCGCAGGAGAAATCTCTAAAGGAAACCTGATCAATGCATTTCTTAGGAAATAAGGGGTTCGTTATATGGTAACGGTAACGATGCCCGTGTCGTTAATAAAAGGCTACGTTTATCGTCCTTAATTTTTTACACGTAACCTTAACCAGTAGCCGAAACGGGCTTCGTAACCCTAACCTTTTAAACAAATCTTTTGATTTTCCACTTTCTTAAAGAAAAGGGGTTAAACGATGAATCAGAAAATCAAAAAAGCAGCGGTATTAGGGGCAGGCGTCATGGGGAGCGCAATCGCTGCCCATTTGGCGAACGTCGGGATCGATTCCTTTCTCCTCGATATTGTGCCACCGGAGATGACTGAAGCGGAAAAGAAAAAGGGGCTGACATTCCAAAGTCCAGGGGTGAGAAATCGGTTCGCTACCCTGGGGAAGAAGAGGGTTCAAGAATCGAAGCCAGCCTCCCTCTATTTGAAGGATGATGCGGAGCTCCTCACCATTGGGAACTTTGAAGATCATCTCTCTTGGGTCTCCCAGGCGGATTGGATTATCGAAGCGGTCATTGAGGATTTGAATTTGAAAAGAGAACTTTTCAAGAAATTATTCCCCTTCTTAAAAGAAGGGACCGTGGTTAGCTCAAATACCTCTGGCATCTCCATCCAGAAGATGGTTGAAGGGTTCTCGCGAGACTTTGAAGAAAGATTTTTAGGCACTCACTTTTTTAACCCGCCAAGATATATGAAACTTTTAGAGATCATTCCTGCAAAATCTACCTCAAAAGCCGTTGTAGAGAAAATGGCCCTTGTGGGCGAGAAGATTTTGGGAAAGGGTGTGGTCTACGCAAAAGATACGCCCAACTTCATTGGCAATCGAATTGGAGCCTTTGCAACGGCGATTACCATCAGGACTGCGATCGAGGATGGCTATCGGATTGAGGAGGTTGATCAGATCACAGGTCCTGCCATGGGGAGGCCGAAGTTAGCCACGTTCAAGCTCGCTGACCTCGTTGGACTGGATGTCATGGCTCATGTTTCCAAGAATCTTTATGAGAGCCTGCCTGCAGGAAAGGAAAGAGAATATTTCGTATTTTCTTCTTTTATCCAGCAGATGGTCAAGAACCAGTGGTTGGGCCAAAAGACCAAACAGGGTTTTTATAAGAGGGTGAAAAAAGAAGGGAAAGAAGAGACTCTGGTTCTGGATTACGAAAAACTCGATTACCGACCTCAGGAGAAGGTGAGCTTTCCATCCGTGGAGATGGGTAAGAATATTGATGACATCAGAGAAAGAATCAAGACACTTGTCTTGAATCCCGATCGGGGAGGCCAATTTGCCTGGAAGATTTTGAAAAAAACTCTCCTCTATTCAGCAGAGAAGATCCCTGAAGTCTCTGACGACATCGTCAATATCGATCGGGCGATGAAGTGGGGGTATAACTGGGAACTGGGGCCTTTTGAAATCTGGGATGCCATTGGTTTCAAATCTTCCGTGAAGAGAATGGAGAAAGAAGGAGATCAGATTCCCCCGCTGGCGGAAAAGCTTCTCAGCAAAGGGTATTCCTCTTTTTATGAGAGAAAGGACGGCCGTGTCTCTTACTTTGACTTAGGAGCAGGTCAATACCAGGAGATCGAAGAGAAGCCGGAGATTATCCTTCTACCCAGTCTCAAAGACAGGAAGAAAACGATTCTTTCAAATCCTGGAGCAAGTCTTATTGACGTCGGGGATGGAGTCGCCTGCCTTGAATTCCATTCCAAGATGAATTCGATCGGTGCAGATACCGTTCAGATGATCAGAGAGGCCCTGAAAGAGGTGGAAGAAAAATTCGATGGTTTAGTCATAGGTAACCAGAGTGAAAACTTCTCCGTAGGGGCCAACCTGATGCTTATGCTCTTTGAAATTCAGGATGAGAACTGGGATGATATTGATGCCATGGTGAAGGCTTTTCAAGATGCCTTGATGGCTGTCAAATATTTTGAGAAGCCGGTCGTGGCCGCGCCATTTGGTCTTACTTTAGCAGGAGGATGTGAAGTCTGTCTCGCCTCTGCGAAGGTGCGTGCTGCCGCTGAGACATATATGGGTCTTGTCGAAGTAGGGGTGGGTCTGATCCCGGCAGGAGGTGGAGTAAAAGAGATGTTACTCCGATGCACAGAAGGGATTCCGCCGGGTGTCGTGGACGCCGAATTACTCCCATTCGTTAGAAAGGCTTTCGAGACAGTCGCGATGGCCAAGGTGGCGACCAGTGCAAAAGAAGCCCAACAGTTGGGTTATATGAGAATGACGGACAAAGTGACAATCAACCGAGATTTTCTCATCCACGATGCTAAACATACCGTTCTTGATCTCGTCAAGGAGGGCTATCGTCCACCCCGGCCCAAAAAGAGTATTAAAGTCATGGGAGAGAGAGGACATGCCCTTCTTCAGATGGGTCTCTTCTATATGAGGGAGGGTGGTTATATCAGCGAATACGATGAACATGTGGCCAAAAAGGTGGCCCATATTATGTCAGGAGGGAATTTACCAGACGGGACCGAAGTGACCGAGCAGTATCTATTAGATTTGGAGAGGGAGGCCTTTGTCAGTCTTTGCGGTGAGCCCAAGACTCAGGCAAGAATCGAATATATGCTGAAGAAAGGCAAGCCACTTCGGAACTGATCAATGCAAAATGATCAATTAGCAATGCAAAGTTAATACGGTTTCTAAAATATTTTATTGCTAATTTTTCACTGCTAATTTTGCAATTTGCAATGATTTTTACGAAATGGAGGTATTGAGATGAAGGAAGCAGTGGTTGTTTCAGCAGTGAGGACGGCAGTGGGGAAGGCCCCGCGGGGAATTCTAAAAGATACCCGGCCGGATGACGTTGCGGCGATCGTAATCAAAGAAGCCCTTGCAAGAGCGCCTGGTCTAAAGATGGAGGATGTGGATGACATCGTTTTGGGGTGTGCCTTTCCAGAATCCGATCAGGGATTGAATCTTGCGAGAGTTGTGGCGATGAGAGCTGGATTTCCTTTTTCGGTGCCAGGGCAGACCGTGAATCGATTCTGTTCCTCAGGGCTACAAGCAATTGCGACAGCGGCTTATGAGATCATGGTGGGAGCAGTAGAAGTGATCATTGCTGGAGGCGTGGAGTTTATGAGTCAGGTTCCAATCATGGGCTTGACCCCTTCTCCCAATCCATATTTAGTTGATCATAATCCTCAGGCGTATACTTCCATGGGGCTCACCGCAGAAAATGTGGCTGATCAATTCGGAATTACGAGAGAAGATCAGGACCGGTTTGCCCTTTCCAGCCATCAGAAGGCAGCCAAAGCGATCAAAGAAGGAAAGTTCAAAGAGGAAGTTCTTCCTATTTTAGCGAAGGTAAGAGATGTTCAAGAGGATGGAACGATAAAGATCAAGGAAGTCCCCTTCGATACAGAAGAAGGGGTTCGTTATGATGCCTCTTATGAAGGGATGGCTTCGCTCAAGCCTGCCTTTAAGGCCAAAGGGACAGTCACCGCAGGCAATTCCTCCCAGACGAGTGATGGCGCAGCCGCTTTAGTCTTAATGTCAAGAGAGAGGGCAGAGGCGCTAAAGCTGAAACCCATGGCTATCTTCCGATCCTTTGCTGTAGCCGGGGTTCCACCCGAAATCATGGGGGTTGGTCCTGCTTATGCTGCTCCCAAGGCTCTTAAAAATGCAGGTCTCACCATGAAAGATATAGGCCTGGTTGAGCTGAACGAGGCCTTTGCCTCACAAGCCCTCTATGTCATTAAAACATTGGGATTAAATTTGGATATTGTGAATGTTAATGGTGGAGCGATCGCCATGGGTCATCCCTTGGGATGCACCGGAGCAAAGTTAACCACCACCTTGCTTTATGAGATGAAGCGGAGGAAAGTCCGCTACGGTCTTGTGACGATGTGTATTGGAGGTGGAATGGGCGCTGCTGGAGTATTCGAGAACATCAATGCAAAATGAAAATTGCAAAGTTAGCAATTGGTTAAAGAACATTGCAAAATGCAAAATATAAATTTAGCAATTAGCATTGACTATTTAAGAACAGAGTGGATTTTCAATGCTAATTTTGCATTGCTAATTTTTCAATGATAATTGATTTTTTATGAGAGGAGGTTTTTATGGAAGAGTTCGTTAAAGGGGGAGCATTTCTGGTAGAATCGATTTCGCCTCAGGAAATTTTCACACCAGAGGACTTTACGGAAGAGCAGCGGTTGATTGGGAAAGCGGCTATGGAATTCACCGTGGGTGAAGTTGAACCCCAGATCGATGATATTGAAGCGCAGAAAGAAGGACTCCTGCCGAGTCTACTCAAAAAGGCAGGGGAATTGGGTTTACTCTCCGGAGACATCACAGAGGAGTACGGGGGCCAGGAATTGGATAAGGTCAGTGTCCTCCTGATGATGGAGAAAATGTCTCAGGGAGGAGGAGGATCCTTCCTGGTGGCCTACGCTGTCCATACAGGCATTGGTTCTCTTCCCATTATCTTTTTCGGAAATAAGGATCAAAAGAAACGGTACCTTCCAAAAATTGCCACAGGAGAAATGATCACTGCCTATGCCCTGACTGAGCCTGAAGCAGGATCAGATGCCCTGAATGCCAAGACTACTGCAATGCTCAGCCCTGATGGAAAGTACTATATTCTAAACGGCCAGAAACAGTTTATTTCCAATGCTGGCTTTGCCGATGTGTTCGTTACCTATGCCAAAGTGGACGGTGACAAATTCACCTCCTTCATTGTCGAAAAGAAGTTCGAAGGGGTTTCAGTGGATGAAGAAGAGAATAAGATGGGAATGAAAGGGTCCTCCACGCGAAGCGTTATCTTCACCGATGCTAAGGTGCCAGTGGAGAATGTTCTTGGAGAAGTGGGAAAGGGCCATATCGTGGCTCTTAACACCCTGAACATTGGCCGCTTTAAGTTGGGCGCAGGTTGTGTGGGATCGTCAAAGAGTGCACTTCAGGATGCCGTGACTTATGCAAAACAGAGGGTTCAGTTCGGTAAGCCGATCGCAGAATTCGGTCTGATCAAACATAAGATCGCAGAGATGGCGATTCGAACCTTTACTGTGGAAAGTATGGTCTACCGGACAGCCGAGATGACAGATCAAATTCTCAAGCGCATTGACCACCATGCTGAGGATGTCGGGATTCAAATGGCGAGGGGGATTGAGGAGTATGCCATTGAGGACTCCATCAACAAAGTCTATGCGTCAGAGATGCTGGACTATATTGTGGATGAAGCCCTTCAGATTCACGGGGGGTACGGATATATTCATGATTATGCGATTGAGAGAGGTTACCGGGATTCCCGGATTAACCGAATCTGGGAGGGAACGAATGAGATCAATCGCCTCCTGATTATGGATATGGTGACGAAGCGGGCCATGAAGAACCGACTTCCTGTGCTTGCCGCAGCCCAGAAGGTAGCTAACGAGCTTCTCACCCTTCGACCCAAGGTGGATACGGATGACGGGAAGCTTTCTTTACAGAAAGAAATGGTGGAGATGTCAAAAAAGATCGCCCTCCTCGTAGCCGGAGCAGCAGTTCAGAAGTATATGATGAAGCTGGCAGACGAGCAGGAGATCCTGGGTGCGATCAGTGATATTGTGATTGAGGTCTTCGCCATGGAGAGTGCGCTGCTTCGAGCCATGAAGTCCATGGAAAAATTTGGAGATGAAAAATCCCAGATCCAGAAGGCCATGGTAAAGGTCTATGTCAATGATTCCTTTGACCGCGTAGAATTTTTTGCAAAGCAGGCCTTCGCTGCCATTGCCGAAGGCGATATACTCAGGACTCAGTTATCCGCTCTCAAGAAACTGACACGTTTTACGCCTGTGAATACGATCGCCTTGAGACGGGAAATCGCAGATTCCATAATAAAAATGGGAAAATATCCGTTCTAAAGCGGCCTACCTGTGGCAGGCATGCCTGCCACAGGTAGGAGGCACAATGTTCTGCCTCTTGGCCCATCATTGACACCGATAACATGAATCTCTTGCCATCCCTTTTTTCCCCGATCAAGATAAAATCGTTGGACTTGGTCAACCGGGCAGTCATGCCTCCCATGGGGACCAACCTCGGGAATCCGGACGGCACGGTGAGCGAAGCTAACCTTGCTTACATCAAGCGTCGGGCGAGAGGCGGGGCTGGCCTGATCATAACCGAAATTTCATCCATCCATCCCAGCGGTTCGGCCATACCAAATGAACTGGGGGCCTATGATGATCGGTTTATCCCTGGCCTGAAAAAAATTGCCGATGCGGTGCATGCTGCTGGTAGCAAGGTGGCCTTGCAGCTCCATCATGCCGGGCGGGAAAGTCTTTATCTTCTCCGAGAGAAAAAAGCCATCGCTCCTTCCCCTATCCGGTCTTTGGTTTTCGGCCTGACCCCGCGGGAGATCACCCGCGAGGAGATTCAGGAAATCATCGCCGCCTTTGGCGTCGCCGCCCGCCGGGGGATGGAGGCTGGCTTCGACGCCGTGGAGATCCATGGAGCTCACGGGTACTTGATCACACAGTTTTTATCTGCTCTCTCTAACAAACGTGACGATGAATACGGGGGCAGTTTCAGCAATCGCAGTCGTTTCATGATTGAAGTATTGCAAGAGGTCCGCAAAAGAGTGGGCGCAGATTTCCCTATCTGCCTGCGCCTTTCTGTTGAAGAGTGCATTCAAGGTGGTTATACGTTCGAGGATATCCGGCCTATCCTCCCCAATCTCGTTAAGGCCGGGGCCGATATGCTGCATGCCTCTCTTGGAACGCACGGAAGTCCGGGCGGCATTACCAGCGCCCCCTTTGAGTATCAACCCGGTTTTAATGTCTGGCGGGCCAAAAAGTTAAAAGAGATCGTTGACCTTCCAGTGATTGCTGTCGGGCGATTCACAGACCCTTCTCTGGCGAACGAAGTGATCGCTCGTGGGGAAGCAGACCTGGTGGCCTTTGGCCGCCAGTATTTAGCTGATCCGGATTTTCTAATCAAAGCGCGGGAAGGCCGTCCTGAAGATATCCGAAAATGTATTGCCTGCAATCAAGGATGCATCGAGCGCTTGATGCTGGGGGAGGGGAAAATCCGTTGCGCGCTCAATCCCGAGACCGGGCAGGAAATCATTTACCCACAGGGGCCAGCTGGAGTCCGTCGTAATGTATGGGTCGTGGGATCTGGCCCTGGTGGTCTTACCGCAGCGTATGAGGCCGCCCGTCTCGGCCATAAGGTGACCCTCTTCGAGAAAGAGGAGGAAACGGGCGGACAGCTGAGCCTTGCCAGTAAGGCACCCTTCAAAGACCAATATGGAGTTTGGGCCTCTTGGCTTACCTCTCAAGCTAAAAAGATGGGAGTCATCGTGCGGACAGGGATTGAGATGACCGAAAGTATGATTTCCGGAGGGAATCCGGAGGTGGTGATTTTGGCCACAGGAGGGGAACAGATCAAACCTGACATTCCCGGGATTGATCTTTCCTTGGTCTGTAATGCCTGGCAGGTTCTAGGGGGAGCTGTTCCACCCGGAAAACATCCAGTCGTGATTGGTGGCGGGTTGATTGGCATGGAAACAGCAGATTACTTGTGCCAAAAAGGAACGCAGGTCACCCTGGTTGAAGTCCTTAAACGTTCACCGGTTCTCAAAATCACCTCCCACGGCTATATGTTGCACACCCGGCTCAAAGAAGCCGGATGCCGACTCCTTTTCAACACTACTGTAAAGAAAATCGAAGAATCTTCTGTAGCAGTTCTTATTGAGGACAGAGAACAGATCCTTTCCCCAGTCGACCAGGTCATCATAGCGGTTGGACTTAAACCCAACGATAAGCTCAAAGAAATCTTACAGGCTAAAAAGATCCGTCATTTTATCATCGGTGATGCCCTTCAGCCTCGCCGAATCATCGAGGCCACAGAAGAAGGGGCTCGTGCCGCCTGGAATCTCTAAAAACATAGGGAATCCATGACTCCCATCCTCGCCCAGTTTTATCCCGACCGGGCTGAATCCTCTCTCACTCCACCCTGGCATAGGCGTGACTGAGGACGACCCAACGGTCAGTGCGGGGCTGGATCAGATAACGGCCCCCCTTACCCATCCATCCCTCTGTCACGAGGGAGTCGCCGGGATAGACCACTCCAGATAATCGGGCCGTACTTCTTACCAACCAGGCCCAAATCAATCATGCATGCTTTGTCTAAGAACTCAGGAAACTCCAACAGATATTTTAATGTTGACAAATTTCTTTATTTGTTCTTAATTAACCTCAAAAAGCAGAGAATCTAATACAATGGAATGGTAATGGGATAAAACAAAGGGCAAGAGTTTCTGAGGTTAAATGGGTTATTAAGAAGCGATAAAAGGAGGGAAAAATGGAAAGGTCAATGAAATGGAAAAGGCTGGCTTATGTAGCGATTATTATTTGCTTGGCGGCTTCTTTCATAGCCAAGGAGGAACCGGCAGAGGCAGCAGCAAAGGTTTTCAAGTGGAGGTTTCAATCCCACTGGCCGGCCGGAAGCGCTTCCTATGCTCCCTTCAAGAAATTCATGGAGCAGGAGATTAGGACGCTAACCGATGGCCAACTGTTCATCGAGGTTTATCCGGCAGGTACTTTCGTTCCTACAAAGGATCTGTTCGATGCCTGGGCAAAGAATACGATTCAGGGGGGTACCGGGAGCACCTATTGGATAAGCCAAGTGCCGTTAACGGCCGTAGCAGGTCAATGCCCGCTGGCATTCAGGGAATTGTGGGAGGCTGAATACTTCCACTTCCATTTGGGCTTTGAGGACGCTTTGAAGAGAGAGCACCTTGGAAAAGGAATCATCTTTTGGAGTGAGAAGATTTATCCCACTGCGATGGTCTGCAAAAAACCCGTTAAAACACTGGCTAGACCTAAAGGGATTAAAGGTGAGATCCTCAGGGAAGATCGCCGATATGCTGAAGATGGTAGGAGTCTCTCCAGTCCTTGTTCCCGGCGAGGAGATCTACACTGCCCTTTCCACAGGCGTGATTGATGCCGCCCACTGGGGGGCTGCCTCAGGTGCTCTTACAATGAAGTTGTGCGAGGCCGCAAAATACTATATCCAGCCAAACCTTGCCTTCTCTGCCACAGATCTCATTATGGTCAGCAAGAAGGCCTGGGATGAACTGCCGGCGGACCTTCAGAAAATAGTTTACCTTGCTTTCAAAGAACGCTGTTGGCGGCGCAGCAATGAGTACATTCAGGACGAGGTAAAAGCACTTGAGACGATGAAGAAAAAGTATGGGGTTCAGGTATCCTGGCTTGATAAGGATGCTCAGAAAGCGATGCAGCAGGCAGCGGTAAAAATATGGGATGAGACAGCCGCTCTGTCATCTACGAACGCCGAGTGGATTGGAAAGATGAAGGAGTTCCTCAAGGAGCTGGGATATATAGAGTAAAGCCTAAAGGAAGGGGAGAAGCCCCCTTCCTTTGTTTGTGAGCGAATTAGGTAGAAAATAAGGGGTTCGTCTAAAGGCGACGGTAACGATGCCCGTTTCGGTTATCGGTTACATGAATCGTCTTAAATTCTTACCCTTACCCTTTGACGCTAAACGATAGGGCCTCCTAACCCTTACCGTCACCTATTGACCATTTTCATGGTTCGCAAGTGGCCTAACGGCCATGGGCAATTAGAATGAAAAACGTGCTCAAAGTTATAGACAGCATTAGTGATTGGACTGGAAAAATTTCCAGTTTCCTTATTATTATCATCACAGGAGTCATTCTTTTCGAAATTATTGCTCGGTATTTATTTGCCAAACCTACCATCTGGGCTTTCGAAATATCTCTAACTCTTTATGGAATATATGTTGCTATGTTAGGAGCCTATGTTCTGGTGACAGGAGGGCATGTGAATGTGGATATACTCTATGCGCGATTTTCACCGCGGACAAAGGCAGGGGTGAACTTGTTCAGTTGGTTGATTTTCTTTCTCTGGTGCGGTGCGCTCGTTTGGACAGGGTGGATAAGGGGTTGGGAATCTCTAATGATACGAGAGAGCGAATCCACTGCCTTTGGCTGCCCGATCTATCCTGTCAAATTGTCCTTGGCAGTAGGCGGTTCCCTCCTCTTTCTTCAAGGGTTAGCGGGATACGTCCGAAATATCTATATCTTCATTACGGGGAAAAAGATTGATTGAGAGTGGACTGCTTGTTACCTTGATTCTTTTTGGATGCCTTTTCTTATATCTGGCATTAGGGCTTCCTCTTGCCTTTGTTCTGGGTGGAGTAGGCATGATCGGTTGTCTGATCCTTTGGGGGCCCACCGGCTTTATGATCGCTTCTTCCCAAGGTTATGCCGCTATGGGTAAATTTACCCTCATCTCCATTCCTCTATTTGTCTTGATGGCAATGCTTCTGGAGAGGTCCGGTGTTGCTGAAGACTTGTATACCATGATGCATAACTGGCTTGGGCCATTAGGGGGAGGGCTTGCCATAGGGACGGTGATCATTTGCACCATCTTTGCAGCGATGTCAGGAATTAGTGGGGCAGCGACCGTTTCGATGGGTATTATCGCCCTGCCGCAGATGCTTAGACGCAATTATGAGAAAAAAATAGCGATGGGTTCGATCGCTGCCGGAGGGGCGCTTGGAATTCTCATCCCCCCCAGCGTGATTTTCATCCTTTATGGCACCTTGACCGGGGTCTCCATAGGTGGGCTGTTCATGGGAGGGATACTCCCAGGGCTGGTTCTCTCCGGATTGTTCATTAGTTATATTGGTATCAGATGTTGGAGAAATCCCAGACTCGGTCCACCCCTTCCTGTTGAGGAAAGGGCGAACTGGCAGGAGAAAGTCTCCTCTCTCCAGGCCGTAGCCCTTCCGATGGTCATCATCATTCTGGTTCTTGGCGGAATCTACTTCGGGGTATGCACCCCTTCGGAAGCAGCAGCCCTCGGCGTTTTGGGGGCGGTTATCTCTGCAGCAGTTTACCGCAAGCTGAGCTGGATTCTTGATGAAAGAATCTGTCTTCCGGACCGCCAAACTCAGTGGAATGATTATCTGGATATTGATAGGGGCATACTGTTTCACTGCTATCTACCAAGCATCGGGAGCTGGAGATCTCCTCACCCGTCTGATGATGGCCATCCCTGGCGGACGTTATGCGATCCTGGCGACCATGCAGTTCACCTTCTTTGTCCTTGGCTGCATCCTCGACCCAGCGGGCATCATCATGATCTGCACACCCGCATTTCTTCCGATAGTCCAAACGCTTGGTTTTGATCCTTAATGGTTCGGTGTCCTTTTCTGTGTCAACATGGAGATGGCTTACCTCACGCCGCCGTTTGGTTTTAATTTATTCTATATGAAAGCAGTTGCTCCGGAGGGCACAACA
>CAWFSX010000040.1:0-260761 GCA_963818595.1 uncultured delta proteobacterium
GCAGGAAGCACATTCGATCAATGAAGTTCGGTGGGGCGAGGTCGCAACCCCATCATGGCATCGGATGCAAGCGATCCTCCGATGGATCGTTTTTCCAAATTCCTTCTCATCGATATAGAGCGAGATCGGCTTTTCATCCACCTTCTTTTCGACGTCCTTCTTTCCGTGGCACTCCATGCAGAGAAGGATCGAAGTCGTGATCCCCTCATTGCTGTTTAAATTAGACTGACGATGGCACTTCCAGCAAAGTTTCTTCTCCGCCTCCATGATCTCTTCGTCGGTCAATCCTCGGGCAAAAGAGAGAGAAGGGATGAGTCCTGCAAGAAAAACAAGAAGAAAGAGGAGAAGGAGGTCTTGTCTCACTCTTCTTTTCTCTTTCTTCTCAGGGTTTTCGTTTAAATATTCCCACTCCAATGGGTGGCGCTCCATCATCTCCTTCGCATCAATCTTTCCAGTAAAGATAGATCGATCCAAAGGGAAGACACCGGCCCTGAAGTGAGCATTGTAGAGGTGGACAATGAAGATAAACCCCACTGCCAATAAGGCCTCGTCGCTATGGATCGTGTAGGCAATATTGAATAAGACCCCTGGCAAAAAACGCGAGAAGAACTCAGAAAACCAGAGAACGAGACCAGAACCACCAATGAAGGCAATTCCCCAGAACACAGCCCAATAGTCAAATTTCTCCCAATAGGTGAATTTGCCAAACCTCGGAGGATCCCCTCTTCCTAAAAAGTAGGTAATATGCTGATAAAGATCTTTTAAATCCTTCCAAGAGGGAATCATGGAATCCGAACCGAAAAGGTTTCCTTTCAGAATGATTCGATAGTAGAGAACCCAGAGCAGGTGAAGAAAGAAATAGCTGAAGGTGATACCAGCAAACCACCGGTGGAAGATGCCAGCCCCTTTCACCCCTCCCCAGAGGAGAACCAATCCTCTGGCCCAGAAGGCATCGGGATATTTTATCGGAAGTCCGGTCAAGGCAAGGCCAATGAATGTCACCATCATCACCAGGTGGATGAATCTGTGGAAGACATTAAACCTCCAATAAACTTCGGTTTTTGTTTCATTCATTGCCATCGCTTCATTCCCTTTTTAGCCATTCATGAACCTTCCTGAGTGTCCAGACCAATGTATGAGAATAGAAGAAGGCCAATACTCCAAATACGAGAATCCCAAAACCGACCTCGATCCAACGGATTATCCTTATTTTTTCTAATTTCTCCACATCCTCTTTCTTCACCCCCTCCTCAGAGGCGTGAATCACAAAGCCTGTAAATCGAAGCTTTGCGTTGGCATGACACTTCTGACAGGCCTCCAGAGCATCCTCCTTCTTCTTCAACGAGAGACAGGTATGGGCACCATGACAGTCGGTGCAGTAAGCTGAGGCCTCATATTCCAGCAAGGCAGCCGTTTTCCCATGATAATTTTCAAGATAGGTCCGCTTCTGTATAGGGTGACAAGTACCGCATATCTCGGTCATCCATTTTCCTAGTTCAAGACGGGATTGACCAGAGAGGACATAATGGGTCACATGACAGTTTCCACAGGTGGGCGCATCCTTCTTTCTCTCTACGAGTGCCTTCGCATGTGCCCCTTTGACATAACGCTGGTATTCTTGAGGATGACACTTCTCACATTTTTTGTAATCGAAAAGAAGCGTGGATACTCTTCCAAGGAGCTTTGGATTAGGATGTTTTACACCTTTTTCTTCGATGTCTGAATGGCACTCTAAACAAGCAAGACGACCATGAGAGGAGGACAAGAATTTCCCCATGTCGATCCACCAGGATCGTTTGGGGAGAGTCTCCTTCGTAGATTGAGAAGAAGAATACGCCGATCCAAGCAGGAAAAAAAGGACGAAAAAAAGCAAAAGAGAGACTTTCAACATCCTTCTCTTCATAATTGGGATAATTAAAAAATCGATCTCTTTAGGTCTGTCCATGAATCATTGTAGTCCTTCGGCGGCCCTCTTCTTGGCTTTCGGCTTTCCAAAAGTCGGAAAGAGCTTCAGCTTCCCAGCCTTGAACATCTTCAGGGCTAATGGCAAATCATTCTTCCATACCTACTGACACTGGTAGCAGAGAAAGACATTCTCTTCACATTCCTTCTTAATTGTTGCGGCTAGATCGGTATTCAACATTGTCTCCATTGATAAAGTCCTCGATTTAATCTATGGAATGATGGATGAACGTCTTTTGGAATAATGGAATGTTGGAATAATGGAATATTGGGAAAATCATTAATCTTCAACCAAACAAATCCAATATTCATTTTTTTTTAATTTTCTTCCATTGCCCATTATTCCACTATTCCAGTACTCCAATATTCCAGATGTTATGAGACCGTTGGTCTGGGCAGGAGTCCTGCGGCCTTGGCAATCTCCACCACCTTCTCCTCCCACTCGATCGCCATGATATGAATCCCCCGCACCCCAGGTATCTCCCTCAGCTTCTGGATCGTCTCCACACACATCTTGATCCCCTCCTCCGACTGCTTCTCCTTCGGAACGGACTTGAGTCGATCAATCAGCTCATCCGGCACATCCATCCCAGGTACCGAATTCTTCATGTACTTCGCCATCCCCACCGACTTAAACGGCGTCACCCCCGCCAATATCGCACATTTCTCATGAAGCCCTCTGTCTCGCACCATCTCCATCCACTTCGAAAACCGCTCCATGTTATAAATACACTGCGTCTGAATAAACTCACACCCCGCCCGTACCTTCTTCCCCAACCTCGCCGCCCGTATCTCAAAGGGATCCGCAAAGGGATTCTCCGCCGCCCCAATAAATAAAAAGGGCTTCCCCTTGACTTCCTCTCCCCCCAAAAACTTCCCATCATCTCTCAACGTCTTGACCGTATTAATGAGCTGTATCGAATCTATATCAAACACATTCTTCGCCCTCGGATGATCCCCAAATTTCTGATGATCCCCAGATAAACATAATATGTTATTGATCCCCAAGGCTCCTGCCCCCAAGATGTCACTCTGCATCGCGATCCGGTTCCGATCCCGACACACCATCTGCAAGATCGGATCAAACCCCATCTCCTTGAGAATGATACAAGCAGAAAAAGAGCTCATCCTCACCACCGAGGTCTGGTTGTCGGTCACATTGACCGCATCCACCACCCCCTGAAGCAATTTCCCCTTCTTGCGTATCACCTCCGCATCCGCCCCCCTCGGAGGCCCACACTCCGAAGTCACCACAAACCCACCACTCTCAAGTATCTTCTCAATGTTTGACTTTGTCTTCATCTCCGCCTCTAATCTCGCATGGCGCATAGAGCATAGCGCATAGCGTCAATAGCCTAACTTCCAGAAATGCTAAGAACTCAGACAGGGATGATGAAAAAACTTTACAGCGGAATCCTTTTAAAGGTAAACGGCAACGACCCCATTATTTTGAAAGAGTCCCATCAGGTCATCACCTTCGTTACCCCACCCTCTATAATGACCGCTTTGTAAAGTTTTTGAACCATTCCTGGCTGGGTTCAATCCTTATAACCTCAAATCCTCCCTCACCCTCTTCCTGGGCCCCCCATCCCTCGACGTCGTCCAATCCTTCACCGGGATGATCTCCTCATAACGATCCAACTGATTAAGCTCTTTGAGCCGATCCACAATCAACTGCCACCCACATTCCACCTCCTTGTCCACCTCACACTTCCCATTCGAACTGCCCCCACAAGGACCATTAAGCAAACTCTTCGCACACCGGGAAATCGGACAGATCCCCCCCGTCAGATGAAGGATACACTCCCCACACCCCTGACACCGCTCACTCCATACCCCCTGCTCCAGGGTCACTCCCAAAAAGGTCGTGTTCACCCCAGGAAGCACCACCTTCGTCCGATATTTCTCCGCCACATACTGTATCCCCGCCCCACAGGCAATCGATAAGATCACCTCATAGTCCCCCACAAAAGGCCTCACCTGATCAATATACTCATGATCACACTGACGCTCCAACGTCTGCTCCCGTACCTCTATCTCCTCACCCTCCTTGGCCCGAGAAAGCCTTATCTCCGATGCCAACACCCCCACCTCTCTCTCCCCCCCAACCGCACACACCGTCACACACTCATTACACCCCAATAACAGCACCTTCTTGTAGGGCTTAAGCATTACCAATATCTCTTCCAAAGTCTTCCTGTTGGCTACAATCATCGTCTCCTCCAAGTTCGTTGGAGGCGTTAGGCGCAAGGTGTTTATTCTTTACCCTTTACCCCTCACCCCTTACGACTCACGTTTCACCTTCTTTTTGGCAGGACTCGGCCCCAAGGCTCTGACCTTCTCCGTCATCTCCCGAGCGACCTCCGCAAACCGCTGCCCCTGTGCCGAGCTCATGTTGTACATCTCTACCCGTGCCCCTCCTAATCCCACCTCATCCAATAACCCCTTCACATACTGAACTCTCTTCTTAGCCCTTAAGTTACCTCTCAGAAAGTGACACTCCCCCTCCAAACACCCCGCCAAGTATACCCCATCCACTCCCGATTCAAAGGCCTTGAGGATTAACAAAATATCCACCCTCCCCGTACAGGGAACCTTCACAATCTTCACATTCGTCGGGTAGCTGAGCCTCATCGAACCTGCCAGGTCCGCCGCACTATAGGCTCAATGCTCACAACAAAAGGCCAATACCTCAGGCTCAAAGACCGTGAGGCGTGAGGCGTCAGGCGTAAGTGGTCCTTGACTAGGCTCCATCTTCTCTTGAACTGCTTCTGTCATGCTAAACCCCTCGCTAGTTCGGAGTCAGAGTTCGTAGTTCGAAGTCTCCTAAAGTTTTTGCGAACTGAACTTCTAAACACACTCCGAACTCTAAACTCCAAACTGAGTTACACTTAGCTCTATGCTCCTTGCTCTATGCGCTCTGCGCTTATGTCCATCACCAATGCCTCACACTTCGCCCACAGTTGAGGATCCCTGAAGTGCATCAACTCAATGGCCCTGGCTGGACACTCAGCCACGCAACTGCCACACCCTTTACACTTCGCCAAATCAATCTCCGCCTCACCCTTTGCATTGATCACCGGCACCTATAAGGACAGACTCTCACACAGGTCAAACAGGCCGCACACCGCTCCCCCTCCACCATGGCCACCACACCACCCACTAACATCTTCTCTTTGGATAAGATGGTACAGGCTCGAGAAGCTGCAGCGCTTGCCTGAGTAATTGTTTCGCTGATCAATTTGGGTCCGTGGGCCCCACCTGCGAGATACATACCATCCGTAGCAAAATCGACAGGTCTCAGCTTCATATGGGCTTCTAAGAAGAAGCCTTCCATCGTTCGAGGAGCCTTTAGCATCGTCGCCAATTCCTCATTTTCTCTCGGAATGGTCGCTGCAGAAAGAACCACAAGGTCAGGTTTTATTTCTATCTTTTCCTTTAAGATTCGATCCAGAAAAGATACGGTGAGATCTTGTCCATCCTTTTTCACCTCGGGTTTTTCTTCGGGTTCGTACCGGACGAACATAATCCCTTGCTCCCTTGCTCTGGCGTAGTAAGATTCTGCGAGGCCATAAGTCCTCATATCTCGATAGAGGATAGAGATATCGGCATGGGGATTAAGTTCCTTGATTTTAAGAGCATTCTTGACAGCCGTGGCACAGCAAGTCCTGCTGCAGTTGGGTCGTTCCTTGTTTCTCGATCCAACACATTGAATCATCAGAATTTGATTTGCTCGAGCCACTTCCTCAGGTTGATTTACAATCCGACTTTCTAATTCAAGTTGGGTGAGAATGCGCGGGTCTTCACCATAGAGATATTCATTGGGTTTCCATTCCTGAGCACCCGTGGCCAGGATTGTTATTCCATGTTCAATCTTCCGGTAATACATGGTAGGAGCCACCATCACGCCAGTGGAGAAGTTCCCTTTGGAGCCGCTGAAATCAACCACCAGGGCATTGGTGATGACATGGATGGAAGGATGGCTTGTCACTCGATCGATCAAATCCTTTAGAAAGGCCTGGACATCCTGGCCTTCAAGGGTATAGTGAAGGTTTCTCAGATTTCCTCCCAATTCAGCTTCTTTCTCGAGGAGGAAGACCTCATATCCCTGTTCTGCAAGTTTGAGGGCAGCGGTCATCCCGGCCACACCTCCTCCGATGACCAATCCTTTTTGGATCACCGGCAATGCGAGTTCACTGAGGGGCCGAATCAAACGGGCATTGGCCACGGCCATCCGGACGAGGTCCTTGGCTTTATGGGTCGCATCTTCCTTCTGCCGCATATGGACCCAGGAACATTGATCACGGATATTCGCCATCTCAAAGAGGTACTTATTGAGTCCTGCTTCCCGACAGGTTTCTCTAAACATCGGTTCATGGGTTCTTGGAGAACAGGAGGCGACAATCACACGGTTCAGATTGTGCTCTTGGATCGCATCCTTAATCTTTCCCTGGGTGTCCTGGGAACAGGTATAAAGGTTATCCTCAACATGGACGACATTTTTCAGTGTCCCGGCATACTCCCTCACTTCAGGGACATTGACCACGCCTCCGATGTTGATACCACAGTTGCAGACGAAGACACCAATGCGAGGTTCCCCTGCTGTCACATCCACTTCGGGAGGGTATTCTTTTTTGGTGACCATTGTCCCCCGTGCTGAAGCGATCAGTCCTGTGGCATCGGCCACGGCACCGCTTGCCTGAGAGACAGTTTCTGGAATGTCTTTCGGTCCCTGAAACACACCACAGACATAGACGCCTGGCTTTGATGTCGAAGTGGGTTCGAAAGGTCTTTGTCTTGCAGAATCCATGAGTATCGACTTCGATGCCCATCCGTTTTGCCATCTCAACCGTTTCTTTGGATGGGACCATGCCCACGGAAAGAACGACCAAATCGAATTCCTCTTCAACAATCTTTCCCTCTTCATCCAGGTAAGTCACCAAGAGATTCTTTGTTTTAAAGTGCTCCCTTATTCTGGAGACCATGCACCTGATGAACCGGACGCCGTATTCGGATTTGGCTCTTTCATAATAGGCATCGAATCCCTTTCCATAGGCCCGGATATCCATATAAAAGATGGTGGGCTCGACAAAGTTAGCATGTTCTTTGGCAATGATGGCTTCTTTCGTCGCGTACATGCAGCACACGGATGAGCAGTAATCCTGTCCACAGGAGATATCGCGGCTGCCCACACACTGGATGAAAGCGATCTTACGTGGATGCCCTGCATCGGAGGGACGCTGGACCACACCGGCATAGGGACCACTGGCACTGAGCATTCGTTCGAATTCGATGCTCGTGACGACATTTGGGTAAACGCCGTAGCCGAACTCAGGCCGAATATTTCCCTCTACGGTTTTAAACCCGGGTGTGAGAATGACCGCTCCAACATGGAGGTCAACCACTTTTTCACGGTCGTCGTGATTGATGGCTCCCGCACGACAGGCGAAGACGCATTGCAAACATTCAGAACAGATGCCGCACTCCAGGCACCGTTTGGCTGCCTCGATCACCTCCTCTTCGGTGAGCGCGGCTTCCACTTCTGAAAAGTCACCTTTGCGTTCGACGGCTTCCCGTTTTGTCGGCACAGATCGCGGGGCTTGTGACTTGACCTCCATCAATTGTTTCGCTTCCACAGTATCCAGCTTGGCTTCCGGCAGTTTCTCAACGGATTCTAACACCGGCGGCCATACTCTTGTTTCACCCTCTCCCTTCAAATAAGCATCAATCGAGCGCGCCGCCTTATGTCCTGCAGCAATGGCGTCCACGACAAAAGTCGTGCCCGTGACCACATCGCCCCCAGCAAAAATCCCGGGTACGTTGGTGGCAAGGGTGTCTTTGTCCACGGCCACTGTCCGACCACGCATTGTTTCCACCTTGTTGCTCAATAAGGTGAGATCAGGCTTCTGGCCGATGGCAAAGATGACTAAATCGCAAGGGATGACAGTCTCTGTACCAGGGATCTCGTCAAAGTCAGGCCGTCCCTCGATAAATCCTCGAAAATTGACATCCACCGTTCGGACACCCGTGACATGACCGTCTTTATTCGTCACTTCCTTGAAGGTCCGGCTAGGATAGACATCAATGCCTTCGTCTTGAGCGTCACGGACTTCCCAATCATGAGCAGGCATTTTCTCTCGACTCTCCAAGCAAGACATACCCACCCAGCTTGCGCCCAAACGTACGGAGGACATCGCTGCATCAATGGCCACATTCCCGCCACCCAGGACTAAAACGCGTTTGTGGGCAATTTTTGATTGGATGTTTGATGTTCCTGTAAGACTAACCTCCCGTAAAAAGTCTGTGGTGATGTGAACTTCTGGGAGATCATTTCCCGGAATAGGAAGCTTAATACCAATATGGGCGCCTGCAGCGACAAAGACGGCGTCAAAATCCTTGAGCAATCCTGTCACATCCTCCACACGGTGGTTCAGCTTCAGGTCAACACCTCTTGAAATAATTTCATCTATCTCGCGCTGGAGCAAGTCGTAGGGCATGCGATACTCTGGAATGCCTACGCGCATCATTCCGCCTGGTGCAGGAAGTGCCTCGAAGACGGTGACGGAGTAACCTTTACGAATCAGGTCATTGGCTGAGGTCAGTCCTGCTGGACCGGCACCGACAATGGCAACTTTCTTTCCTGCACCACTCGTATCGGGATCCTTTTGGACACCCGAGCTATAAACCTTCTGAATCTCTTCGGGATGTGCGAATGCCCAGTCGGTCACAAAACGTTTGAAATGCATGATATTGACGGGTTCGCTTCCAACCTCATTGCGGGTACAAGCCTCCTCGCAGCGGTGGTTACACACACGTCCGCAAACGGAGGGGAAGGGGTTGTCCTCTTTGATGGTGCGATAAGCTTCGGCAAAGCGTTTATCTCTGATGAGGGCGACATAGCCCATGGCGCGCTGCTCGATGGGACAGGCGTTACGACAGGGGGCTTCACCGCGCTTTTCAATGGCAAAGGCATTCGGGATAGCCTGTGGGTATCGCTTATAGATAGCCTTGCGTGTGGAGAGCAAAGCGTTGAACTCGTCGGGACGGATGATGGGACAAGCGGCTGCACAGTCACCGCAACCGGTGCATTTGGCTATATCCACAAAGCGAGCATGACGACGAAGGCTGACAGTGAAATTACCTGGCTCGCCTGAGATGCCCTCCACATCGGTGGCCGTCAGGATACCAATGTTGAGATGACGACCTGCCTCCACCAGTTTGGGAGAGATAATACACATTGAGCAATCGTTGGTGGGGAAGGTTTTATCCAATTGGGCCATCACTCCACCAATGGCAGGAGATGACTCCACGAGGTAGACATAGTAGCCAGATTCGGCGAGATCAAGGGAGGCTTGGATTCCCGCGATCCCTCCTCCAACAACCATTACGGCTCCAACTTTATCGACCATTTCATTCACCCCTGTAAATTCCAAATGTCAAAACCCAAATGTCAAATCAATGTCAAATGACCAAATGCCAAAAAATATTTTTGGGCGTTTGGATTTTAAATTTCATTTGAACTTTGACATTTGACATTGCTTTTACATCAATCCCTTAGCGCTCAGTACCTTGATGGGATCTGTGATGTGCCGACCTAACCATTTCTTGACATCACGGTGTCCCAGGGCTAAACCCATCAATTCTGTAAAGTACAGAATGGGGAGATTGTATTTTTTCCCCGTCTCTTTCTCCAATTCCTCCTGGCGGGTATCCAGATTGGCCTGACACATCGGGCAACCTGTAACCAGACAGTCAGCTTCTGCTTCCTTTGCCATGGAGAGAAGTCGATCGTTCAATTTCCTTACGATGTCTGTTCGTGTCATCACAAGACTGGCTCCACAACAATCGGTCTTATAAGACCAAGGGACGGATTCCGCACCCAGCAGTTTCATCAGACGGTCCATATGTTGAGGATTTTCATATTCTCTTATTCCCGTCACCTTTGGGGGCCGCACCGTGAGGCACCCATAATAGCAAGCCACCTTAAGTCCTGAGAGAGGTTTCGTACGCTTTTTCTTCACCTCTTCCAAAATCGCTTCATCGCAGAAAAAGTCCAGGGCATAACGAATGGGAACTTTTCCTCGATAAAGGAAATGGAGTTTCTTGTTATGCTCCTTGACCTCTTTTTCCACTGCTTTGAATCGACTGTAGCAGGCCACGCAAGGGACCAGCAACTCCCGCTCGCTCTTCTCTGCAATGGCAAGGTTTCGAGCGGCCAGGTCAATCGCCAGCTCTTCATCCGTGCAGTGCGCCGAACTTGCACCGCAACAAGTCCAATCCTCTAACTCATGGAGTCCGATATGAAGGAGCTTTGATACGCCTCGGATCGAATCGTCATACTCTCTCGCCGTTCCATGGAGAGAGCATCCGGGATAATAAGAAACGTCTTTCACCTTCTCTCCCCTTTCTCAAAGCTCTAAAAACCAATACGCTCTCTTGATACACTGATTTCTAGATCTCTCAGGCGTTGAAGATTTCTTGAATCTCTTTCCCTCCTCTAAACCTGGAAGGGAGGATTTTGATCTTCCCCTTGCGAAACATTTTCCACCCCAACCCGGCGTCCTTGAGAAAATCTTTCGTCTTCGATTTAAATTGGAGGATGAGGCTCAGTTCGTGAATCCGGCCTTTCGACTTGATCGTATCTAAAAAGACGGAGTGGAAAACCGGGACATCCTTTTCACCCACTTTGACTCCGGAGCGAATCGACAAATTTCTTAAGGTATCCATGATCTTGGCGATATCAATATTGTTTGGGCATCGAACGCTGCAGGTATAGCAGGAGGCGCAGATCCAAATTGTTTTTGAAGAGAGGACCTTCTCTCGATGGCCATACTGGATATGGCGGAGCACCTGATTGGGGAGGATATCCATCGCATAGGCGATGGGACATCCTGCCGAACATTTCTGGCATTGAAAGCAAGCCTGGATGGTTTCACCACTGGCCTGATTGACTTCAGACAGGAAGGAATTCCCCTTCGGGTCAAACTGCTTGCTGGGTTCCATTTTTTACCTCTAGATCCTGGATAGGAGTTTCCAAAATAGCCTGAGTCCCCTGGTGAATGGGAAGTTCGATGGTAAAGGTTGTTCCTTCCCCCACCTTACTCTTTACGCTGATCTTCCCCCCATGATCTTCGACGATTCCGTAAGAAGTGGCGAGGCCCAACCCGGTACCCTTTCCCACTTCCTTCGTGGTGAAGAAAGGATCGAAGATACGGGTGAGGTTTTCCTCAGGAATGCCCTCACCCGTATCGGTAAATTCCACAAAGACCGTTTTTTGATCTGGGGAAGGGGAGGTGGTGATGGTCAGCATCCCATTGCCATGCATCGCCTCTGCTGCATTCACAATGATATTCATGAAGACTTGTTTCAATTGACTCGCATTTCCGCTGACAAATGGCAGGAAAGAATCAAATTTTTTGATAATCTGGATATTGTGGAACAAGGCCTGATTGACTAAGAAGAAGAGGCCATCATTAATGGCACGGTTGATATCCGTAGGCTCCATCTTCGGCTCTGTCTGACGGGCGAATTCAAGAAGGCTCTTCACAATTTCCTTACAACGACCTGCCTCCTGTACGATTCGAGCCAGATCTCCTCGTCGAGAATCCTCCTCGGGAAGGTCCTCCATCATCAGACTGGAGTAGATAAGAATTCCACCCAAAGGATTGTTGATCTCGTGAGCGATGCCGGCTGCCAGCTTTCCAAGGGAAGCCATCTTCTCTGAGCTGACCAGTTGAAGGTGGGTCTCTTGAAGCTTTTTCTCCATCATGATACGGGTTCTCAAATCTGTAAAGATGCCGACACTAGCAATTTCCTGACCTTTTCCATTATAAATGAGGGCAGCAGAAAGCTGGACGTGTATTTCTTCTCCAAACTTATTGACAACATTCAGCTGGGTAGGAATGAATTTCCCTGCGCCGCCATATTCCGGGCTTCGGAGTTTCTTCATAATCTCTTTGGCCACGCCCTCAGGATAGATTTTTGTAATATGAATCTTCCCAATCACCTCTTCAGCGGTGTACCCTGTCAGCGCCTCCGCTCCCTTATTGAAGATAAAGATATCGCCTTTCAAGTCCGCCGCGATGATCCCATCCACTGAGCTTTCAATTAGGTTCATGAAGAATTCGTTTGCCTCACGAAGTTCATTTTCGATCCGTTTCCTCTCCGAGATATCTAAGTTAATGCCTTGGTAACCAACGACCTCTCCCTTCTCATTCTTAATAGGATAGCCGGTCAACAAGACCGTGATCTTGTCCCCATTCTTCTTTTTGAATTCCACTTCCCAATCTTTGACATAGCCATCTCTTTTGGTCCTCTCCTGAAAGGTCTTTCGGTCTTCAGGGTTCACATAGAGGTCCTGCGCAATATCAATCTTAAGAAATTCCTCCTTGGTGGGGTATTCCAGCATATCGAGAAGGGCTTGGTTACAGTCCAAAAATTTACCTTCCTTCGAGCTGATGAAAAGGCCGTGCCTCACTCTTTCGAAGAGATTCCTTAGTTTTTCCTCTGAGTCCTTGAGTTCCCTTTCAAATCTTTTTCGATCCGTGATGTCACGGATATAGGCATAGGTCTTGACCTCACCGGTATCTGACTTGGCCAAGGCAATACACACCTCAGCCTCCTTGACTTGACCCTGGGGGGCCAAGATGGTCATCTCGGTACAGAGTTTCTCGCCGATTCCTGCCCCTCGGGTAACCGTCCCCTCAAGAAATTCTTTATCCTCTTTACCGATCACGGTAAAAAAATTCCTTCCGATCAAATCCTCCTTGGAGATCCCAATGATTTCAGAGGCCATCTGATTGGCAAAAATGATCTTAAAGGCCTGATCAAAAACCACGATCCCATCGTCCCCCATCTCCGCAATCTTCTCAAATTGTTGCGTGGCCTCTCGGATCCTTCGTTCCATTCGTTTTGAATCCGTAATATCACGGAGATAGGCATAACCTTTTCGAGCTCCATGGGGCGTTATGGCCAAGGCGATACAGACTTCGGCCTCTTTGACCTCACCGGTGAATGTGAGCAGTTGTACCTCCGCACACGTTTTTTCTCCATAACGCTCAGGATGAACGAAGAAATCTTCGATAAAGGATTGATGAGGTTTATCTAAAAGGGAAAGGACGGTCATGGTCAACAAACCCTCATGGGAGTATCCGGTGATTTCCGAGACCATCCGATTTGCAAATTCGATCCGATGCCTTTCATCGAATACCAGAATCCCATCGTTTCCCAGTTCGGCAATGGATTGAAACATCTCCGCTTCCACGCCCTTGTTCTTAACAAGGGAAAGTCGGCCAGCGGAAGTTTTCCTTTTTTTTAGTGGAGAAGGTTTTTTGGTCTGCATCCTTTTTTCAAAGTAACATATCCCCATAGGTGTTCACAAGAAACGCAGGCACCGTCCTGGTTTCTATAGCCAACCTGCAATAGGCAGGGGAAAAAGGTCACAATCCAACATTGGTCAAGGAGAGCAGGGACTAACTTCTCCCATCCAATGGGGATGATCTGAATACCTTGGGAAAGCGGTCTAAGTGCCCTGATCAGTTCTCCAGCGATTTCTATGCTTCCTTTCTGTTTATCCGAAGCCTTCATCAGTTTGTCAATGAGTGAATCCGGAATAGAAGCCCCCTCCACATGTTTGTTGATATATCGAGCCATGCCGACCGATTTGAGCAAGGTGATACCGGCGATGATGGGAACTTTGAAGTGAGCCACCTTTTTTGTAAAGCTCTCAAAGAGACTTACATCGTAAATGGAGTGGGTGAGGAAGAAATCAGCTCCTGCACGAATTTTCTTTTCCATGTCCATGACCTCCAAATCGAGGACATGACCTTTGGCGGCGGCATTGATTTGGGCGCCCACATAAAACTGGGGCTTTCCCTGAAGATCGTTGCCCATGAGGTCGTAACCCTCTTGGAGGCGCTTGGCTGCACCGAGCAAGCCCATCACATCGAGATCAAAGACCGGTTGGGCTTCGAAGTGGTCTCCAATGGAGGGAGGATCCCCTTGGAGAAGTAAGAATGTTCTGCACACCTAAGGCAGAGGCATTGAGAAGTTCGGATTGGAGGGCCAATCGATTTCGATCGCTGCAGGAGAGATTGAAGATCGACTCCATTCCCTTGCCTTTCAGCAGGGTGCATACCGAAAGGGATCCAAGTCTCATGATGGCATTCTGAAGTTCGGGTACATTGATCGCATCGACCCGTCCCCGAAGGAGTTCTGCATTTTCAAAAAGTTCGGAAAGGTTGTTGCCCTTGGGCGGCTGAAGTTCAGCGACAACGACGAATTTGCCAGATTCTAATCGGTCCTTAAATGACATCGTCTTTCTCCTCTCTCCCACCTTGAGGGAGGTGATCATCCAACTCTCTCGGGGATTACGCGGGTCCTCTTATTTTGACCGATGTCCCCCCAACAGGATGGATAAGGTTGAATCCGAGGATCTGGAGGATCTGCTCGAGACGGAGCACCCTCCTCTCTCCTGCCAACACTCTGATTTTACGAATCGATTGCCCAATGGAACTAATCATTTTCAGGGCATAGGAAATAAAAGTTGAAAAATTATAAAACCTTGGGGGAAGATGTGTCAAGGTCAGTGCAGAGTTAAATCGGATTCCTGATGTAAAAAAACTTATCCACTGACCTGACAGAAGGCCTTCAAATAATTTCCCTTTCTTGGAAAGATTTATCGGAAGAAAATACAAGTCGCCCCCGCTGAGAGGGTGAATTCTTTTAAGGTGAGGAGGCCTCTTCCTCAAGTAAAGCCATTTTATTTTGCGTATCTTTTCTTATAGGCTTCCTGAACCAGAGTTCCCTGAGTTTGATTTCGCCATTCCCTTGCAGGTTTCACCTTCAGAATGTTTTCCAACCTGTTTTGTTCCTTCAATCGTTTATGGATTTCAAACCAGGCACAAGGAGTGTCTTTGCTCACTTCACATTTGCCTTCTCGAGAAGTTCCTCCGCAGGGTCCATTGAAAAGGCTTTTGGCACATCTTGTCACAGGGCATATTCCTCCTGTCTCTCCCAAGACGCACTCTCTGCAGGCACGGCAATTTTCCTCAAACCATCCAATATCTCGGTCCACGCCGACAAAAATGGTATTCAACGCAGGGAAGACCGGTTTCGCAGGATATCGGTCGGCAAGGAACTGAACGCCGGCACCGCAGGCCATCGATAACATGGCATCATAGGTCTTTGCCATGTCATCCAATTCCGAAAAAAAATCGGCATTGCATTGTCGCTCAATGGTAAACCCATCCATCTGGCATGGGACCCCCTCCTGCTTGAAAGCATTTTGGAGTTCTTCATTCAGGAGTCCGACTTCCCTTTGACCGCCAGCCATACAGATGGAGGTACACCCTCCACAACCCACATTCAAAACCTTCCTGAAACTCTTCATCATTTCTTTGATCTCGTCAAAAGGTTTTCTTTCCCCGACAATCATTTTCTCCCTCCAGCTACGCTGATTACACCGATTTAAAAAGCGAGATTTCAACGATACTTTTAAAATCTGTGTAATCTTATTTGGTAATCTGCGTAATCATTTTCTTACATGACATTCCCCACAAAAGCGGGGGCCTGTCTTTTTCTTTTCTTTCTGGGTCCTTCGTATGGCAACCCATGCACTGGTTGTGAAAAGCCTCCTCCAGATTGAGTCGGAACTTTGGACCATGGCAAGCGGAACAACGGATGCCCTGATTCCCTTCCTCGAGTTTACTCTCGTCCAGGATGTTTTTCCCGTTTTCATAGATGTGATGGCAGTCCTTGCAGGACAGGCCAGCTTCGACATGTCGGTTATGAGGAAGCGTCACCGCAGGTCGTGTTTTTCCTCCCGAGACCTTTGAGTTGTCTAGGATCATCTTATCGGGTTGCGCTCTGAGGGGAGATCCGGTTAAAACCAAAAGGGCAGCGACCGTGATCATCAGAACCCTGCAGCATTTCATTTTCATACCCTTTCTCCTTCAGAGGGAACCACTTCCTTATTACAACCAGCTCTCCGAAGAAACCTCGTCAAGCTGAGGATAGACATCCTGAGACCTAAGGATGCTTCGGGCAAAAGCAATCATACTGGGAATATGAATCCCAATCGGACAATAACAACGGCCACAAAGCACACAGTTTCTCCACACGATGCCCTTGATCTCCGTCAAAACCTTCCGGTCCACCTTGCCCCTTTTTTTATATAATTTGCCCAAGGAATGGATCGCCTTATAAGAGGGCATGTATTGAGGATCTTTGTTGATGTTCCGTATAGAGGAAACAGCTTTCTGCACAAAGACTACAATGGGCGCAATGGGACAAATATCGTTTCATTTTGCCTTTTTTTCGATTCAGCATCTCTCGGATCTTTTTCGTATCGATGGGTTTCATTTCTTGATTAGCCATACGATTCTCCACGTCGTCATTTCCTTATCACTACCAGGCTCTGGCCCCCTTTGCGAAACTGTACTCATTCCCGATGAGGAAACGATAGAGGAAGAAAAAGAGCATGTGCCCGAGTTTCGTAAATGGGATGGTCATGAGCATGACTTCTCCCGTCAGAATGTGGAGCGTCATCACCGTATCATAATTAAACCACTGGTGGTAAGCGAGATACCCTGTCAGGAAAGGGGCCACAGCGATGAGCAAAATCACATAGTCATAGGCGGTTGTGATGACACGGACCCGGGACAGAAATAGGCGGCGACCAAGGAAAAAAGCCACACAGATCAAAATGACCAGGGTTAAGAAATCGGTGATCAATTCGGGCAGACTCCAAAGACTAAGACCCCAGGATTGATCCAAGAGGATATTATGCCCAAGCAGAAAAATGGGCACGACGATCAGAAAGACATGGAACACCGATGTCACAATCGTTACCAGGGGATCGGTTTTCCACAGGGTTCCATTGAGGGAGGTAAGACAAAAAGCGATCCATTGTCCCACCGTTTTCTTTTCAGACTTTACTTCCAAAGGGGGATAAACCCATTCCTTTTTCTGGGTCAGTTTAAAGAATTGGACTAATTGGAGTATCAGGCCCAAAATAAATATAACAAAAGCAATCGATATCAACGGTCCCCGGATGAAATCGTACATGAACCTCTCCTTGACTTGCAGATTCGGAATCAGCAACTGAGTTCGGAGTTCGTAGTTCGGATGTCCTATTCCGAAGCTCAATTTCTCCGAACTACAACTACCAATTATACTTGGGGTCTGGGTAATAATTTTGCACGTTCTGCGATTTCTGGGACCCTGTGTTCCCATTCAATGGCCATGAGGTGAATCCCATGAACCCCCTTCATCTCTTTTAACTCCTCAATCTGTTCAACACAGATCTTAATTCCTTCTTCGGCAGCTTTTTTTGCCTGCACAATTCGATCGATGATCTCGTCAGGGATGATGATACCGGAGACATTCTTCGCCATGTATCGAGCCATACCTCCTGATTTAAGAGGGGTGATTCCAGCCAAAATTTTAACCTTTTCGGTCAGCCCCATATCGTTGGCCTGTTTGATCCATTCCCGGAACCTTTTCATGTCGTAAATGCATTGCGTCTGAATGAAGTCTGCACCCGCATTAACTTTTTTTGCCAAACGATGGACCCGAAATTCGAAAGGTTCAGCAAAGGGATTCTCAGCGGCACCGATGAAGATCTGGGGTGCCACATCAATCTCGTCGCCGTTAAGAAATTTTTTATCATCTCGCATTCCTTTAACCATGCTGATCAACTGGATGGAGTCGATATCGAAAACACCTTTGGTCAGAGGGTGATTCCCAAATTGCTGGTGGTCACCCGACAGGCAGAGCATATTTCGTATGCCATGAGCGTAGGCTCCTAGGATATCACTCTGCATGGCAATGCGGTTACGGTCCCGGCAGACCATCTGATAATTGGGTTCCAATCCTTCTTGAAGGACGATCAGAGAAGCTCCCCAACTCGACATACGCACCACAGCGGTTTGGTTATCGGTAATGTTTACCGCATCGGTGATCCCTTTTAGGAAACCTGCTTTTTTTCTGATCGCCTCCACGTTAGCTCCCTGTGGTGGGCCGAGCTCGCCGGTAAAAGCAAAATGTCCGGCTTCAAGTACCCTTTCAAGACGACTTCCTGATTTCATAGGCAGTTCCTCATTCAAAAGAAATAAAATTTACCCCGTATAATCCCGAAAGCCCCGGTCTTCAAAGCGGGGATGAATGCAATTTCAAATCTAAGGATAAAGAAAAGCCCCGTCCTTTATGGCAGGGATATACGGGGTTTACTCCTTCTGCCTGCGAAAAGCAGGCAAACGAACCCCATTGCAATTTTCATTCAAAAGGGCAAAGCCAAAGCCTTGCCCCAGAGTGAAGTCCCTCAAAACAGAGTCATTACAATTCCAACCATGAATCAGAGTAAAGGGATTTAGCGATCAAGACTCGGGTGGTCTTCACATAATCGGCTTCTTCTTTACCCACAGATTTGAGATCAATCTCCTCCCCGTCCATAACACGGTAGACGAGTTTTCGGAGTTCGGGTCGTCCCCCCGAGGCAAATTTTTTAAGATCCTCATCAAAGGCATCCACAATGGCCGAAGCCATGCCAAATCTTTCGAGCATCATCATATAGGTCTGATTGAGGATGGGCCTGAGGTGCTCCGGAGCTCCATTGGATACATTGGAAAGACCGCAGGTGGACCTCATCCCGGGGAGAATTTCTTGAAGATCCTTAAACATCTTCATGAATTCAATACAACTCGGGACCTGAACCTGGCTTTGTGGGCTGGTCACCGGCGTGACGATGGGGTCCATCCAGACATCTTCACCTGGAATCCCGAATTCTAAACATTTTTGCATTAATTCCGCTGCGAGGACTCCCCTTTCATCAGCGTCTCGGGGGAGACCCGAGGGGCCCCAGAGAAGGGCAACGACTCCTGCATTATATTTTGCTGCGATAGGGAATTTTAGATCCATGCTTTCAGGACGGGCCATGATCGAGTTGATCACAGCCTTTCCCTTTTTCTTTTTGTAAACCTTGAGTCCAGCCTCAATGGCTTCTGCATTGATCGTGTCGAGGTAAAGAGGAGTATCGACCACCTCTTGCACGGTCTTGACCACCCACTCCATCAACTCCCCTCCGCCCTTTCGGGCAGGTCCAAGATTAATATCAATGAAATCAACGCCTGCTTTGGCTTCAGCAATGGCCAACTCCTGAATGGGCTTAGGATCTCTATCCTTCATGGCGGTTCCTATTTTTTTGACCATCACATTGAGATTTTCTCCAACACGTAACATAACTTTCCTCCTTATAAGTTAAATTGCGGATTTCGGATTTGGATTTCGGATTGTCCAGCACCTAAACGTGAGCAATTTCAAGATTTTTTATTCTGCATTCCGCAATCATCACTTCGGCAATCGGTATTAGGCTCCCATTTTAAGAAAGGCTGGTAGGTGAGCGGCTTCTCTGGGCCCGATCTTGACCTCCCATCCAGCTCCCAGTTCTTCTTCGAGGTCTCCGCTCACGGCTGCAACGGCTCCAGGGATGACCACCTTGCGATGTTTGACTTTTTCTGTGATGCCGCTCTTTTTGATGAAGGCACCGATCGCATCGCCTACGAATTTACCTGCTGCCCAGGCGGTCAGGACAGAGAGGCCTTCGGTATCCATCACCAGAAGCCAGCTCGCCACTCGACTCGATTCGACCTCACCGGAGACGATAAAGTAGGTGAGGGAGAAGTTGGTGGTGATTAAGACCGGAGAGTCCTCTGTCGGAGTGCCAATGGGGTAGATTCCTTGCTGCATCATCATGGGCCGTTGTGGGTCAGTGTAGATATTGAGACGTTCCACGAGAAGGGGAAAGACGCTTTCGCCCTGGAAGTCAGAAAGGACGATGATGCCGGCATATTTGGATATAAAGGTTGCCGCAATCAAGGCCTCCTTCAGCGGATCTTTCGTCATTTCACAGGGGAAAGTAATGGTCGGAAATCCGAGGGAGCGGTTTTTCTGATTGAGGGCCGCCCGGCGGATGTAGATTTGATCTTCAAAGGCTTTGCGAAGCGTCCTCGCCCCAGAATCAATGACAAGGTCTTTTAACCCTGCTTTGGTCAGTTTGTCTGAAAGTGCAATCAATGCATCAAGATTATCGGCTTTGATTGCCAACGGGCATTTGTTCTCCTTGGCCAGATTGGCTAAGGCATCGCTGTTCCCATTGGTTGCGGCATAGATCAATGGAACACGATCAACGCAGGCTTTGACCCCTGCGGTCAAGGCATCTACCTTATCGCTCATCAGAATGAAGGCCGCATCGGTTTCCCCCTTCACCTTTTTGACCATGGCTTCAAATTTTCCAGGATCGCCTGATTCGTTCTTGACGGCGACCAACTCTGGTCGTAAGGTGAGGCCGACCCTTTCATATTTCAATTCCTTGAATCGTTTCAAGCGGGCATTGACCTCAGCCTCTGGCATGGTATCACTAATCAGTATGGCAAGACCAGGTTTGTTGACGAAGGTCTTTTCATGGCGAAATAAAACCGTTTCTCCTCCGACCTTGACTACATTTTCACCCGAACCAATGGCAAGAGGTCGAATGGGCGGAGCCGCCGCCTCAGAGAGCATGGCTTTTGCCTCCTCAGACACATAGGGACAGGAGGCCAATTCCGCTTTTCCAGCTGCCAAGTTCATGGCAAAAGCAAGGCAGGTTGGAACGCCACACTCTCCGCAGTTTGTTTTTGGTAACATCTTAAAGATCTGGATTCCTGTCATTCCCATGATATCCTCTCCTTTCTCATTCAAATCCGTCGCAAAGCGCATAGCACAAAGCAAGAGTTCCGAACCCCTATTGTTTCGCCATGCGCTTAGCGCTATGCGCTCTGCGTGTTTCTGGGTTATCCAAGAATTGGATCCATTGAGAGGGCTGGATGATTCTTTTCCGTTAGGAAGGGAAGAATCTCATCCTCCGTCAGCCCAATGGTCTCATCGGCAATCATATCAATTAAGTTTGGGATGCCAACCTCTTGCGCACGTTTCAATAATCGTTCCTTAAGCTCCTCTTTGAGCATCTTGGGCATCCAAACCAATCTCTTGAGTCCTCCATCTCCGACCAGCCACTTTCTCTGGGTGATATTATACTTGCTGTGGCCCACAAAACCTGGTGTGACGGCACCGCCTCCGACAGAACCTGCCAGGGTGGTGAACTTCATTCCACAGGGAGTCATTCCCGTGTAATCCCGACCGACAGTCATCACACCATTGCACATCGGAAGAACGGCAGCGATGCATTCACAACAGCCGCACGTGGTCATCGGATCGTAGACCAGACTATAAAAGTTGTAGTGGTCGATCTTCTGACGGGAGGCCTTGAACACAAAATCATTGACACCTTTCCACTGGCCGAATTTTGTATCGATCATCTCACCCTTCTGAACGGGTTGATTCGGTCCGGTGGGATTGATTTCAAACGAGGCCTTGCAATCCATCCAGTTGTAGGCGCCGCAAAGTCCGGTTCTTTCTGGACTGATGACACAGACATGGTTGGGTGCAAAGGATTGGCAAAGGGTACAGGAGTAGAAGATGTCCGTGGTCTCATCGGTCATGCCTTCAATGCGGGCATCCCTTTTTCGGTAAACATCCCTTGCCTGTGCAAGCATCTCATCAACCTTTTCTTTGTTCCGTATAGACTTTGACCTGGACCTTATCGAAGATGGCTCCAAAGTCCTGATGGAACTTTGCATGGAGGATCTTGCCGAGATGGGAGAGACGAAATCCCTTATCCACAGCTCCTTTACCGACTCTTACCCAGGCAATATCCCTTTGACCAATATGCATGATCCCTTGGGCATAGTTGATCAGATGGTGGATCTGACGTTCCAGAATCGGCTCAAAATCCTCCTGCATCTGACGTCCTGCCACTTCCGCGACGATGGCAAGGGGAAGTTGTCCTGGTGGCTGTATCTTATCCAGGTCAGGGCCAATGACTTCTACCTTTCCGTCCTCCACCTCGTCCATATTCTTGGAAGTGACCCATTCGACAGCATGGGTTCTTCCTCCACCACACTCTAAATAGATATCCTCACCCCTGACCCGTTCTCACCTTCAAAGGCAGGACCATAAGAGACAGGGATGGGAACTTCGGCGACGGTAACCTTCAGCCCCCTTACTTCCACCGATCTCTGGACAATCTGATCATGAGGAATATTGGAAACGACATGCTCATAAGTACATACCCCGGTGGGTAAAATCTCAGGAATGGGTGTGTCAGCGATCGTGGGGAATCCCCAGTTGATGGCGCCGGCGGCATTGGCATACCATTCATCGTTGACATATCCCAGGGGCATGACAAAGGCAAAGGTACGGTCCTTGTTGTAGATTAAATTTTTACGAAAATCTCCGGGTTTAATCCCTCCGAAAGCCATAGCGACTCGACAGGCAAAACCGATGGCGAAGACGGCTGCGGAGATGTCAGGTCCAAAGGAAACCAGACGGGTCGGCCAGCCGATCTGAACGCCTGCCTCCACCAATTGTTCGGAGAAACGTCTTCCTTCAAACTCAGCGCACATAAAGATATAGAGGTTTTTCTCCTGAAGCTCGATGGCAATCTTCTTGGCAATTTCCGGACTGGGTGCAGCCCCTGCAATGGCAGCAAATCCGGGTGCTGTTCCATCCACAAACTCAATTCCTCTTTTCCGGAAGATGACATCGTCAGCGGCTCCCAGCCAGATGTTATTGGGCAAAGGATCTTCCTGTTTCGTATAGAAATTGGGATCCTCTAAGTAGCGGATCGCCTCGCTGATCTCCTCGGCAAAAAAAGTTGCCATCCCCGCATCGAGGGCAGGACCTAAATAGGGAAGACAGACATTTTCTTTAACCAACGGGGGTAACAGGGACCGGGCCCTATCCAGAACGGGCTTCATATCACCCAATTTTTGAATGGGAACCCCCAGAATGGCGTAGATGATGGGTAGGTAATAAGCAGTATTGGGGAATCCCACATCCTGATTGGGTCCCCACTTTTTAATGGCTTCTTCATATTTCTTTTCAGCCCTTTCTACAATCTTATGAGCTCCTTTTATCGCTGCAGATGCAATGATTTTCGACACGTTATATTCCTCCTTCCGTTATCAGTATTCGTAATTTTTAGTCATCCTCTATTTATCCCCCCGTTAATAAGGGGAGGTGATTTAATTTAAGCGGCATCCAGTTCACGGCGTTTAGCCATATCGAAGAGGACACGATCTCTGGTTTTGTCAATGCCCAGGGCTTTCCTTTTCTTGTCGATATGTTCGATCATCAGCTTGGCAGCCTTGTAGGGATCGGGTTCGAAACCCCATTTCCCTTTGAATGTGTTTTCAAACTCCTCAAAAAGAAGTTTGGTTACTTCCTCGCTTCCTGTGGTTGGGAAGGTTGTTCCAAATACTGTGAAAACCCCTGAAGCCACAAAATAGTGGCCAATCGCAATCGCCTTCTCACTCATCCATTCCAAGGCAGCACCGGCAGCCGGAAGATCGCTGATATCGTCTCCTAACCCTCCATCCTTTACCACTGCAGTAGCAGCCATCAGGATTCGGCTATTATCCACACAAGCACCCATGTGAAGAACCGGAGGAATACCTACGACCTTTCCAACAGAGGCGAGGCCTGCACCTGCGTAGATGTCCGTTGCCTCGGGTGTGAGAAGTCCTGCTTTTCCACAGGTCATGGCGGCACAGCCCGTGGAGAGAACGATCACATCGTTCTTGATCAATTCTTTGATCAAGGTCAGGTTCGGATCGTCATGGGTCACACGAGCATTGTTGCAGCCGACCACACCGGCGATTCCCCGGATTCGACCATTGATGATATTGTCGTTCAAGGGTCGGTAGGAGGCTCGGTAAGCACCGCCCAGTAGGTAGTTAATCGTTTCATGACTGAATCCAACGATCTGATCCGTGATGTCAGAAGGGATTTCCACATTGGGCTTCCGGTTTTTAAAATTCTGGATGGCCTCCATTAATACTTTTTTAGCAACATCGGGTGCATGATGCTCATCAAACTCTATGTGCATGGCCCCATCAATCTTGGCTTTGGCTGAAGTGGTAATCAGTTTGGTATGGTAGCATTTTGCCACTTGAGCCAAGGACTGCATTTCACACTGGACATCAACCACCATCGCATCAACAGCCCCGGTGACAATGGCCAACTCTTGCTGTAAAAAGTTTCCAGCCACAGGAATCCCGTGGCGCATTAGAATCTCATTGGCGGAACAGCACATGCCCACTAAATTAACTCCTTTCGCCCCAACCGCCTTGGCCGCCTTCTGAATCTCGGGGTCATGAACCACACCGACCATGATCTCGGGGAGCAGAGGTTCATGGCCATGAACCACCACATTGACCTCATCCTTTTTCAATACACCCAGATTGATCTGACCATAAACAGGAACCGGGTTCCCAAAGAGGATGTCTTGGAGTTCCGTCGAGATCATCGAACCTCCCCAACCATCGGCAAGAGCTGTTCGGGCAGCTGCAGTCAGGAGGCTCTTATAATCCTGATCAACACCCATATGGGTTCGGTGCATCAACTCTACGACCTCCCGATCGATCCCCCGGGGGGTAACTCCCAAGTTCCTCCAGATCTCCTGTCTCTTGAGAGGAGCTCTCTTCACAAAGATGGTTTCTCCTTCCTGACGGCCGAACTCAGCCAGGGCTTTATGACCTACGTCAATGGCGATATCTTGGACCGTTCGGTCACCGATCTCCACACCAAAGTCCATGGCCACCTGGTAAAGTTTCTGTTCATCCTTAATCTGAAATCCTGGAACTTCGCCTTTGGCCGTAGCCAGAAAAACCTCGGCTACGCCACGGGCATGATCCGAATGGGCAGAAGAGCCTGCTGCCACCATTCGTGCAAAATTCCGTGCAGAGATCGTCTCTGCTGTGGCACCGCAGAGACCCATTCGTTTGGCCTTTTCCGCACCGGTCTCACCCTTCTTTTTAGGAGCAGGAACACGGCAGGGTCCCATGGCGCAGTTTTTACAACAGCTTCCTTCTGCTCCGATGGGACAGGGCTTCATGGTATCGGCCCGGTCAAAAATCGTCTCACATCCATCGGCCTGAGCCTTCTTCAACATTTTAATCGTTGCTGGATCAATACTCTTCTTTTCCAAGTCTGACATTTTATCCTCCTTTATATTTTCCTCCCCCTTAAATTTATTTAGCCATAAAATCGGCAATCATCTCCCGGACCAGTTTGATGGCCTCAGGATGTCTCATCACTAAAACATCTGCCCCTGCCAAAAGAAGAACGATCGCGGTAACAGCTTCCATGAGAATCCCTCTCTTTTTGGCATCGCCTAAAGTAGGGGCGTCTTCGGTCTGTTGTCTTGGCTTCCTTCGTCTTCCAGACCTCCCTGGCCATGTTGCAGAGGATGGGGAATTGAAGCCTCTCATCCTGTTGGGTGAGGGCAGCCATCCGATCTCGTTCCATGACCGAATAGGTATATTCAATGCCATACCCCAGTCCACCGGTGGTCGGATCGACAACAATCTGTCCGTCCGGGACGCCCAGATTTCCCAGGAGGATATTGAGCTGTTTGGCCAGGTTGATATCGATGGGGGTGGAAGCGATCGCCGTATGTTTGTATCCAATCGCCCCTGCGCCCACTTGTTTATAATTCCCTTCTGCCACCGGCCCGATCACGAGGTTCATCCCATCACATGCTTCAGCGACCTTTCGAAGGACATCTGTATCTTTCTCGGCATTCCCACTTCCCCATACAATCACTGGGACATCCACAGCACTGGCTACCTTCTTGACGGTTTGAGCCGCCTCATCGCTGGAACGATTGAGGCCATTGGGATCTGTGCTGACGAGCTGAAGGCAGATCAGTTCCGCACCGTAATTTTCAACACATTTCTTAGCCCAGGCCACGGGATCATTGACCACATCCTTGAAGGGCTCCAAAGCCGCTTCAGGCCATTCTTCTGGGGGTGTATCATAGACCTCCATGGCAATCCGAGGAGGATGGGGCATCGCTCCCTCGAAGAGGTGAAAGGGATAAGCCGTCTCTCCACCTATGGTAACAGCCTTCGGTCCTTTTCCCAGTGTGACTTCTTTTATCTTTCCTGTGTAAGTAATTTTAGGTATTTCAAATGCCACGATACTCACCTCCCTCTGGTTATCCTTTTAGGCTTTGGTCTTTCGTTTTTCACTACCGAACCATTCATCACTGAACCAATAACGCTCCCCGGTTTTGAGATAAGCGAGCATCTCATCCCGATTCCTCATTTTCTGTCTCCAATTGATGGGTGTCTCGGGTTTTCCCTCCTCAAAAGTGGGGCCTAATACTTTTACCTTCTTTCCATCAAAAGTTACTTTTTCTTCCATTTGTTCAGCCACTCGAAACGCCTCCTTTCTCGTTTGTTGAATATTGGATTAGTGGAATTCTGGAATATTGGGTAATTCTTAATCTCCTGAATTCCTAATTCCAATTCTTTAACTGATTCCTGCCGCCACTTTAGCAGCCTTCACTGTATTCATCATCAACATGGTAATGGTCATCGGCCCCACCCCACCTGGAACGGGGGTGATGGCACCTGCCTTCTCCTTAACCCCTTCAAAATCAACATCCCCGCAGAGCTTGGCCTTTCCTTCAGGGGTCATTCCAATTCGATTGACACCTACATCGATGACCACAGCCCCTTCCTTCACCATATCTGCAGTGACCGCCTTGGGCTTTCCAGCAGCCACGACCAGGATGTCTGCCCTCTTCGTATGGAAAGCCATATCTTTCGTACCGGTATGGCAGATCGTCACCGTTGCATTCGCCCCTTTTTGTTTTTGCAGGAGAATATTCGCAATGGGTTTTCCTACGATGTTTGATCTCCCCACGACGACCACTTCTGCGCCATCAATCTTCGCTACCAGACCGAATCAGAAGCTGCTGAATTCCTGCTGGGGTACAGGGAAGGTAATCCGCTTCGCCGATCATCAATTTCCCGACATTGACGGGATGAAACCCATCCACATCCTTTTTCGGATCGATCGCATAAAGGACTTTGGTTTCGTTGATATGCTTGGGAAGAGGAAGTTGAACCAAAATACCGTGGATCTTGGGATCCTTATTATATTGATCGATCAATTTAAGCAATTCCCCTTCCGTAATGGTGGCAGGCTGGTTGTCCTGAATTGAATAAAACCCCAACTCCTTCGAGGTCTTCTGTTTCGCCGTCACATAGCTGACCGAAGCGGGGTTTTCGCCGACCAGAATGGTGACCAAACCCGGGACGACATTGTACTTTTCTTTTAATCGCGTCGTTTCCTGTTTCAACTCTCCTCGAATCTGTTGAGCGACCTCATTTCCATTAATTAATTTTGCCGTCATCTTTTTACCTCCCCCCTAGAATTTTAATTACTTATAACTTGTAACTCATAACTCATAACTCTAAATTCATAACTCATCATTGAATATATTTCTCAAACATTTTTCGGGCAGCCTGAACCGCCTTTGCCTCCAGAGGCAGGTGAAAGGTTGGTTTGCCCTCGGAATCGTATCGGTAGACCTCCTCATCGATAGGAAGGATCCCTCCCAATTCGAGATTCTGCTTTTTTACCTCCTCGAAGATTTCAGGACCGGGTTCACCTTGAACCCGATTGATGACCAATACCTCACGAGCGATACGGAGATCCAATTCATGGATCAGGTCTCGAATCCGCGAAGCAGTCAAGATGCCCCGTTGGCTGGAATCCGAGACAATGAAGAGAAGATCCACATCCCGTGTAGTCAGTCGGCTGAAATGCTCCATCCCCGCCTCGTTATCAATGACGATATATTGATAATTCCCAGTCAGGATATCCAAACATTTCCTCGCCAGCGTATTGGCCGCACAATAACAACCTGGCCCCTCGGGACGTCCCATCGCAATGAGATCAAATCCTTTGGCTTCGGTCAGGGCATCCTGGACCTTATATTCAAACCAGATGTCTTTCGTCATTCCAACGGGGACATCCTTCCTCATGACCTCTCGGGCATCACCAATGGTGGAGTTTATCTTTACACCCAAGACCTCATTGAGGTTCGAATTAGAATCTGCATCCACCGCCAGAATCGGACCTTTCCCTTTGTCCAAGAGGAAACGAATGATCATTCCAGACAGAGTGGTTTTGCCCGTTCCTCCTTTTCCTGAAACCGCGATCGTAAAACTCAAGGCCGTCCCTCAACCATCCTCTCTGGCCGAAATTCCCTCCTCACCCGGTAGATCCTTTCCATCGTAAGGGGGAAGGCCGAGGAGTCTGTGTGAGGAAGGAACGTTGCCGCGATGAATTCATTCATAAAAGTCGGATGATTACTTAATTCGAGGTTCGTCATCATCAGGGCGATTCGCTCTGCCTCCTTCAAAAGATTCTTGGAGAAAGAGAGAAGCCTTGCTCCCAATAGAGAGCCATTCCCGACAAATAGGAATTTTTCAATATCGATCTCTGGAAGGAGACCGATGAAGATTGCTTTTTCTAAATCGAGATGGCGACCAAATCCACCGGCAATGATGAATTGCTCGAGGTCCTTAAAACTCAATCCCACGCTGCTGAGTAAAACTTTGCAGCCGGCATAGATGGCCGCTTTGGTTCGAATCAGGTTTTCGATATCGATCTCTGTTAGAACGATGTCCTCATGGATAAGAGTCTCTTCTCTTCGTGCGAGGACGTATTCGTAGCCGTCCGGTCCTATTCGAACGCGATCCGTAGGGAGGTCTCTTCGGAATTTCCCATTCTGGTCAATCATCCCTGTTTCCAAAAACTCTGCCACCGAGTCAATCAGGCCCGACCCACAGATGCCAATGGGTTTCGACCTCCCAATGGTGAGGATCATTGGTTCATAAGTCCGGTGGTTGATGCTGACCTCCTCAATGGCTCCCCGGGTCGCCCTCATCCCGAATTTAATCCCTGCCCCTTCAAAGGCAGGACCCGCCGAGCAGGAGACGCTGGCCAGCCAATCCTTATTTCCGAGAACGATCTCCCCATTGGTACCGATGTCCATATAAAGGGTGAGGGTCTCCCTTTGAAAAACTCCAGAGCCCAAGATCCCTGACACAATATCTCCCCCCACGTAGCTTGCCACCATAGGGAAAATATAGGCATGGACATGATCGCCGATATTGAGGCCCAAGTGGATGGCTCTCACCGGAGGGATGAAATTGGCTGTCGGGACATAAGGGTCTTCTCGAATATATTTTGGATCCAGGCCTAAAAGGAGTTGGGTCATCGTGGTATTGCCGGCAATGACCAAGTGGGAGATGAGGGATCGATCAATTTGGCTCATTTGGAGCAATTCCTGGATGATCTTATTGATGGTGGAGACGACGACCTCCTGTAATTTTTTCAGTCCTCCAGGCTTCTGGGAATAGACAATCCGCGTGATGACATCCTCTCCGTAGCTGATCTGGGCATTGTAATCTGAGGCCTCAGCCAAAGCGAAGAGGGTGTACCCATCGCATTGTCCACCCGGACAGGCAAAGACCACACATCCATTCAGGTCGAGGATTTGACCATATATCGTGGTCGTTCCAATGTCCAGAACGATCGAATAATTTTGTTGGGTGTTATCCCCAGGCTCCACATTGACCAGTTTATACCCTTTTTTTGTCAAGACCAGTGTGACCGTTACTTTCCAATCCGATTCACGAAGGATGCGGCTCAATTTCATGATCACACGGAAATCGGCAGAGATTCCTTCAATGCCATGTTGTCGATCCAGTGCATTGAGCAGGCGGGTGAGGTCGCTCACATTATCCTTTAGAGTGGGGGGGTCGAGTTGAACATATCTTTTAAATACGGCTGGATCTACATCCCATCCTTTAACGAGTTGGTAAATATCCTGGGGAGAGAGGAGGTATTTGTGAGCTTGCCGATCTCCTTTGAGTGCCAGGACAGATTTATCAACCTGCGATTCAATGGGGATCTCAACATCGATATCATCCCGAATGGGTGTCAGGCAGGCGAGACGAAATCCTTGATCGTATTCCCACTGAGTGAGTTTTGGATGTTTGGGAGAGTCAACGACTCCCTTTAGGATTTTGACTTTGCACTTTCCACAGGTTGCACTTCCACCGCAGGAGGCATTGATATGAATTCCCGCTTCCATGGCGGCTTGAAGGAGGTTCTCCTCCTCATCTACCAAAATCTTTCTTTCACTGGGAAGAAAGGTTACATTATGCTTCGGCATATTAAATAATTATAACCTGGTCCCGCGTTAAAATCCCCACTCTCCCCCTTTTCTAAAGAGGGGGAGTGGGGGATATGATCAATAGCGTGGTCTCTTTTTAGAAGAGCCCCATTACTTTGCCGGTATTCACATCGACATCAACCCTTCTGAAGGCAGGGTCGGAACCGGTTCCAGGCATCAAGCTGATCATCCCGGTCATCGGGCAGAGGAATCCCGCACCACCAAAGATGAGGACATCCCGAACTGGAAGGATCCAGCCTTTGGGTACTCCCTTCTTCGTTGGGTCGTGTGTCAGACTCAGGTGGGTCTTGACCATCATGGTATTAAAGTTTTTCAATGCAGGATCAGCCTCAAACCGTTTGGCTTTGGCTTCGGCATCCGGAGTCCAGGAGACGCCATCTGCACCGTAGACCTCTTTGGCAACCATCTCGACTCGTTGTCGAAGTGGCATTTCAAGAGGATAGAGGAATTTGAAATTGGGTTTTTCTTTACAGGCCTCCATGACGACGTCGGCCAGTTCCAGAGCTCCATCCCCACCTTTGAGCCAGTGCTCAGAGAGGGCAACACGGGCACCTGCCTGCTCTGCAAGTTTCCGCACCATTGCAATTTCATCCTTGGTGTCGGTATGGAAGGCATTGATACAAACCACTGGATTGATCCCCGATTTCCTGATCACACCGATGAGGTGCGTCATATTGACGAGCCCTTTCTCAAGAAGAGGTAGGTTTTCCTTTGTGTATTCTTCGGGAAGGGGTCGCCCGGGAGCGACAGTGGGACCGCCACCATGCATCTTCGATGCCCTGATGGTTGTCGTAAGAACTGAAACATGAGGGGTGAGACCACTCAATCGGCATTTCACATTCCAGAACTTCTCAAAGCCAATATCTGCCGCAAAACCGCTCTCGGTGATATGATAATCGAACATCTTTAGCCCAACGCGGTCACCAATGATGGAAGACTGTCCCACAGCAATGTTGGCAAAAGGGCCGGCATGAACCAGACAAGGTTGATATTCTGTGGTCATCATCAATGTAGGATTGATGGTATTCCTCATCCATGCAGTCATTGCACCTGCCACTTCAAGGTCTGTGGTGGTGACGGGTTTGCCTTTCTTATCATAGGCTACGACAATCTTACCAAGCCTCTCACGTAGATCTTTTAGGTCTCGAACAATGGAGAGGATGGCCATCAGTTCAGAGCTCACGGCAATCCCGAATTTGGATGCCATCGTAAAACCATCCATTTTGCCCCCAAGACCGATAACGATGTTCCGTAAAGATTGGGCACAAAAATCCATGATCCATCCCATTTCAATATTGGTAGGATCAATATCGAGCCTTTTGAGTTTCCGCTTTGCCAGTTCGGCATCGTCATAGTTTCGTTCGTGTTGCATCCGGGAAGTCAAAGCGACCATGGCCAGGTTATGGGCATTCATAATGTCGTTAATGTCCCCTGTAAGACCAAGAGAGAATTCAGTCATGGGAATGAGCAGGGCTTTTCCACCTCCTGCTGCCGTTCCTTTAACATTCATGGTTGGGCCGCCCGAAGGCTGGCGGATACAACCACCGGCATTTTTCCCCCTTTTCCCAAGTCCCTGCATCAAACCCATGGATGTCGTTGTTTTTCCTTCTCCCAGAGGGGTAGGGGTGATGGCCGTAACTTCGATGTACTTTCCATCTGGTCTATCTTTTAGACGGTCAATGACTTTCATGAAGTCCAGCCTACATAGTTTCCCCATTGGGATGATTTCATCTTTTTTAAGACCCAATTTGTCCTGCCACTCCTCGACCGTTGGCATAGTTTCTTCGGCTATTTCCGCTATCTGCCAATCCGGAAGCTTTCTTGGATCTGCATCGTTATACTTTTTTGTAATATTAAATCCCATATTTATTACTCCCCCTTTCTTTTTTAAGTCAATTTGGTTTTAATTCCTTCAAAAACAGCTAATCATTTAAATTTTAAAGCAATTTTTGCTTTTAAGTTTTAGAATCCCCCCTTTCTTTTGATAATGATTTTTAAAGAGGTGATTTCAGATGCTTTTGAAGTAGATTTTTAAATGATATTTTCTATGTGATAACAGTCACAATGTCGACTTGGATACTAAAATAATAGGTTTTTTTTGTCAAGCGAAATTTTTAACTATTTAAGATAAGTTCCATGTTTGCGTAAACCAATTGAAATTATTTAACTATTTAAACCTATGCAATTCATCACAGAACCTCACAAAAATTGATAATATATACACAAAAAATTGTATTAATTATAAAAATTGACCTCCTCAATGTTTTTTCTTGTAATATATTGTATTTATTGATTAAATTCGTACATAGAAGAGTTCTACTCAGGATTGGTTAATTAAGAAGGCCAAAGATGAGAATGGAAAGTATTGTTCCAGAAATAAGAATATAGAGAAGATCGATTTTTTTAAGGATGGCAAAGAAAGCGGCTCCTGCGAAAAGAATACTCGGGACATCCACAAAGGCGGCCTTTCAAAATTAGTAGAGTACCAGACCAAGCATTCCAATAATAACCTCTCCATTATTTTCTTCCTTCAAGAAGAAATTTTTTCAGACCCTTTTTGTCCAAGTTGGAGAGGCCTAATTGTTTCATCCCCCTACCGGTTTTCCAGTAATCGGTCCGGTTGATGACAGAGGCCAATTGAATCACGGCATCGTGAGTTGGGGTGGGGACTCCGAGGAGGTCTCCCAATGTGGAGAGGAGGACCATTCCATATGGAACATCTTCGGTCACAAATCGGTCTTTTAAGTGCTCGGGCCCTTTCATCTTGATCCCTGCGTAAATCCCATCTTTTCCAAAGGCGGCATCCATGCTGGTATTGAGTATCCGGTAACGGCATTCCTCTTCGGTTTCGCCCAGATTGTAGTCCTTAAATTCAAGATTGTCCCAATGGTAAAGTTTGTATTCAAGGGTTTTACAAATGGCGAGCCTTTCGTGATTGAGAGATTCATAAGTTCTCGCTACGGAAGGGGTCATTCCCTCAGCATAGAGATAAAATTCACCCTTTGAATGTTCAATTCGGGCGGCATTAAGCAAGGTCGCCACTGGATGGACGATGGGATTTGGATTGTTGATAGCCGCCTCCAGAACATCCTTGGCAGGAGTGATCATTGGATAAAATTGCTTCAGCTTGGAGATCACCTCCCCTGTCTTTTTGGATGGGAAAACACCCGTGGGGAGAATGACGGCATTGATAAGTACCGAGACATGGCCAGAACCTTTGAGCCGGGCACCATAGGGGAGGGTGCAACTTTCAGCAAAGGTAACTTCTCGCTTTACTTTTTTCTGATTGAAGATGTTTACAAACTCAAGGCTACCTCCTGAACCGGGCATGAGGACAATGATTTGTCCATCTTGAATAAAAGGAGCACAGATTTCAGCCATGGCTTTATGCCCGAATGCAGGGGTGATCACAAAGATGACCTCAGCGTCTTTAATGGCCTGTTGAATATCGGTCGTGGCCAGGTTCATTTTCGCCACTCCGTCAATCGATATGCCTTCGATCTGTATTTCTTTTGTCCGCAGGACTTTTTCAAGAGATTCGGCAAACAGTGGAAGTTCGAAGAAGTTGACTTTAAATCCAGCCAGGGAGAGATTCGCCGCCACAGCATGGCCACCATTCCCTCCACCGAGTACCGCAACCAAATCTTTCTCCATACAGTGAACCTCCAATTTTTTTAATTCTCAATTCATAACCCATAACTCACCTGTTGCATCAATAAGCAATAAGGAACTGGGGAGGGGTGCTTGAAAAGCCTTACAGCGGTACCTTTTAGCGAATTGGCAACCAACGCCCCAGACCCAGCGAAGAGTTCACCAACGGTGACATGGTTGGTTTCCCATAAATCTATTTGAACGACCGCATTGTAAGGTTTTGAAAGCAACCCTGGCCGGTGACACTTATGCAGCATCTGGGTTAACTCTTCATTTAAGTTACTCCATCTTTGAGGAAAAAACAAGAAGGTTTCGTAACCCGTCAGTCTTTGTTCGACCTTACAATGATCCGATAGGGATGTCGGAAAAAATCTTATAGCGGTAACCTTAACATTCCATTCAAACCATAAAAATCCCTTAGAAAGAACAAGGAATCATCGATGATAGCGATCGTGACCCTTACCGATAAAATATTAGAAAATCCGCTTGATAAGATTTTTGATGACATTCCTATCGGATCTGCTGATTTCGTACCCCGTAACTTTGAGATTACGAAGTTTCTATCCAAAATTTTCCATAAAGGAAGCAAAAGTTGAAAATCCATTCATGAGATATTATATATTAATGATAGATTTTTATCAGGTTTGAAAGAAAAGGATTAAGTGAAATAACACTAGAGAGAAGGGAGGTAGAATTATGAGAAATAAAAAATTATTCATCATCGTTTTAGGAGTAGGACTTGTGTTAGGAATGAACCATTGGGTGTTCAGCGCAGAGGGTCTTTTTAAAGACTTTAGTGTCTGTGTTGTCCAGGAGCTCGATGTTCCCAAAGGCTCCCCCGCTCCTGAATCATCGGGTTTGCAGATGGCTGAAAAGGCGGTTTACCAAATTCAGAGATATTCTCAGAAATATAATCTCTTTGAAACGATCGCTAAAGAGGGAGGAAAAGCAAGCAAAGAGACCCCTTCTGGGGGGAAAATCCTCATTATAAAAGGGGAAGTCAAAGAATATGTGGTGCCCACCGTAGGAAGACAAATAGGACGTTCATTTATCCCAGGAGCGGGAGGTCATCTCGGTTCGGCTACTTTTGCTGCCCATTACACATTTATCGATAAGGAAACGGGCAAGGTTATTTATGAGACGGATCTGAGGACGACATCCACCGGGTCCAATGATACAGTAGAATATGCCATGGATCGTAATGGCGAGGCTTTAGCCAAACTCATTACAAAATATAAAGGTAAATAAATCTTACAGGTGCTCAGAAAATAGGTATTGTCCAACGGTAAGGGTAAAGAGGCCCGTATCGTCATTCGGTTACGTTTTTCGCCTCCCTGCGCTAAGCCGCTTCGGCGAAAGCAGGTCTTAAGAACTTCACGTAACCGTCGGACCCTAAACCAAACGGGCTTCGTCGCCGTAACCCTGACCTAAAAATTCGGGAAATTTTCAGAGTTCGAGGATCATAGGGTTCTAGTGGAGGGAAATTAACCTCTTGAACACCCGACCCCTTGAATCCTTAAGTTATTCCATCACCTCAATGGTCTTTTCCACAATCTTTCTTTCAAGGGATACTTCCTTATAGATACTTTTTACAGCAGCTCCTTCCAACCGTTCGAAATCTTTTTTCATAGGGGTGATGATGAGACCTCCCATATCAATCACCCCTGGGCTGACCACTACCCGGGCATCCCCATCCTTGAAGAAGACGTCGGGACGATGTTTTCGTCGAGGAAAGACCGCGAGACGCCATTTTCTTTTTTCATGAAATCCAGCGATATTGATCATGGGTTCTTCCTTAAGGGTAAGAACCTTTTTTAAAGCGTTTAGATAACCGTTGAGAACACTTCCCACAGCCCTCGGATCATCTCCCTCCAGGATGAGGACTTCCCGTCCCAGATCTTTTACGCGATAGATGAGAATACCGTCAACCTTTGTCATAAGAGTGAGTCTTTTCTCCTCACGGATTTCTTTCTCAATCGGCATATTTCCTGAAGGGGCTGCTTGAAAATGGAGGTGGTTCGGTGCAGAGGCACCACATCTCGGCCCATTGTAGAGGACTATCCAGCCGGAACCGAAATCGGCTATGAGTTGAAGAAAAGTATCGATATGTTCAGCGATGGTTTGAAGGCGATGGTCTAAATGGGAGATGGTGAAGTGAGGGGAGAAAACAGGCATGGGATTGCAGAGGATCAGGTAATCCTTTCGGTAGAAGATCCCTTTCTGGCTTTCAGGAAGATGATCTAAACAAAGAAAACATGGCTGCTCCTTTTGATTTTTTTCGTCCATAACAGCCGTACTGCTCTTGATTCTTCCGGGATTGTACTGGAGGCGGATGGAAAATCCCCTGCAGGATAAACCCCGCTCCCTTACCTCCTTCAACAATTCGTAGCCTTCTCGCAAATTCTGCCAGGTCTTTTTCTGCTCGGATAGGAGCTCGAGACAAAGTCTTGGGAGATTTTCCCCTCCTTGAAAGGTCGCATGGGACTTCAGATTGAGAAAAGGGATCTTTCCTAATTTCTTGTAACCGATGAGGTGGCTTACCGTTGTATTCCCCATGGTGAAAGGTTCTTCATTGATAAATAGAAATCCAACCTTCCTATAAAAATCGAGGGCCTGCCTGTTTTTCACCATCACGCCGATCCAGAGTTCATCGAGATTTTTTTCTGTGGCATATTTTTCTGCTGCCTCAAGCAGTTGCCGGCCCATGCCTTGACCCTGAAACTCCGGAAGAAAATAGATTGAGGGGACATAAAGGCGATTCTCATCCCGGTTGAAGAAAAGCCGCGCATAACCGGCGATGTGATCATCCATCTTTGAAATAAAGCCCTGTATGACCGGGTTGTCGAACATATTGAGGAGGGATGCTTCTGTATAATAAGTGTCGAAATGGGACTTGAGATCGATTTCGGGAATAAAGCTTGAATATGTGGATATCCAGGATTGCCAGATTATTCTGCGTATCGACGCGAGGTCACTTTTCTGCCAGGGTCGGATGACTATTTTCATTGTTGCCAATAATCCTCTTCAAAAAGGATATGGAATAATGAAATGATTTGAATTGAGGAATTAAGGAATTGAGGAATTGTGGATCCCTAAATTCCTAAATACCCGAATCCCTAAATTTAAGAGATTTGCCCAATATTCCAAGATTCCACCATTCCACTATTCCATTATTCCGACTCCCTTTCCTTTGCGATTTTCTGTCTTGCGAGAATTTCATCGGTCCGAATCTTATCCTTGAAGGCATTGTTTCGGTTTGACTCTTCGATGCGGAGAGCTGCATCCGTGTTGCCCGACCAGCGCCTGCAAAGATAGAGGCTTTCATAGATTCTCCCGATCCGGTATTCCCGGCAGATTCTCAGCGCCGCAGCATAATCCTCGCCGTAGCTCACATTCTGAAAGCCAATTTTTCGAATGAGGTTGGTGTTGAAAGCCCGTGGGGCACCCAGACCATTGATGCGCAATGCATTATTGTGGCCGTTCTCATCTGTCCATTCTCGGTGGTCGATGAGGCCCGGCGGAATCTTCTTCAAGTCGGAATCAACGAGAGTATAAGAGCCAATCACCATCGCGTCGTTTTCCTGATGGAGCTTGTCGATCATCTTCTTCAAGGTATTGGCGCTACTGTAAAGGTCGTCCGAATCGAGCTGAACAACATATCGTCCGCACGCTTCAGAGGCAAGGGCCTCGTTCCAGCAGCCACCGATACCAAGATCGGTCCTCTTCGGGATGATATGCTTTAGACGAGAGGACTGCCTGGCAAGGTCAGAGAGAATGGCTGTTGTTCCGTCTGTGGAGTGGTTGTCCACCAAGATGAGGTTGAATGGGAAATCCGCTTCCTGCGATAGGGCGCTTTTTACGGCCTCGCCAATTGTTTCTTTTCGATTCCGCACAGGGATGACGACTGAAGCCTCCACAGGGAAGGATTCTGTTGTTTGTTCAAACTTTTTCAAGTAATGGAATGGCAGATAAGCACCGATCTTCTTCAGGTAATCGGTAAAGACGGTCTCCATCTCCTTCTGGGCGATAAAATTTTGGGGGTCGACATACAAAAAAATCTTTTCGCTGTCGGCAGACTCAACTGTCCCCATCACGGAATAGAGTGGTTCTGGAAGATGGGCCACAGAATAGTCGATGGAAACTTTCAGGCGAAGATCGTAGAGTCCAGCAAATTTTACCCCGGGTATGATCCCATATTTTTTCAGGGCCTTTCGGACAGCAGGGACCGAAAAGAGGATCACGGAGCCGAAATCAAAATTATCGCGGATGCTACCCAGTTGATAATCATTGAGGGGATGGAAGATCTTTTCGTGGTCGTCTTCCTCATAGAAATCTGAATAGACCAGGCTTGCTTTCGTGGCCTCAGCTTCTTCCAGGAATCTATCTAAGGCTTTAGGGTCAATGGAAATTTGTTTTGTCTCTGGCAAGAGGAGGAAGTACTTCGTTTGAATCCCATCCAGAACCAAATGGAGTGTTTCGTGTGACGAAAGGGGCCCGGCGGTGAGAACACGGCACTTTGGCATCTTGAGCTGAACCGGGTCCTGACTGACGATCACGATGCGTTCAACCAAAGCTGACGTCTTCAGAGAAAGCAGTGTCTTTTCAAAGAAAGGTCCTGGACTATAGGGGATGACTGCAGTTAGAGGTTTCATTCTAATTGGACAAAGCATATGCTGGTTCCCTCAGCCTTGTGGTTGCCGCAGGAGTAGACCGTTGGAAGTGTTTACCAGCCTTCTAAATCCATTCCAATTCAGTCACCGTTAGGTCTCCCCCCGCGTCTCCGGTATTGGGAGTCCCTGCAGGTTCAATTAGTAAAATCTTGCATTCTTCCTTGCAAGATGGTTTATGTTCTACCCCTCTGGGAATCACAACCATTTCACCTTTTTTTAAATGGAGGACTTTATCTCGTAAATCTATTTGTAGATGGCCATCGATGACCATGAAGACCTCATCGGTTTCAGGATGCTTATGCCATATAAATTCTCTTTCTACTCTAACCAACTTGAAATGGTAATTATTCATTTGTGCAATGATTTTATAAGAGTGTTGTTCGTGTATTTTTTTAAATTTGTCTTTAAAATTGACTACTGAGATATCCATCCATCCCTCTCCTTCAACCATTACTTAAGGCCAAAAAGATCTAGCATTTGAAAAGTTGACAAAATTTCCAACCATCCCTTATGGCTCCTAATATACATAAATTATGGACTTTTTGGAAGTGGGGATTTACCCCGTTAGAAAGTCCCGCTCCTTGCAGTGGAAATAAGATTACTTCTGGAGCGAACAGGGGTTTAATGTCCCCCATTGCATTCCCTATAGAAGAAATGATTTGACACACTCATAAACTCGCGATAAAATGAGTGCATGGACTCAAAAAATTACATCCCGCGATCCCTCGAAAACTACGCTTTTGATGAAGACTTAACCGGCAGACATATGGTTTTTATTGCCGGCCCCAGACAAGTGGGAAAGACCCTGCTTGCTAAAAACTGGCTCCAACGAAAAGGGTGTGGCTCACTCTATTTCAACTGGGATGAACCTTCAATACGGCGGGCCTATTTTACCAATAGTCGCTTTTTCGAATCCCCGGCCAGATCTTTAAGAATTCGTGATCCCTGGATCGTCTTTGATGAAGTCCATAAACGCAACCGTTGGCGGGATATCCTTAAAGGGGCCTATGACAGTTTTAGTGATGAGTTTCGATTCTTGATTACCGGGAGCGCTCGTCTCGATCTATTCCGACGGGGAGGAGATTCCCTCGTTGGACGATACAATCTTTTCCACATGTTTCCTTTGACTCTGAGCGAAATTATCGGAACGAGACCGCAAAACGTGCTTTCTGGAAGAGAAGGTGCCAAAAAAATTATTTTCCAGATTTAAGGAAGAGATTTCATGCTCGTTGCCTCAGGCGGTTGAGCAGGCACTTCAGGGGCTTCTTCGGTTCGGACCTTTTCCTGAACCTTTTCTCAGACAAAACGAGCGATTTAGCCGGAAATGGCATCAAGACTATTTCAGTTTGGTAATCCGAGAGGATCTTAAAGACATCAGCAGGGTGTTGGAGCTCGACAAGATTGAACACTTATTGCTTCTTCTTTCGCCTCGAATCATGGCTCCCCTTTCAATGGCAAACTTGGCTGGTGAGTTGGAAGTGGCTCATACGACAGTAAAAAGCTGGCTGGAGCAATTGAGGAGATTATTTACGATCTTCTCCGTACCTCCATGGACGAGGAAGATTTCACGTGGGCTCCGAAGGGAAAAGAAATGGTATTTTCTTGACTGGCTTTATGCACCCGAAGGCCCGGCAAGACTTGAAAACATGGTGGCGACTTGTTTATTTCGAGCGTGCTCGGCCATGACAGACATGGGTTATGGAAATTACAAACTCTATTACATTAGAACGATCGATAAGCGCGAGATCGATTTTGTCATTGAAATTGACAACGCTCCGATGATCGTTATCGAAGTGAAATTGTCTGATAGGGATTATCGAACTCTCTCAGGAATCGCCAGCGATGGTTTTCAGAGCCGACTCTGGGAATCCAGGTTGTTGACAGAAGGGGGGTTTTGGAGAAGCATCCGGACCAGACCTGGCTTATCAGCGTTGAGAGATTCCTTTTTTTGCTTGTCTGAATCAGGGGAGAGCGATTTATTCTTCCCCCCAAAAAGAATCTCTACAACTAAACATGCTCAGAGTAATTCAACCCAGTCAACAACGCCCCCTCCGGCCTGCAGGACAAAACAGGGCCAGGCATCGGTGATTGATATTGATTGACCAGAAAAAGAGATCAAAAAATACCGTATTTCCGTTGCCTGATCCCCAGGCCCCCTGTGCTTTCAGTAGGAAGAGAATCACATTGAAATCTGACTATATCCCTTTTGTTTGATTACTCTCTGGCAATCTGAACACAACTCCAAGAGGTGGGGAGAGATGACACCTGTGAGGCTGCAAGGTGAAGATTATGGAGTCCAGCAGGGATGTGTTCAAGATAAGCTTTAAGTCCTTTCTTCTGGCCCAAGAATCCATAAGCACCAAGGGCCTGCATGAGTCGCTGAGCTGAAGCTTCCCAGAAAGTGTTCTGGAATGTGGTCCAATCCAGGTTCCATTTCGAAAGCCCGTAATAAAAGAATAAAAGTTCATCACGTTCACCGTTTGGAAAATTCACATAGGGATCGCAGAGGAGGGAGCCAAGGTCATAGAATGGACTTCCGAAGCGCATTCCCTGGAAGTCGATGAGGAAAGGTTCTCCATTACGGATCATCACGTTCTGGGATTGCAGATCCCGGTGAATGAGAGAACGCATCGTTCCTGAAAGCCGGTCCGCCAGACTTAGAAAGTTCTGTCTCGAGTTCTTGTTCGAAGGAAGGCTGCGAGTTCGATCCCGCAGACATCCTTAACAAAATGATTTCTGAAGTAGTCTCGTTCCCAGCGATATAGATCCGGACCAAAGCCCTCCATGAGTTTCACACGGTGTGAAGGGAAGTCCTTTTCGGGAAAGGAATGAAGTCGATGCACGACGATAAGTGTTTTTTGGTAAAGGGTTTGTCGAATTTCCCAGGGAGTTTCCCTAAAAGACCAGAGATCAGTATCCCCGAGGTCTTCCATAAGGATGAGACAGTGATCTGGATCGTGGCGGATCAACCGTGGCACTGGAACATCGATGTCATGGAGAAATGCTGCGATGTCGGCATAGTATTTATTTTCTACACGATTCGGGTCGTAATGGATCAAGGATGGCCGAATCTTTTTGATTCCATTTCAGGCGTGAAAAAGTCCGATCCGAACCTCTTCCCTCCAAGGGAAATAATTCTATTGAGATGGACTCTGAAAGCCCCAGAGCCTCTCGCGCAAAACTGATCATTTCCTTTGGCGATTTCATTGGTACCAATTCCAATTGGAATAATGGAATGATGGAAGAATGGAAGAATGGGATATTAATCAGTCCTTATATTCTATTTTTTTCTCTCAATATTCCAGTATTCCAACATTCCAATTGCCCATTGCCTTTCATCTTTTCGTAGGCTTCGATGGAGCCGATGTCATGCCAGTCACCTTCGTCGATGATGACCCCCCTGATCGACCCCGGTTTTTCTACGATTCTTCTGATAAGGATTGAAACGATGGATTCGACTTTACCGGCTTCGAAGAAACTGAAGAATCGATGTCTCTACAGCATAGATACCGGTAAATTGGCAGCTTTGAACTCCAGGATTTCCCAGGGTATGACGAAGGTCACAGATCTCACCAGCCTCATTGATATTCACATTGAGAAGAGGGCCATTGCTTCGTAGTGCAAGAGTTACCTCTGGTCGCTTCTGTTCATGGGCCTCCAGAAGCCTATGCAAAGGAAGATTAGTCATCACATCACCATTGTAGCAGAGGATTGCTTTGTCCTCGCTTAGGAGATCTTCAATGTTTTTTAGTCCGCCTGCTGTGTCCAGAAGGAGTGGTTCATGGCGAAAGATGATAGGCACACCGTTCCAATGCCTGTTGGGAAATTTTTCAGAGTAGACTTCAGGATAATGATGAGTATTCACGATAAATCGGTCCACGCCTACTTTCAGAAGATGATCCATCACATAAGTAATGATAGGACGCCCTCTGATCTCCAACAACGGCTTCGGACATTGCTCTGTCAGAGGTCGAAGCCGAATTCCAAGTCCGGCTCCCAGGATAAAGGCAGTCTTGAATCGTCGTCTCTTCAATCTATACCTCAATTAGACGTGAGTCTCTCGCAGAGCATTCTTTCCCATTATTCCATCCTTCCATCATTCCATTATTCCCAATCCCTATGTCTTCTTTTTTCCAAATTCCGGATCTATTTTCACCAGGCCTGTCACGATGAAACCTGGAATCGTTGCAGCCATGACCCAGAGGAAGAAGTGCTGATAGCCCAACTGTTCCTGGAGCCAGCCGCTCACCATGGCCGGCACCATCATGCCCAGGGCCATAATCCCAGTGGAGATGGCGTAGTGTACTGTTTTGTTCTCTCCCTCTGACACCATGATCATAAACATTGTGTAAGCAGTAAAGCCAAAACCATAACCAAATTGCTCCACAGCAACACAGAGGTTGATTAAATAGATATTGTCCGTCATGGTCTGCGATAGATAAACATAGACAAGATCTGGCAGATGCACAGCACAGACCATCGTCCAGATCCAGAACTTGAGTCCTTTCCTGTAAATGGCATACCCACCAAGAAGTCCTCCCACCAAGAGTGAAATGACTCCCACCGTTCCGTAAGTGATTCCCACCTCGGAAGTCGTGAGCCCCAATCCACCCTTTGACGTCGGGTCAAGTAGAAAAGGTGCTATGATCTTGACAATCTGGGTTTCCGCAAAGCGGTAGAAGAGAAAGAAAGCAAGAATGGTAAGGATGCCCTTTTTTTTGAAGAAAAGAACGAAGACGTGGAAGAATTCTCGAAAGAAAGACGTTGAAGCGGTGCGACTTGCTGGATGGTCCGTCGCAGGATAGGGAAGAATAAAATAATGATAAAGGAAGAGGCCCGCAAAGACGCCAGCCGCCAAAAAGAATGCAATGGACCAGGCTGTGGGAATATCATGGCCGCTTCCTTCGAGAAAACCTGCAAAGATGACGAGCCCGCCCTGAGTGGCGATCATGGCAATGCGATAGAATGTTGCCCGCACCCCGACATAGGCAGCCTGAAAATCTTCTGAAAGCCCAAGCATATAAAAACCGTCAGCAGCCGTGTCATGAGTTGCCGAACTGAAAGCCATCAGCCAGAAGAAGATGAGAGTATATTGGAAGAACCGACCAGCCGGGATGGTGAATGCAACGCAAGCCAGCGATGCTCCAATGAGGAGTTGCATGAGAAGAATCCAGTGGCGTTTCGTTCTGAACAAGTCAACAAAAGGACTCCAGAGCGGCTTGATGACCCAGGGAAGATAGAGCCAGCTTGTGTAGAGGGCGATGTCGGTGTTTGAGATGCCAAGACGCTTGTAGAGAACCACTGAAACTGTCATCGCCATGGTGTAAGGAATTCCCTCGGTAATGTATAAAGAGGGGACCCATGCCCAGGGATTTCGCGATGTTGGTTTTTGTGTGGCCATAACGTTTCACTCAACAAGGGGTCTAGGGTTCCAGGATTCAAGGGTTCAAGCTCCATCCTAAGATTTCTATTCTCAGGCCTTTACTTGACCCCTTGACCCCTATGCCCCTCGAACCCTTAATAAATTTTCTTTATTTCCACTCCCCTAAAATAATGCTTCAAGATTTCCTCCGCCGAAAATCCTTGGGTTCCCATGACAGCGGCACCTATCTGACAGAGCCCCACACCATGTCCCCAACCAGCACCATGAAAAGTAAATTGATTGGTTTTACCCGCCACAATGAATGCACTACTGTAAAGGTGAGTACGGGAAAGCCATCGACGTATTTCGAGCTCCTTTCCCACGATCATGCTTCTCTTTGATCCAATAATTTTCAAACGGGAGATACGTCCTGAAGAGCCACGCTGAAGTGGTACGAATTCCTTCAGGGTTCCTAAATCGAAACCTGATTTTTCCCGAAGGATCTCTTCCAATTCCTCTCGGGGATATTCGACCGTCCAGCGGAAAAAGTTTTTTGTCTCGCGGTCAAAGTCGGGAAGGATTTTTTTGATAAGACCTTCGTCTTTTGTTTTGCAGTAGGCCTCGGGCTCAGAAAGGATCCAACGTCGAGCTTCTTCCTCTGTCTTGATTGGCTGATGAGAGATCGATGCGTCCGAAATGCTTCTGAGATATGGGACTCGTTTATTATCCCATGCCGTGTCAAATTCTTCTGTGAGTCCACCACAGGCCTTGGAATACCGGGCATCGCAGATTTCATCCTGGTAGGTGATCACCATCCCGAGGGTTTCCCGCGCAGCTTCTTCGGCCTGTCTCCATACGATCTTCGTAATACCCTGGTAGCGCTGGCAGTGGTCATCGGCGCAGACATCGAAGAGATCATGGTTCTCCCGGTCATACCAGCGTAACACCTCTCCCCCCGTGATCTTCTCAGCCGGTATGGAAGTTTCTTCTGTTTTCTTCTTTCGGCCAAGGCCAGCCAGAAGCCAGCTTCGGGACAAGATGGCATGGGTTTTCAGAAATTCCATCGGGGCGGCAGGATTCATCTCCGAGGAAATGACACTTTTTAAATAATCTTCAATAGGAATTAGATTGATCACGGTGATTGTTTTGCCTTCGCGCAGTTGAAGAATCAGGTTCCCCTGAAAGGTCTGGTCCTCTTTCCTCTCCCAATGGAAGCCGTTTCCGATGGTGACGTTGAAAAGAGAAAAGGTAGAACCTTCCTGGGCTGTAAACTTGATTAATGGAGACCGGCAGATTTCGTGATTCGTCTCGTCGAAGAAAACAATCATCCCTGCAGAAACCTTTGCTGAAAATAGGTCTGATACAAGTCCGAATCCATCTATGTGGAAATTTCCATTCATACGACCGAAGACTTCGGTCTTCCGATCCATGATACCTACGGTGATGTTTGGTTGATCTTTCATCTTCAATTCGAGAAGACCACGAGAGGCAGCATCCCGATTAATGAACCTTAACGTTGATTAAAACACCAAAACAGACTCGGCGGGGACACTGTTGAATTACAAATCACTCCTTTAGCTTGATCAGAATATGGCCTTCTTTTACCTTGAGATCTGCCACGCCATCGGAAAACAATTTCCAGAAACCACCCTCGGCACCGAATTCCTTGACTAAATTCCTATTCTTCAAGTTACCCAGCCATGCATTAGGTATGGGGATTCCACCAAGAGACACTCCTTTCAACGCAACCACCGGTCTCTCCTTTTCAAAGCCTAAAATGATTCCCACGCTGAATCGTAGTGTTTTGCCTCCCAGGACAGGTATCTCGTCATCTACAGGAATAACCAGTTTGACGCTTACCAGATTATCCGAGAGGTCGATTGCAACGCGCTGAGCAACTTCAGGATTATTAGCAATGAACGCATTGAGTTCCTTTTCCGTGAAACTGATCTCTCGTTTTGAACCTTCTTCAGAATATGCTTCCGGTTCAAGGGGAACCCCCTTATCACGTCTCTTTTCTTTCGTCACGGCCACGTCTTTTTTGGCCGATTCTTCCAGCTTGGCCAATTTGGAATCGAGGACTTTCTGCTCTTTGGCAGTCAATACGGTTGGTTTAAATTTAGAAGCGTAAATATAATGTTTCACCCACCAAGCGGTAAGAAGGGCCGTGACGATGATGACTAGTGCCACAATACCCATTACCTGCAGCCAGCCAAACCGGAATTTCTTAGCAATATTTTCGTTTTTATCGTCCATAAGGTAAAAATACATCATTTCTGTTTAAGAGTAAAGAATTCTGATAAGAGACTAAAGCATAAAGTGCATTAAAAAGGGATGCGAGTGTGCTTCCAATCCTTTACAATTGCGGATTTTTTCTATGGTTTATAGGTAACATACGATGTCACCTGAGGCGACCTTTGTAATAGTCTTGGTTACTGAGTAGCAAAACATTTAAAGGTGCCGCTGTAAAGGTTTTTCAGCACACTCACCTCCCTTTTTATTTATATAATTTTTATCAACAATAAGGTAAGGCTGAGGGATCAGGTTAACAGGGACTTGAAGATTTTTATTGACCCTTGTAAAGAAATTTAGTAGAGTTGTATAAAAAGGTCGATACTACTTCAATGTTTTCTAAGAGAACTGAATAATGATCAGGTGGAGAGGTTAGACAAGGGGGTGAAATGGAAAAAGAAGATAAGGATACCAAACCTCGTGTCGGGGTCGTTTCGTTTGAAAGAAGGAAATACCCCAGATTTAATATTGATTTGCCGATGGAATATTATCGAATCGATTCTCCCATCGGCAATGCGGGCAGGGCTCGCAATATTAGTGAAGGGGGATTGTTGATTTATTTTCCTGAACGGATAGAGATTGGGCAACACCTTAGACTAAAAATTTTTTTCACATTAAAATCTGATCTGCATAGCGTAGAGGTGCTGGGTGAGGTGGTTTGGGTAGATATTCATTTAGGTGAAGGGTGGGGGGATTATAAGTCCGGAGTGAAATTCATTGATGCCACTCAGGAGGATATGACCAAATTGAAAGATTTTTTAAAGAGTCTCTCACAATAGTCTGTTTTTTAAGCCTATACTTCAATTCCAAAATGAGGATGTAAGTTCAAGTGACGAAACGGTGGAGAACAGCCGTTGAAATCACGGGTGGTTTTTCTAAATATGAGCCAAAGGACTTGCTTTGATGGGCTGGAAAGCGACGGTAAAAGTCGTTCCGCCGGATGCGGCACACTCCTTTGCATTCCTCACGTGAGGACACTTGGAAATATCTCCAGGACATAGATCCCGATCAGTGGGGATATAAACACACCGTTTGCTTGTCATGGAGAGGTCAAAACCAAACCTTTGTCCATAGACCTTCATTCGAAGAAGGTCTAAACCCTTACCCCCGGCTCCAAAGTCATAGGGTTTTTTTGAAGCGTACAGTTCTGTCTCTTTCGTGTGGAAGAGTCCATCAAAGATGTAAGCCTGATTCTCTTCTGTAATGCCAATTCCATAATCCGTGATATGAAGCATAATCTTTCCATGCTTTTGCTCGACCACTAAGTGAATGGTTCCGCCATCCGGTGTATTTTCTACTGCATTTTTAAGGAGGCCTTCTATTACATTTTGTAGAATGATAGGATCGATGAGGACGAAAAGGTCATTTTTGCCTTCGGCCTGAAATCGAATGTTTCTGTGGGTTGATAATTGTTTAACCCTTTCCAACATATCCAGAACAAACGGGAAAAGGTTGATGGATTGGAATTCCTCAGCCCTCCCAGATAGAAATTGACTGAACCATGCCTTGAGACCATCGAAGTGGGACCGGACATCCGAAGGCATCTCCGATAGATCCTCGATCCGTTGCCAGAGCCGATCGAGGTTGTCCAGAAGGACACCTGCCTCGAGTTCCTGTGAGATTCTGAATATATCATCTGTTTCTTTCGAAATATTGGAAAGCCTCTCAAGGTTTCGTTCCAAGACCTCCATGGTATTCTGAAGCGTTGCACGGATGGGTAAAGGTTTCAGTTTCTTTTTCAAGAGCCGGAGGTTTCCCTGGATCACGGCGAGTGGCGTCCTCAGTTCGTGCGAGATGAGATTGACGGCCTTCGTTTTTGCTCTATTCAACTGCTCGAGTTCTTGGTGGGATTTTACCAGTGCCTCATGAGCCTGAATACGTTCTGTAATGTCATCGAGGGTTACAATATATTCTCCTGTTGCCAGCCTGAAAGGGATAAAATGGACGATTTTTTGTGACCCATCCTTGCAAGTAGCGGGAAGCGTTCTGGGTACTTTTTCCCCTGGTCTTGTACTTCTCAAGTAATCGATCCAAGTTGAGATGACTTCTTTTCTGGACTTGGGGTCAGGGAAAGCTTTTTTAAACCATTCCAAGCTGTTTGGCACTTCATCGAGCTCATAACCAAATATCTCTCTAAATTTGGGGTTGATGTATTCAAATCCCCCTTCCTTGTTGATCATAATGATGCCAAAGGGTGCATTTTCTGAGAGAGTTTGGAATCTGTTTCGTTCATTCCGCATCACTTCTTCAGCGGCTTTCCGCTCCGTCACATCCCTTAGATAGACAAGGTAGACGGGTCTGCCCCGATAGATAATGCTTGTGGCCGAGACTTCGATATAGATGACCCCTCCGTCCTTTGCGATGCCTTTAAACTCGTAACGGAGAGGGACAGGTTCTCCCCTCTGTCTCTGCTGATTGATCGTCATGACCTTATCCCGATCGTCGGGGTGGACCACCAGGACGACCGGTTGGTCGATCATGTCCTCTGGATCTTCGTACCTAAATATCTCCACAAATCTCCTATTGACATACTGAATCTTGTCACCATGAATGATGGCGACAGCGTCATTGGAGTTTTCAATGGCCGTCCTATAGCGTTCTTCGCTTTCCGTGAGGGCCTCCTCAGCCATTTTTCTGTTTGTGATGTCCATCATGGTGCCCTCGTAATACAGGGGTTTCGCCTGGGCATCCCTGACCAGCCTCACGTTTACGGAGATCCACTGTAGGGTTCCATCCTTACGGTACATTTTGGCTTCGTGGTTCTGAACGGCACCTTGTTCAAAGAGAAGATTAATTAAGTGGTAGTGATCCTCAGGGGTGACATAGACGCTTCGTATGTTTTTTACGCTCTTTATGAGCTCTTCAGGCGAATCATAGCCATGGATATGTGCAAGAGATGGGTTGGCGCTTATAAAATGGCCATCAGGGGCTACCTGGAAAATCCCTTCTATGGCGTTCTCATAAATATTCCTGTACTTTTCCTCTGTCTGTTTTACGATCGCCTCAAGTCGCTTTCGTTCGGTAATATCCCGGACATAGATGGCGATCCTCTGGACCTCCGATCCATCATCTAGGACCGGATAGAGGCTATTTTCGAATACCTTCTCCTCAAGCTTCCCTTCGAACCGCACTGGCTTTCGTGTCTCCAGGACCGTTATTACCTTCTCCTTAACGCTCTCGACACGATCACTGGGAATAAAGTCGTAGATCGATCTTCTGGGGAGTCTTTCCATGGGGACACCGTAAAGACGGGCTGCGTTCTTGTTTGCCATGAGTATGGTCCCTTCCCGATCCATCAGGAATACGACTTCCTCTGTGGCATTGAAGAGATTTAGGAATATTTTTTCCGTCCGTTTCTGTTCTTCCTCGCAACGCTCGAGTTCAGTAACCCTCTGCCGGAGTGATTCTATTTCTTTGATGAGAGCTTTTTCTTTCTCGTCCCTATCAACCATTACGAAGTCCCAAACTTTTCAGTATATCCTAAATTGAGCGGTTTTTCCTTATTCATTACATCAACGAGACTGGATTCCTGCTGGAGTTTACCCCGTACTCCGATACGGGGAAGGAATGACGACTATCACCCAATGAATGAAAATTTCATTCCCGTGCTTGCGCGCCGTAGCGCTTCAGCGCGCAGGCGTGAAAACGGGAATCCAGAAGGATTTATCTATTAAAAATAGTATTAAGAATTGCTCAATTTCTCAATTTAAGTATATCTATTATAGGATTTCCTAAATTTTTGGAAGAGAAAAATGGGTGGGGAAAAAGGCTGGTCAGAACAGTTCTTCTTGCGGTCATTGGCTGGAAGGTTTTGACCAGGATGCAAGAGCAGGGAGGTGGGAAGGGTAACCTGAAGCACTAAGTTCTCTCAAGGGTTGACTTCTCCCACCCTGGTTTTATATACTCTCCTTAAGATTTAGGTGTTCGTTAGCAGAATGGCTAGACTTCGCAAATTCCACAGATTATCCACTTCGATTCCCTTAACGATAAGGCTGTTAGGGATAACCAAACATCTACATCCTATCCATGCGGAGACGAGAAATGTTTCCCGTAAGGGTCTCTCCGTAGAATTGGAGGTAAAGTTAAAAAATGGGAGTCTCCTCATTCAGCAAGGAGAAGAAGCCATAAAGGTGATTCCCTTCTTAGTGCTGAGCGAAAAATTAGTGGAGTTGGACATAAAGATGCCGCCGAGAGGTGAAAGGATCAGAGCGACAGGGAGGGTGAGATGGTATGACTTCGGCTCAAGGGAGAAGTCATATTATTTTAGGGCAGGTATCTTACTCGAGAAAATTGAAGATAAAAAGAGGTGGGAGGACTTCATAAAAAATTTGAGTTAAGCGCCTTTCAATCGTCCCGAAGTCTTGTCTTTGGAATGGGACAATAAGAAATGGATTGCTTTTTTCCCCTTATGCAGTGAGGGAACGGGTTTTTAGACTATGTTTGTTATTGATAAGGGAACATATGTATAACGAATTTTATGGTTTATCAGAGAAACCTTTTGAATTACTTCCAGATCCCAAATTTCTCTTTCTCACAACCAGCCATCGAGAAATAATAGCCTCGATGATGGATGGGATAAGAAATCGGAGGGGTTTTATATCCATCACAGGAGAGGTGGGTACCGGTAAAACGACCCTGATTCGCTTTTTATTGGGTAAACTTGAAGTCGAGGAGAAAGTAAAGACAGTCCTTATTTTTCACCCCACGATCACTTTTAAAGAATTATTAAAAAACATTCTCTTGGAGTTAGATCTGGAAGTAATGGATGCTGGCAAGAGGGCCCTTTTACATCAGCTCAATGAATATTTGACCCAGATGATCCCTAAGAATGAAACGCTGGTTGTCATCATTGATGAAGCCCAAGACCTTTCCAGAGAGGTGCTGGGAGAACTCGGAATGTTGCCAAAGTTAGCGACTCTTCAGATCGTTTTCGTTGGACAACCTGAGTTTGAAGACAAACTTAATTCACAAGGTCTGAGGCAACTCAAACAAAGGATAGGGATCAAACGCCAAATCAGAGTCTTAAGCGAGAAGGAGTCTGAAGATTACATCGACCATCGACTCAGATTGGTCAGGAGTAGCAGTTCCGAGAGATTTACTCCCAAAGCTATTTCTCTGATTTGTTCCCATGCTCAAGGAATTCCACGCATTATCAATATCCTTTGTGACAATGCATTGCTTAGGGGCTACAGTCTGTCCCAAAAAAAGATTGACGTGGATATTATTCGTGAAGTCATAAAGGATATGGAAGGTCCTTTTCGACAAAAGCCTTTCCTTTCTCCAATCATCACAGCTGTTAAAGAATTTCGTCTATTTCCCCCAAGATTAAAGTTTCTCCAAAGCAAAACGTTTGTGATCGTCCTATCCTTTCTTTGCTTGGTAGGATTTGTTCTTCTGATCGATCGACTCTTTCAACCCAGACCTGCTAAAACATGGGATATGAAATCTCTCAAACCCCCTTCTGTCGATACCCAACCATCCTTAACGCCACCTTCTCCTCCAAAAATGATGGAAGAGATTTCTGGAAGCAACACTCCTCAACGACCCGTTGAACTAAAACCGATCTCCCCTGAATTTCCTAAACCTGTTTCTCCACCGACTGTTCCGATCACCCTCTTGAGTGAAGAGGAACCATTCAAGGAAATTGAAACCGTAAGAAGAGGACAAACCATCTATTCCCTGACCAAAAAATATTACCACATCGTCAATCATACTCTTATGGACCTCATCTTGGATTCCAACCCAGAAATTAAGGATGTCCATCTCATTTTAGTGGACCAAAAAATCAAGATACCTAAGATTACAGAGGAATCGTTGATCATCAAAACTCCTGAGAATACCTATAAAATTAATGCCGGAACTTTTCAGACTCCTCATCCAGCTAAAATCTACAACGATGAAAAAACATTAAAGGGGAAAAAAATAGAAATCCTTCCCCGAAACGTATCAACCCATGAAACTTGGTATCAAGTGGTCATCGGGAAGTTTGATAGCGAAGATGAGGTTTTAAAGATGATAGATTTCCTTAAAGGAAAAGGACTGTTGCCTGCTTTTGGAGGCCTCCCCAAAATAAAATAAAATGGGCTATAGGAAAAAGCCATTTTGAAAATGGACCCATTTTAAATAGGGAGGATGGGAGAGGATTATTGTGGAAATAATAGAGATTTTATTGAAGTGTCCCTTTAGCTGGGAAAAATTGAAGGAGATGAAAGAGAATAAAATTGAATTTTGGGCAGCGGATGGCCTTAACCTATTGCGAATCATCGAAATGGACGAAAAGCGGAAAAGTTTTTACATGATAAATCAAACGGGGAAAATAACATGGCCTTTGAAATATCAGAAGTTGGAAGAAGTTCACAATAAAATCCACAGCGGGGGAACAGCGTTGATCTCGTACGAAATTGATAAATTAATTCCAACGTGGGGAAACTATATCGTTGGTCTATTTAAATATCTTGGCTGCGATAAAGTTTAAATTTGCCTAATTCTATGGAGGGTTACGAAAAAGGAGTTTTGAGAACGTTGAAAGTGGTGAATCGGAAGGTGGAGGGGAAAAAGAAAGGAACAGCATAGAAGGGGGTTTATGATGATGAGATCTATATTCATAACGGTTTTGATGGGTGGGGTCATCTTGTTGGTTTTCTCTTGTGCTACAGTGTCAACTGGGCCCCTTGCCCCAGGCGAGGTAAGATTATTAAGATTGGATACTCCACGCGAGGGAGATATGAGAAGAGGGATAGTATTTGAGGTGAATATTAAATTTGAGGCAGAAGGTTACCCAGAGATTAATAGAGTTTGTTTCTACTGGTCAGGTGATGGGCCAACCTGTACTAAAATAATAAAGGTGAAGTATGGATCACCAGGAACGATTAATGTAGAGCTTCGCACTGATTCCTTTGGTTCTTATTTTTTGGAAAGTTATGTTCAATATATTCGAAATGGAAAGACATATTCGACCAATGTGGTCGTTGCTCATATCAATGTTATCCGTTAGTGATGGAGTAGGTGGCTGAATAAATAGCCCACAAGTGATAATTAAAATGGACGATAGGATTCCAAAAGGGGGAGACCAGGAGACGAAGAGAAAAGGAGTGACCTCGATGAGATTGTTTTTAAATAAGTTGATTAACATGGGTGCTATCGGACTTTTAATCGTTGGTTGTACAGAAGCGTGGGGGGTGGATTGGATGTTTTATGGAGGAACGGATAAATACTCGTGCTTCTATGATGTGAAAAGTATCAGTCATCCTTCTGAAAATATTGTAGAGGTTTCGGAGAAACAAAATTATACGAGTAAAGGTGTCAATTTTATGGTGGGAGAATTGGGGAAAAAATATGAGCCCTTGAGTCATTCGATCACGGTATGGCAAATAAACTGTAGAGACAAAAAGTTTCGCTTTCTTTCTCTGATACACTATTCGAAGGAAGGGAAAGCGATCTATTCATGGAAGGTTTTATACTCCTCTCCCCCTTCGGAGGAATGGAGTCCTTTTATCACCGGCTCACTGGGTGAGAGATTATGCCGAGCCGTATGCAAATAGATGGGAAAGGGAGTGATTTAGAATAAATATACAAAATGGGCTTTTTAGATTTACTCTAACCATTTTAGTTTTACCCATTTGTATGTTTACCCTATTTGGCTGTACCCCCACCAGAGTAAAAATATATCCATGGGAAACTCCATCAGAGAAGACTATCCCAGAGAAGGCCTCTTCAGAGAGAATTTCTAAAGAGAAAGCTGCTCCAGTCAAAACAACTCCAGAAAAAACCTACGATGAAACAATGTTTGAATGGAGATCGCACCAGGATTTGGTGAAATGGATGGAAAATGTTTTTTCCTTTGATAGAAGAAGATATGAAGAATTTAAAGGGACATTGCCCATCCCAAGAGCCCCTCAGGAGACCTTCCGACTTCAGTCGGGTATCTACATCGATGCCGCCTTTTTTTTAAAAGAAGCGCTCAATCGGATTAATCCTTCCTATGACGCCCGAATCGTAGTTCTCGTATTCCGACCCTATGGATTTAATCATTATGTCTGTTCTTTTAAAGCAGGTGGGAAACTCTTCATCATGGATTATGGAACGCCATATCCGGAAGTCACTGGAGTTCATGGGCCATATCATTCGCTTGAGGAATATAAGATATTCTATAAAAAGTATCATCCAATAAAAAGAGAGATCGAGGCCATTACCCATTTACAATAAAAAGGTTGGAGGATCGGGGTCACATCTTCATATGTTATTGAACTTTAAATTATATAGGGTAAGTTTATTATAAGAAAATATTACTTCATAATTGGTGACATATGAAGATGTGACCCCTAAGTCATTTAAAGAGAAGTTTTTGGAGATGGATCGGGAAATGAGGAAAATCAAAAGGAGGGATTAGCTAATGATCATCTATGTCGTTTTCTGTAAAGATTTTGGACATAAAAGAGGTGATTTAATGGGTATGTTGGTTGAAAGAAGGAAAGATATGAGGGGGCAAACCCAATGGGAATCTGGGGTAAGATGGGCAAGGCAGGCTTTTGGCCATTTAGTGAAGGATAAAAAGGACATCTTTGTTTTCCCAAAGGAGATGGAACTAACTGATGACGATGAGAAATTGCTTGTAGAAAAGGGGATATTCACGAAGGAGGAGTTTGTAGAGGTAGAGAAAAGAATCAAACAAGAGATGCAGCGTAAAGTAGGGGATGGGTCTCGAATTAATTCATAGATTTAAATAGTGCCGAAACAATTATTTTGCAAATGTGTTGATTGCAAAAGCAACTTTTTCGATCAGAAAGGGGCATTCCATATGGATTGCCCCTTCGATTTTTATGGAGCCCACGGACGGATTTGAACCGCCAACCCGCTGATTACAAATCAGCAGCTCTACCATTGAGCTACGTGGGCCTTTTTATAGAAAAAGCGTGACGCGTGTCCGTTTACCGTGTTCGGAACTATTGTATTCTATTTTTTACCATATTCGCTAAAGATTCTCAAATCCTTAACGATAAACGATAGACATGAACAATGGACGATGAACCATCGATTCTGACTTCTGCTTACTGCCTTCTTATTCACTTCTTCTTTTCTTCGATTGCCTTTTCTAAAATCCTGATTCCCTCTTGAGAGGCATTGATCGACTGTGTCAAAGACTCTCTTGCCAACTGAGGATTGTGGAAACCATCGCTGTTCTCGGCTGTCCACCATTCCCAGAGGATATGGGCCTTATCATGGAATGGTCTTGCTTCTTTTAACATTTCTTCCCCGACGCCAAGGTCTTTGGCTCTCGTGTAGGTTTCAATCAACTGTCCCAACCAGTACTCCGCCTTTCTCATTTTTCCTCGGATGTAGTTCTGAATGGCGTCGACCTGATATTCTGCTTCCTCCTGAGACCAATACGTGTGGCATCGGACGCAGGTGTCCCTGAGCATATAACGTGCACTCCTCTGACCGTGGAAGGTAAAGGATTTTCCTTTCTTGTCCTTGACCTTGGGCATGTGACAGTCCTTGCACTCCACTCCTGCTCTTTCGTGCTTGCTTCCCCAGAAGGTCTCGACTTCCGGATGCTGAAGTTTTGTCAGTGGAGCTCCCGTGACGCCATGTTTGAAATCCTTGAAACCAATCTCTGCATATCTTTTCTGGACATCGAGGGCATTCACCCAGGGAAAGTAGTTGGTCCTTCGATCCTCCATCCCGATGGCAGCACCCGTCTTCGGGTCAAATCCAGGATTACAGGCATATTCCACATGACACTGGGCACACAGAAGATTGGAATCGGCTTTGCTGAGTATCCCAATGGCTCTGAAAGGTTTGCCTCCCCGCTGAAATTCGATCTTTTTCATCGTCACTTTCTCTGCTCTTATCTTTATCGTAGGGATAGGTTCCTTCTCCCCGATCAACAACGGCCTGGATTAATGCATCGCGCACCACCCTCGGCTTTGTCGCATGGGGATCGTGACACTGAATGCATCCCATCGGGTTTTTAAGATACTTTCTTCGCCATTTCGATGGCGGTGGGATTGCCTCCTCTCTTTAGATCCGTTGCCGGGTGTGGATCGCCCATGTAAGGCCATTTCAAAATCGTATCAGTTGTCTTACAGGTGAGGCAGACAGAATTGGCCGCTTTGGCTGTCTGAGGGAGTTCTTTTCCGGTATCATAAATGACGTCCCAAAGTTTTCCTGCTTTGGTGATGTCCTTCCAGGTTTTTAACTGAAACCTTCCGCCGTAGGCCCGATCCACGAGGAAATGGTCGGTGAGCATGAAGACGTGGGATCTCGGCTCATCATGCTCCTTGGTGAAACCATGGGGGGTCATCAATTTATCGAAGGTGGGAGATCGACTTGTCGTTGTGGCCTTTTCAACTTTGGCCTTTGACTTCAGATTGACAGAGATGTAGGTTTCATATTGCGAGGGGTGACACTGACCACAGAGGGACAATTCCAGATTCGTATCCGGAAGTTTTTCCGGATCCTTGAGATGCTCCTCTAATTTGCTATGACATTTTCCACAAGGGAGGGGGGCATGTTTATTCCCTACCTTGAGGGATTTAATTTCTTCGTGACACTGATAGCAGGTGGCTTCATTTTTTGGGATGGTTTCTTTTGCAGAACGAGCATAGGAGAGATAAAATATCAGAGAGAGAGCGCAACCCATTGAAATAAAAAATAATTTTTTAAACATAGATATCCTCCCTTCTAAATATGTAGACTTCCCCCCTATGTGAATCTCAACATTAAAATATTATTCCAACGATGGGGTAAATCAAAGAAAAATTATTGAGATTTCTGAAAAAATTCCGAAATCTCTGATTACACAGATTATGAGCGATTACACAGATGTGAGATGCATTGAAAATAAAGAAAAATCTGTGTAATCATTATTTGAAATCCGTGTAATCGAGAGAGCCTATAGTAGTTTTTTAGAGCTCTCTTATTTAGGCCCGACAATCAGTAAGACGATGGTCCATGCAAAGAGGATGACCAAGAAGGAAATAAATTGTTTAACTAACTTGGGGTCCATGAGCCCTCCTTTTTTGTAAAGGCTGAAGATGATCCCTGTTGTATTGGATTCAATTGAGTCAGCACCCTCTCTTATTTTTTCACAATGAGGAGCAGAACTCGAACATACCGTTCCATTTACAACAGGGCAAATTGTATTTTATCTCAAAATATTGTATTGAGAATATACTTTGTTCATTAAGGATCATTATGAAAAATTTTACAAATTATTTCAAGAAAGAAAAAAAGATGAGAGGTCTTCTATGATAGAAACAAGAAGGATAGTACCCTCTATATCATCTCTGGAGGCGAAGCGACTCTCACTTCCTTTAAAGAAAGAGGAGGATACTTCCATTACGTCTGGATTTCTGTCCAAAGGGGAAGTATAGAAGGGGAAGTGGTTGATTTGGAAGGCCAGATTCAAGATAGGTTTGTGATTGAGTAGAGAAAAAGGAGAAACAAGATGGGTTTGGCATTGGCTCTGATTGTGATGGGCGTCCTGATCCTCCTGGACCGGATGGGTATGGGATATGGGTTAAGAGAAGGATGGCCGTGGGTGGTCATCGCCCTTGGGGTGGGCGGCCTTTTTCGAAATAAGAAGAGTGTGCCCGCCTGGATCACAACGATCATCGGGATTTTTATCTTGAGTGCAAGATATTATTCCATTCATATTAAGTTTCCGGCGGTTGTTAAGACATACTTCCTGCCGATCCTTCTGATTGTGATCGGACTCCTCTGGCTGTGGAAATATAAAAAGGACTGATCCCGATTTTGAAATGGGGAATGCGTCTGCCTACCGCAGGCAGGGATTGCGGAATGCAGATTTTTAATTCGAAATCTTTCCAAAAGCGCTTCGCCATTTACCCCCGTCAATTATCAGGTTGGGATATTAAGTTTAGATTCCGCATTCCGAAATCCGCAATCCGAAATCATTAATGGGCGGGAATCAGGCCAGCCACAACCAATAGGGTGAGTTCTTCTTGCCCTGTATTCGTTAATTCATGAAAATGGCCAATGGGGATGTGGATCGCATCTCCAGATTCCACCTCACAGACCTCATCTCCCACCTGCATACGCCCCCGACCCCTTTGGATGATGTAGATTTCCTCCATGGGGTCCGCATGGCCGATCAGTTTTTTTCCAGGGCCCACTGAGGCATGGGCGAGAAACATCAGGGTCTGGAGGTGGCGGGTGTCCAGGATCATGTGAGCAATGCCCCCTCCGTGAGCCCGATAGCGAGTTGCTTTCACTTCAGGGTGTTCCAAGTTACGTCGTATCATCGTATTGTCCTTTCTCCTAACTCATTTTTCACTCCTAGTATTTTAATTGACCGTTGAGGTGGAAATCAAAGTAAAATTAATCATTCAAAAAGAGGACTCTTGATTAGAGAAGCCTACTGGGTTATGTAAACCCTGTTAGAAATGATGTGGCCTTGACTCCACCCTTTATGTGAAGAATTACTGAAGACTCGAGTCTACGAGAAATTTTTTTATATCATCCACACCATGAATGGTGGGGCTTTCTAACAGGGTAAACAAAAGTTTGAAATTTTCTTTAGGAGTCATTTATGCCAAAGATAACCGAAGAGGTCTATTACATTCCAGGACAAGACGAATTTATGCCGGATTCACATGCTTATGTGGTGGGTAAGCCGTCCTCCCAAAACCTTTCCCTGATCGATGCAGGTTTAACAGGGAAGGGGGGTTACAAGATCCAGTCTATCCAGAAAGCCGGGTTCGAATTATCAGCTATCAAAAGGATTATCATGACCCACACACATCTGGATCACATCGGATGCCTGGCTGAAATCCAAAAACAGATTCCTTGGGCTGAGTTGTGGATGCATCGTTTGGAAGCAGATCTCCTGGAGCAGGGGGAGGAGAGGGCTGTTTATGGGATGGATATGTTCCGGGAGTATTGTCAGGAACAGCTTGGTCTTAAATCAGGTGTGTTTAAATTTCAGGTCAATCGAAAGCTTGACGGAGGAGAGACATTGGATCTTGGAGACACAGCCTGGGAGGTGATCCACATCCCAGGGCACTCCTTGGGCAGCATCGGCCTTTATCATCGTCCCATGAGAATCCTCATTCCAGGTGATGTGGTTTATGCCGATTATGCAATTGGTCGTTTTGATCTTTATGGTGCCGATGGTCCTGAGCTAAAAAAATCTCTGATGCGACTGGCTGAATTAGAGGTGGACATCCTTTTACCCGGTCATAACCAGATCGTCAAGGGTCTTCCCAAAGGCTATATCATGAAGACGGCCAAACAATGGGAACCCTATCTGAGGTGATGGATTAAACGACGTCGCGGTGCTCAGGAAGTAATTTTTCCCCTTACCGCCTCCAACAATTCTTGAGCTTCTGCGACGGTTCGCTCAATGACTTCTTTGCAAGTCGGGATATCCTTTATCAAACCGATGGCCTGGCTCATGGGCAAAACTCCAGTTTCTAAATCGCCGTTGTCAATGGCGACCTGCAGCCCTTTGAGACTAAGTGCCTGGCGAGCAAGATCCTGAACACCCCGCTGTTTCAAACCCCCGAGGAAAAGCTTAAAAAAGGGAACATCGATCATGCGTTTAATCTGGAGGGCACTCGAGAGGCCCTGAAGGAGTGACGGTCTCCCCCCTGCCATCTTCATGGCTGCCGGATTCTTGAGCCATCTCCCAGGCAAACCGTCGATCTTCTCAGAACAAATCGTATCTTCCACCGTCGCTTTAAGAGAAAGCTCTTTCGCTTTAGGGTGCATGTCGCATTCCTGGGTCAACATGAACCGGGTGCCCATGGAAATTCCTTCCGCCCCCAAAACTAAGGCGGCCGCTAATCCCCTACCATCGCAGAAACCACCGGCCGCGATAATCGGAAGTTTTGATTGGCGAGCAATCGAAGGGATTAATACCAATGTGCCTACCTCTGCTCCATGGGCTGCCGCTTCATGGCCCGTCACCACCAGAGCATCTACTCCATCCATCTCAGCTCGACGTGCATGTTTCTCTATGGCCACCGTTGCTAAAACCTTACCGCCATAGGTATGGACTGCCTTTATGATCCAATCCCCTTTCCCTAATGCAAAGTTGATAATCGGAACCTTTTCTTCAAGAGCGACCTCCAAATTTTCTTTGGCATTTGGGAATATCAGGGTGGCATTTACACCAAAAGGCTTATCCGTAAGAGATTTCACCTGTCTGATGACATCCTTTATTTGATCGGGAGTATAGGCAACGGAGTTCAACATACCAATTCCCCCGGCATTCGAAACGGCGGCGACGAGTTTTGGTAGACTCACGAAGGCCATTCCTGCAAGCATGATAGGATGTTTAATTCCTAAAAGTTCAGTCATTCTCGTTTTCATTGTATTCTCCTCTTATATCATGGTTAAAATCATCCCTATCATATATTAAATCAAGGTTGAATGCCAGACCCTTTTAGAATCCAATGGAATACTTCACTTTTCCGGGGGAACTTCTGATTTCATACTCCATCACTGAGGGAATGCGCGTCTTCATAAATAGCTCTTGTGGTTTCGTGTTGAATATGATAACTATTTCAAAATCCTCATTGGTTCCAAAAGGGAGGTGGAGAAGTGGGTTTTTATAAAGTGATTTTTTTAGGTCTGTCGGTGATAGGACCTGAGGAAGAGACACGTTTGCTTGGGGGCCTTCAGAAAAAATTTAATCTCACTCCCGGAAGGGCTGAAAGCTTGCTTCAGAGAGTTCCCATTGTAGTGAAAAAAGGTATCTCGAAAGAAGAGGCAGAGAAGTATGTGAGAGCCTTTGAAGAAATTGGGGGGAGGGGGAAGGTAGAAGAGGAGATACCCCTCAATCTGGAAATGACTCGGGAGTATGAACCTAAACCAAGACCGGAGTCTAAACCTGAACCTCAATCTACTTTTATTCATAGACCCGAACCTGAAGAAAAGCCATATAGGGGGGCCATCGTAACATGTCCCCAATGCGGATTTGAGCAACCCGAGGCCGATGAATGCATCAAATGTGGCATCATTATCTCCAAATATATCCAATACCAGGAAATGGCCCGTTCTGTTGAAGGACAGGTCCGGGAAATCTCAAGAGATGAATATCCCCCATGGGAGAGTGGAGAAGGGTTTATCAGAGCCTTTTTTCAAACGGTTAAAGAATCTCTTTTTTCTCCTACCCAATTTTTCAAGAAAATTTCTTTCGGGGAGGGGTATTGGTCTCCCTTGATCTATGGATTGATTACTGGGATCATTGGAAATGGTTGTGCGATCTTTTGGTTTTGGCTGTTTATAGCACAACTCATCCCACTGGATCGGTTGCCCTTTCAATATAGCCTTTCTATCCTCCAAATGATCATTCCTCTGCCCTTCCACCAGGCCTTCGCCATTTTCATCGGAAGTGCCATCCTGCACCTTTGCCTCATGATTGTGGGAGGGAATCATCATGGATATAAGACAACCTTCCGCGCTGTTTCCTATTCTTACAGCGCCTATCTCTTTGGAATCATCCCCTTCATAGGACTCGTCATCGGAGGCATTTATACATTCATCCTGACCATCATTGGGGTGAGGGAAGGGCATGGGATCTCAACCGGGAAGGCAGTTTTAGCCGTCCTCCTTCCTGTCATTGTGATCTTTGTACTCATTATCGTTGCCATTCTTTTTGTGATGATGTTCTTTGGATCAATGGGGTTTTTGGGTGGAGTGCGAACATAAGTTGGAGTTACAAATTTTCCTTTTTATTTAAAAGGGCGTCCATGCCCTTTTTTTTTAAACCTAATTTGAGCGATTCTACATCTTTCACAAGGGGGGCAGAAATGCCTCAAAGCCTTTTAGAATGCGATATGATTTTAGTTGAGATGAATATTAAAAAGATTGCTCAATTTAGGTTAAAATAATCAAATCTTTTCACTATCAATCATTAGCTACTGGCTATAAGCTGTCAGTTTGAGGGGACGATGATTAAGAAAAGGATAAAAAAGGAGAAGAGGAGAGATCGGGGGGAAGGGGGTCTTTCTACAGAAGAACTCCTCCAGACGATGAAGGAAGAGGATCGGCCTCTTCTCTTGAGGGAGATTCTCCGTCGTTTAGGGCTCCAAAAAGAGCAAAGGGGAAGGGCAAGAGAGATACTTAGAGATTTAGCGGAGGAAGGAAAGGTCGTTCGGATTCGAGGAAACCGTTACGGTTTGCCATCGAAGATGAGTCTGATCGTGGGCAGGGTGAAGGCGCATCCGGATGGATATGGTTTCGTCATTCCTGAAAAAGAAGGAGAAGAAGACGTTTTTATCAGTCCCAGGAATCTTAAGGAGGCCATGCACGGGGATCGTGTCATTGCAAGAATAGAGTCCGTCCGGAAGAAGGGAAAAGAGGGCAGTGTTATCCGGATCCTGGAAAGAAAGACCCATAAGGTAGTGGGTCGATTTATGAGAGCGAAAAATTACTCCTACATCATCCCCGAAGATGAGAGACTCCTCCAGGAGGTCTTCATCCCAGACGGAGAAACAAAAAGGGCGAGGCCGAATCAGATGGTGGTGGCCGAGATCATCCGATATCCAACAGAAAGAGCAAGACCAGAGGGTCGAGTGACACATATTTTGGGATATCCCGATGATCCGGACATTGAGCCTCAAATCATCATTCATAAATATGATCTTCCCCATCGATTTTCTTCGGCCGCTCTGAAAGAGGCGCAGAATCTTCCTCCTACACCCTCTTCAAATGAATACGGAGAGCGGGTTGACCTGAGAGAAATTCCCACGTTTACCATCGACGGAGAAAATGCAAGAGATTTTGATGATGCGGTCTCCATTGAGAGGGAAGGAGAAGGGGGGCTGAAGCTCTATGTCTCGATCTCCGATGTCAGCCACTATGTCAAAGAAGAAAGTCCTCTGGACGAAGAGGCGTATCTCAGGGGCACAAGCGTCTACTTTCCGGACCGCGCCATTCCCATGTTTCCACAAGAACTCTCTAATCACATCTGTTGTCTCCAACCCAGATTAGATCGGCTGACCCTCACGGCTGAACTGAGATACGATGCAAATGGAGAGATGAAAGGGGTCCAATTCTACCCCAGTGTGATCCGAAGCCATGAACGGTTGACTTACACTTTGGTGAGAAAAATATTGGTGGATGGAGATGCGGAGTTAAAGAATAAATTTAGACATCTTCTCCCATCCTTGGAACTCATGGCCGATCTCTGTCAAGAACTCCGTCGAAGAAGGATGGGAAGGGGGGCCATTGATTTTGATCTCCCGGAACCTGAGGTTATTCTCAATCTCCAAGGAGAGATGGAGGACATCATTCGGGCAGAGAGAAACCTTGCTCATCAGATGATTGAAGAATTTATGATCGCTGCCAACGAGGCGGTTGCCCATTTTATGGAGGGAAAAGGTTTCCCGTTCGTCTATCGTATCCATGAGCCTCCACAAAAAGAATCGATTGATGAGTTTAGAAGGTTTATTTCCCATTTAGGATATAAGATGAGAAAGGATTCTGGCCACTCTCCCAAAGAATTACAGAGAATTCTTTTAGATGTTAAAGGAAAGCCTGAAGAAAGGATGGTGAACGACATTCTTCTTCGATCGATGAAATGGGCCAAATATTCGGCCAAAAACTTAGGTCACTTCGGTCTGGCCTCAGATGGCTACACCCATTTTACATCTCCTATTAGAAGGTATCCTGACTTGATCGTTCATCGGCTTCTCAAAAGGGTTCTGTCTAAGAAGGAAATTAAGATCTCGGAGGAGACCCTGGCTCATCAGGCCGACCATCTCTCCAACCGGGAAAGGGTGGCCATGGAAGCGGAGAGAGAGATTCTGGACCGATACAAAGTTCGTTTTATGAAGGATAAGATCAGTGAGGAATTTAAGGGGATCATCAGTGGCGTAACGGCTTTTGGTTTTTTCGTAGAACTGAAAGATATTTTTGTAGAAGGTTTGGTTAGGATGACAAGCCTTCACGACGATTACTATCAGTATCACGAGAAAAAGTATTGCCTTGTCGGTGAGAGGACTCACAAGACTTTTAGGATCGGGGATGAGGTCAGGGTGAGAGTGGACCGGGTGGATGTGGAGAGGCGACACATTGATTTTGGGCTGATCGAAAAAAATAGATAGGGTGATGAGGAGATAGGGAGATGGGGAGTGTCATTGCGAGGACCCTGTGGAATAGTCTTATACGCTAATAAATCTCCTAACACTGTGGAGCAAAGGATAGTCGAAGCAGGAGAATTTCATTCTTATTCCACAGGGGGCAAAGCAATCTCCTGATATTGCTTATGGTCGAAGGATTTCAGCAATTTCTCTATGAATCCTGGACATAGGAAGAAGACGAAGTTTGCTGATAGGGACCCATCTTCCCTTTCCATGTCCATCGATGGCTTCGCAATCGTAAACATGTAGGGTAAGTTTGAAGTGAGAATAGGTTTGATAAAATATCCCCATAGACTCTTTAACTTTGACATTTAATCCCGTTTCTTTCTTGATATTGTTTCTTAACCTCAGCCTTAACCTTGTCCTTCTTTTTTCTTCAATCCTCCAATTTGGGAATTCCCATAGTCCACCCAAGAGACCTTTTGGAGGCCTTTGCCAAAGGAGGACTTTTCCATCTTTTTCAATCACTGCTGATGCAGCTGCAATGTGAGGAATCGCTTTCTTTATAATCCGGAGAGGATAGATTTCAGGTTTTCCAGAAAGATATCCTTTGCAGAGGTGACGGAGAGGGCACTTAGGACACTGAGGATATTTAGGTGAACAAATTATAGAACCAAGGTCCATGAGCGCCTGGTTGAAGGGATTCGAATATCCTTTTGGAATGAGAGATTCTGAAATTTCCCAGAGAAGTTGTTCCGTTTTTCTTTCTCCTGGACTTCCTGAAACAGCAAAGAGCCTGGAGAGGACTCTTTTCGCATTTCCATCGAGGATGGGCGCTTCTTTGTGAAAGGCAAAGGAGAGGATAGCACCTGCTGTGGATCGGCCAATCCCAGGTAAGCTGAGAAGGTCTTTCAGGGTGCCAGGGATTTTCCCATGAAAATGATCCAAGACGATCTGAGAGGCACGGTGAAGATTTCGTGCTCTCGAATAATATCCCAGCCCTTCCCAGACCTTTAAGACTTTTGAGAGATTGGCTTTTGCCAGCTGGCGAAGGGTTGGAAAGGATTTTAAAAATTTTTGGTAGTAGGGGATGACGGTCGCTACCTGGGTCTGCTGAAGCATGATCTCCGAAACCCAGACCGCATAAGGGTCTTGAGTCTTCCTCCATGGAAGGTCTCTTTTGTTCTTCTTGAACCATCGAAGGAGGTTGGTCTGAATTCTCTTTTTTTGATAAGTTAACTTCATTAAAAAATTTTATAACTTATTTAAGGTTGACCTTCAAAGAAGGATATGGTCTTTTATGTTTTAAAATGCTAAATTTGGAACGATTTATTTTGGATAACAAGTAACGAAAAAGCGAGGGGGAGGACACTCATGGGAGAGAAAGATGATGCAAAATTAGTTTCAGAGAAGGCGAAGAGTTATTTTGAGCAGGGGTTTAACTGAGCCGAATCCATCTCCTTGAGTTTCAAGGAGTATTTTGGAATTCAGGATCCCCTTATCCCGATGTTGGCTTCAGGGTTTGGCGGAGGCATTGGACGGAAAGGGTCTCTGTGCGGAGCATTCACGGGTGCAGTGATGGCCATTGGGATGAAGATGGGGAGGACCGATCCTAAGGACAAGGAAGCCATCTCAATGATCTACGGAAAATGTCAGAAATTCTGGAGCCAATTTGAGAAAGAGCTTGGAAGCAATCTCTGTTACGAACTCATAGGATATCGTTTAGATAACGAGGAGGAACGACAAAAATGGTTGGCTTCAGGGGGCATGGAGAAATGCAAAGCCATTGTTGAAAAGACAGCCGGGATGCTTTGTAATTTCATTAATGAAAAATAAATGAAAAGGTTGATTTTTTATGGAAATTGAGATAAATTATCTCATCATTGATATGGGATGAAGGGAATGAGAGATTGGTCTGGATATGGCGAAGAATTTACAGGAAGAGATATTGCTCTATACCTCTACACCTATCATTTAATAAATGGTAATAAAGAGAGGCCATGGGCAATATCAACCCATGGTTTTTTTTTGGGTTAGAGGTTTGAGGTTAAAGGTTTAAGGTATCCGTCCGAAGAAAGAAAAGATTTAGCCTCCCTCCTCCAATCTCAATCCTTAAACAGAGGAGTTACTCATGGATCGTATTTTTAGTGGAATTCAACCCTCAGGTGAAATTCATGTTGGTAATTATGTGGGGGCTATTCGCAACTGGGCCCAATTGGTAAAGCGCTATGACTGTGTCTATTGTGTGGTGGACTATCATGCCATTAGCATCGATTATGAAGTGGATTCGATGCAGAAAAGGATTTTGGATACAGCAACGATTCTTGTTGCCTGTGGATTAACTCCCGATAAATGCATTGTCGTCGTACAATCTCATGTCCCTGAACATACGGAACTGGCATGGATCTTCAATTGCGTCACCCCGATAGGCGAATTAGAGAGAATGACCCAGTTTAAAGAGAAGGCCAAACAGCATCGCCTCAATATCAATATGGGACTCTTGGATTATCCTGTCCTTCAGGCTGCGGACATCCTTATCTACAAAGCGGGATATGTTCCGGTGGGAGAAGACCAGATCCAGCATGTCGAACTCTCAAGGGAGATCGCCAGAAAATTCAATGCCCGTTTTGGGAATACCTTTCCCGAACCCCAGGTGCTTCTTTCCGATGCCCCACGCATTTTGGGGACGGATGGTGGTGCGAAGATGTCCAAATCACTGAATAATGCCATTGGCCTGCTTGATCCTCCAGAAATGATCCGGGAGAAATTGAGAACGGCAGCAACCTGTGAACACCGGCAGCGTCGAAGCGATCCAGGGCATCCGGAGCACTGCAATATCTTCACTATGCACCAGGCTTTTTCAAAACCAGATCAGATTGCCTTCGTCGATCATCATTGCCGGACAGCTGGAATTGGATGCATTGAATGTAAAGAGATTCTTTTTAAGAACATGGTGGAGGAAATCGGGCCGATCCAGAACCGTGTCCAAGAGATGAATGAAAGACCCCAATATATGATCGATGTATTAAAATCCGGTGCAGACCGATGCAAAGCCATTGTCAAAGAAGTGATGGACGAGGTGAGGACGAAGATCGGAGTCAAATCGGATTGGCTGAATCAATAATGGAAATTACTCTTTTAAAGGTGGCAGGGTTACCGAAATCTCTTTCTTCACTCCTTCCCGGACAATGGTGAAATGGATGTTATGCCTCAAAGCTTTTTGAACGACGGCATCATGAATGTCTTTCACCTTCGTAATCTCTTTCCCTTCAACCGTCATCAACTGATCTCCTGGAAGAAGGCCAGCCTTTTCTGCCGGGCTGTCAGGAATCACTCTTTCAATCCACAATCCTTTTTGATCCTCTCTCTGCTTTAGTACAACGCCGATGCTTGGCCTTCTTTTCTCAGGAGGGTTGAGCTGGGTGATCCAGAGGAAATTGGCAAGGAGCGAAGAAGTTTCGGTAAAAGTGAAATCCTCATCTAATTTTTCTTTCCATTCCTTTAAGACAATGGTTTGATAAGGAATGGAGGTTCTTCGGTAAAAGCGTTTTGGAATTCCAAAACCAAAAACCACATGGCCATTCCCCGTAAATACCAATAAGGTCTTTCCTTCCCCATCGGGGGATTTGAGAAAATCGGAAAGGGTTTCTGCCATCCCCTCATCCCAGAGGGATTGAGCCTCATAAAAATTATCAAAATCTTCTGCCGCACCTCCTTGGTGGCTTTTATAAATAGATTGTATATAGGCGCGATGCTGTTGATCCGTGAGGTCCATTTCAGGGAGTTGCTTCTTATCTTCAGAAGAAAGTTTCTTGATTCCATTTTGAGCCACTCTCCTCACTAAATCCCTTTGGACGTTGAGACCAAGGACTTTGATCCTGTGGCTTTTTGACTTATCAAGAATGTCCTTGTAAAGTTCATAGTCTATTCCCCAGGTGGTCTCCCATTGGACTTCTTTTAGAAATTTTTCCTCCGTCAGGAGTCCCTGGCTCCATTGGTTCAGTATGGGTTGCTGGGATTTGGCAAACATCTCCATGGCAATCCCCACCTCTCTCCCTTGGGCGATGAGATCTTGGAGAAGTCTTGCCTGAATTCGATGATGTTCGATTTGGTCATGGGATTCCCCCACGAAGATAACGCGGGTTGCCCGTAGGTCTTTTAAAAGTTCTTTGAAAGTGATCTGATCTCCCTTAGGAAGGCTGAAAATCTCTTCTGATCCAATTGGAGTTTGCAGCATGGATATTTTTGATATCCAGGGAGGGAGGGGGCCTTTTTTTACACAATTGGAAAAAAGGATTCCAAAGATCAGGAGGGAGAGCATCCAGGGAAACTGTTTTTTCATCAATAAAGTATAACATTCCGTCCATTGGAATTGAAAGGAAAGAGACCTGACCGTCTCTCATTTTGTTAAATAAATACATCCATCGGTACCTTCCACCATGACATCAGGCTCTTGCAAACAGCTTAGGAAACAGACAACCGAGTTTCCAAAACTTTAGAAAGCGGTCGATTGATCGGTAGGGGTAACCCTCGTGGTCAGCGAGATGAGTACTTGTAGGGGATAGGGAGGTTTGCAGATTAAATACGCCGAAGGTATCCGCTCTAAAGTTTTTTCAACCCGCCCGTCTGTTTCTTTAGGTGATAGACGTTCAGGAAAGAGAGCCCTTGCATCTCAGAGGAAAATTATGATAATGAAAATAGAAAGTTATTTATTTTTAATGAAGGGAGAAAAGGGAAGGCGATGAAGATCCCTGTTTTCATTTGTCTAGCCGGATTTTTTCTCATCGGTTGTGCGGCGGGTCAATCCGTAAACAAGGGTCCCGAGAAAGTGACCGTTCAGCGTGAGTCCTCAGAGAAAGTTGAAGCTAAGGATGATGCTTTGTTAGAACGGTTGAATGCCTTGGAGCAATCCATCTCTGTCCTCCGCTATGAGGTGGCCAGTTTGAAATATCGTTTAGAAAATATTCAAACCCGTCCCTCTATCACCACTTATAAATTTCCTCAAGAGGTTTCCCTCTGTGGAGAGCGTTTCCCATTAGAAGATAGAAATGTTTGGGAAAATTTGGATCGTGAATTCCTCCTGGCGTTGTCCAACGAGGTTCAGGTCCTTTTATGGATGAAGCGAGCACGACGATATTTCCCATGGATCGAGAAGAGACTGAAGGAGATGGGGCTTCCCGACGATTTGAAGTATGTGACGATCACGGAGAGCGGCCTTCGACCCGAAGCCGTCTCACCATCTGGAGCTGCTGGGATCTGGCAGTTTATCCCGTCCACCGGCGAGAAATATGGGATGAGGAAAAACCGAAGCCTTGACGAACGGTTTGATTTTTACAAGGCCACTGACGCAGCTCTTTCTTATCTCAGAAATCTCTACGAAGAATTCCGAAGTTGGACCCTTTCAATGGCCGCCTACAATGGTGGGGAGAACAAAGTTCGAAGGGAGATCGAACTTCAAAAGACAAGGAATTATTTTTACCTCGATCTTTCACTGGAAACAGAGCGATATGTCTATAAGATCGCTGTGGCCAAGATGATCCTTTCGGATCCAGGGAGATATGGGTATCGTTTGGAAGAGAAAGAATTTTATCATCCTCTCCAGGTGGAGAGGGTTCAGATTGAACTCGCTCAACCTCTTCCCATTATAGAAGTAGCCAAGGCCACTGGTTTTTTTTACAAGGAGATCAAAGAGTTGAATCCGCATTTCTTTGAAGAGGCCATCCCCCCTGGAATTCATTTTCTGAATCTCCCCCCAGGGACCTCTGAGAAGTTTTGGGCCTTCTTCTCTGTTTGGAAAAAGGAGATACAAAGCAAATAGTTGTTAAGTGCCTGCCTGCCCTGTACCATATTAGGTTCAGGGCCTGCCGCAGGTGGGTTTACCCAGGCTGTTAAACCACTTTTTTATTTTAATGTAATTTTTATTGAAATTGTTGGGGAAAGGGAATATCCTTTTTATGGAAACATTGTCTTTTTAGCAATCATCCTGAGAGAGGAACGGTGGCTGTGGAAAAGGAAAGAATTTTAGTGGTAGATGATGAAGCAAACGTTCGGGAGACGGTTTCTAAAATTGTCGACCTCATTGGCTATGAGGTGGTTACTACTGGAAGCGGGAAAGAAGCTTTGGAAATTTTAAAGAATGAACCCTTCAGCATCATGATTACGGATATTAGGATGCCGGAAATGGATGGTTTTGAATTGATGAAGGCAGTCCGGAGTCATTTCCCAGAAACCTATATCATCTGTATGACCGCTCATGGAGGTTCCTATACTTATACGGATGTGGTCGGCGTGGGAGCCACGGACTATATCTCCAAACCCTTCACCATCGACGAGATGAGAGCAAAGTTGAGTCGGGTGATCCATGAGAAAAATCTCATCTTAGATCTGACCCAGAAATCGACGGAATTGGAGAAGGTCAATGCAGAACTGAAGCGGCTCGACCAATTGAAGTCTACTTTCATCTCCAGCGTTTCCCATGAACTTCGAACCCCTCTTACCGTTATCAAGGAATTTATCTCCCTTATGCTCGAAGGACATGTGGGGAGTCTCACGGAGGACCAGAGAGAATATTTAGGCATTGCCAATAAAAATATTATGCGGCTGACGAACCTGATCGAAACACTTCTCGATTTCTCCAGGATCGAATCCGGAAAGGGTTTGAAACTGAGGTTTGAGCCAAGCCGTCTGATGGAAGTTGTCGAGGATGCCGTGATGACTTTCTCTCAACAGATGGAAGAAAAGAGGGTCACTTTTGAGAATCGGCTCGATCCGGATATCCCCATCCTTTTGATCGACCGTAATCGACTGGTGGAGGTCTTCATCAACCTCATCGGCAATGGGATTAAATTTACACCTCCGGGAGGAAAGATCACCATTGATTCGAGAGGGCTTACAGAGAAGCGGGATTATTTGAAGATCGTGGTGACCGATACAGGGGTGGGCATCTCGCCGGAAGACTTGTCCAAAATATTTGAGCGCTTCTATCAAGGAGAAAGAACCCAAGCAGGGGTTATCACAGGGACAGGATTAGGACTTGCCATTGTCAAAGAAATCATCGAAGGTCATCAGGGGTTTATTCATGCAGAGAGCAAGTTTGGAAGTGGCGCTTCCTTTGTCTTCACCATTCCCGTTTTTGGGATAGAGACCATTTATCATCTCCTTCTCAACCCGATGCTCGAGGAAGCGGAAAAGGATAAGGCCCCATTCACAATGATTCGAATTGAATTTTGGGACCAAAGGACCAAACGGGAGTCTGAACTCAGCCATGAGTCTTGGGAAGGGGTGATGTATGCCCTTCAAAAGATGGTCCGTTCTGTTGACACGGTGATTCCTTTCCAAAACAGTGCGGTTTATATTTTCTCTTTCAATGACAAGAAGTCTGCTAAGGAGATCGCCGAAAGGATCCAGGTGAAATTGACTCAGGGAAGCTATATTCAAAAAGGGATAGATGTTCAATTCAGAACCTACACTTATCCGAAAGATACCCATATCAAAGAGGACTTCCTTAAAGGGTGCCGCTTACTCCTTAAAGAGGGTTGACCCATTCGACCATGGTCAGGGTCAAATCCTCCTCTCGCTCAAGGGACTGAGAGGGTATGAAAAAAGTATGGATCATCTTCTTGGTTTGGATTTTTTTCTTCGCCGCCTGTGAGAGGAAATCTCCTCCTCCACAAGGAAAATCAGAGAATCCATCGATTCCGAAGGTCATTGTGGAAAAGGGGAAGATTGAGAAAGAACAGCCTCTCCCGCCAGAGGTGAAGATCAAGCTGAAGAAAGATGGCAAAGATAGCTATTCCTGGGAATTGACTGGTTCTGATGTGGATCAAATATTAAGGGTTAATGAAAAGCTTAGGAAACAGTTGGAAGGAGAGAAGGCCAAATAAAAGATTGCAGATTTGATTAGTTTATTTGGTCTGTTTGGGTAACTAAATAAACAAGAGAGACCAAACAAACCGAGAGTCTTAAATCTAAAACCCGTTGATTCGTATTCTGTTGATGCGGGGTGGAGCTGATAGAATGAGGTAGGAGGTCGGTATGGAATGGTACCTTGAACAAATCTTTAAAGAACTTCCTTTTGGGATCGCGGTTGCAATCGTTGTTTTCTTGGGTATCCTTTTGGTTATTTGGCTTCTTCTTCCCCTCTGGGTTTTATTCATTCAGTGGAATACGGGTAAGATCAAGGATGAAATTCGAAATCTTGTCGATCAGCTTGAGAAAAGGCAATGGGATGAAAAAGGAAAGGAGATGGTTAGGCCGAAGGATTGAAGGGGTTCTTTCCATTCTATTTTTACTCTGGGTTCCCATCGCGTTTTCTCAAAGTGTCCTGAAGATTCCTCTTTACATCCATCACCGGGAAATCTGGGTAGAGGTGGCCCAGACCCCAGAGGAGAGGGCCCATGGATTGATGAGCAGAAAACATTTGGGAAAAGATGAAGGGATGCTGTTCATCTTCGAAACAGAGGACTACCACGGGTTTTGGATGAAAAACACCCTCATCCCCCTGAGCATCGCCTTCATCGACAAGGAGGGCCGGATTGTTTGGGTTACAGATATGAAACCTCTGAGCTTAGAATCCCATCTTCCACCGAAACCCATCCTCTACGCTCTGGAGATGAATAAAGGTTGGTTCACTAAAAATTCGGTCAAAGTAGGGGATGTTGTGAGGTTCTCTAAATAAATCGGAGTGTTAAGATTTGAGATTCGAGAGTTCAGAATGTTTGGAGTATAAAATTCAAAATTAAATCTCCGAACTCCGAGACTCACCGACTCCTGAACTATTCAGATGTTGGATAATCCCCGATCCAGCAGTAGAGGCAAAGTTTATCTCTGGGGAGACCGATCGCTTCAACCATATCTTCAATTTTCTGGTATTTCAGTGTGGTTACCCCCAATTCCTTCTCAATCCATTGCACCATCTGTTTGTACTTTTTTGACCGTTGATCGATATATTCCCTGACATCTTCGATGTCTTTTCCCTCAAGGGCTCGGATAGCCTTTCGGGCTGCCAGTTCTTCGATGGATCGGGTGGAGAGGGCAAACCGGCATGGGAACATCAGGGGAGGACAGGCAGGGCGGACATGGACTTCCTGGGCTCCGCACTCCCAAAGTTTTTTGATCGTGTAGTTCTTTAATTGTGTTCCTCTGACGATGGAGTCTTCGCAGAGAACAATCCGATTTCCACAGATCACTTCCTTGACAGGAATAAGTTTCATCGTAGCGACAAGGTCTCGCATTTCTTGGGAGGGGGGAGTGTAGCTTCGCCCATATCCGGGTGTATATTTGACCAGTGGCCTTCGATAGGGAAAACCAGATTGCATCGCATACCCAATGGCATGCCCGACACCGGAATCAGGAACCCCTGCTACAAGGTCTGCCTTCACCTCATCGTTTTTTGCCAGAGCTCTTCCACATCGCTCCCTGACCAACTCCACACTGATGCCTTCGTAACTCGAAGCAGGATAGCCGGTATAGATCCATAGGAAGGCACAGATCTGGTTTGCTTTTCTGCCGGAGGTCTTTTCCTCCAGCCCCGATTTACCAATAAAGACAATTTCACCAGGTGTGAGATATTTTTTAATTCGAAAACCCAAATTTAAGAAGGAACAGGTCTCTGTAGCGATCGCATATTCACCATTCTTTTCCCCGATCACCAGAGGGGTTCGACCCAAACGGTCTCGGGCTGCATAAATCCCATCTTTTTTCAGCAGGAGGATGGAGGCCGATCCTTTTATCTGTTCATACACCCCTTCGATCCCTTCGGGAATGGTTCGTCCTCTGGTAATGAGCTTGGCGATCAACTCGACGGAGTTGATACCACCGCTCGACATCTCACCGAAGGTTTCCCCCTCTTTGAGAAGTTCAGAGCCCAATTCATTGACATTGTCTATCAAGCCTGCAACGACAATAGCGAAGTTTCCGAATTTGGTTCCGATAATCAGAGGTTGTGGATCCCGATCGCTGATAACCCCGATGCCCAGATGGCCTTTCATTTCTTTATAATCATCGTAAAATTTCGATTTGAATTGGGATTGAGTGATATCATGAATGGAGCGATAAAATTGCTTTCCGTAGACGGCCATGCCCCCATATTCCGTCCCCATATGGGAATGGTAATCGGTTCCGTAAAGCAAGTCATTTGCGCAGTTTTTATTCGATACAATTCCAAAAATTCCACTCATAAGTCCCCCCTTTTTTCAATCGCGACCTTATCCATAGCAAAGGGGATGACCCTTGTCAACCCCGTTGTAAGAAATGCTTTGTGGTTTATGGGTAAAGGTTAGGAAGCCAGTTTGGTCTATAGTCGAAAGGTAAAGTAAAAATGACCAATAACATAGCCCCTTTGCTAAACGGGCATCTTAACCCTAACCCATGAACCAAAGACTTCTAAAAGCAATAGGGTTAATAGGATTCACAGATGACAGGAGTCCATTGTATGATTAAGGCATCTTCGTTTCCATAATAATTCGGAACCGCACCTGTAATTTGAAATCCCATCTTTGAATAAAAGGCCTGAGCGCCCAGATTGGTTCTTCTCACCTCTGCCCATACCTTTTTAAGATAGGGAATCTTCATCGCCCGCTGGAGGAGTTCTTTCCCAACGCCTTTTCTTCGATGCCGGGGGTGGACGGCGATTGAAATAATATGTCCATCTTGGGAAAAAATGATGTATCCCCAGATCTCCACTTCTTTTTGGTCATAGGTTGTATGGGCATAAACCAAAAAAGTTTTTGGATAGAGGGTATAGAGGTTAAGGAAGATCGTCCAATCGTAGGGCGATTTGGGAAAGGACTGCCTTTCGATTTGGAGAATGGAATCTAAATCGGAGAAAGAGAAAGGTCGGATCATCAACACTTTTTTGTCCCTGAGAGAATGGAAACCACCCCACCGGTCAACGATTGGGAGTTCACATTTTCCAATCCGACTTTCCTCATGATCTCCTCATAATGTTTTGCGGAGGTAAAGTGGAGAACCGATTTAGGGAGATAAGCGTATGCTCCTCGATCGCCGGAGATGACTCCCCCCACCCAGGGGAGGACCCTTTGAAAATAGATTGGATACAGTCTTCTCATCAGCCCTTTTTGAGGAAACGTAAATTCTAAAACGATCACCTTCCCATCCTTTTTAATCACCCGAATCATTTCAGAGAGGGCCTGTTCCTTTTTCACGATGTTCCTCAAACCAAAGGCGATCATCGAAGCGCAAAAGGTATGATCCCGGAAAGGAAGAGAGAGGGCATCTCCAAGGCTTAATGCAATGGTTTGTGACAGGCCTTTTTCCGAAACTTTTCGCTGGGCTCTCTTGATCATGGGCTCAGAGAAGTCTAATCCCAAGACTTTCCGGTGATGGTCCTCCTGGCGAATCATCTCGATGGGGACATCCCCTGTGCCCGTGGCGATATCCAATATCCATCCTTCGAGCCCTTTCAGCTCCCGGATTGCCATTTTTCTCCAATAAAGGTCCCGCCTCAGGCTGAGAAGATGATTGAGAAAGTCGTAGGTAGGCGCAATATTGTCGAAGAGACTTCGAATTGAATCAGGATGGAGGAAATAGGTTTTCATTGGTTTTTTTGTAAGGGGAAATTAAGATCAGGCAATCTTAATAAAACTTTTTCCAGGAGCACCACAAATCGGGCATCTATCCGGCGCTGCCTTTTCAACTGTATTGCCGCAAATAGGGCAAACATAATAATCGACGGCTTCATTTTTTCCCAGGCTTTCCGAGGCCTTTGAATAAAGCGAAGCGTGGATCTTTTCCACCTCATTGGCAAAATGGAATGACCGAAGGGCTGCATCGTCTTTCTCCAACTTTGCGGTTTCTATCATCCCAGGGTACATGCTCTTGAACTCATGGGTTTCACCCCCGATCGCGTCCTGAAGATTTTCCTTTGTCGATTTGATCCCTTTCAACACCCGGAAATGGTTATGAGCATGGACCGTTTCAGCCTCTGCAGCCGCCCTGAAGAGTTTGGCGACCTGGGGGTATCCTTCCTCTTCAGCCTTTTTAGCAAAAGCAAGATATTTTCGGTTGGCTTGAGATTCCCCTGCAAATGCCTCCTTCAAATTTGATTCTGTTTTTGTCCCCATAAAGCCCTCCTTTCTATTTTTAAACATAAAAAATTATAACAGAGTGGATTGGAAACGGCAATTGACATCCTCTGCCAGAGCGAGTAGAATGTGACCGTTTTTAAAAATAGGAAGATAGAAAATGCCGTTTATCATTCTAAGTTTCATCCTTTTAGTTGTCATGGTGCCTTCCAGCTATGGGGAGATGTACAAATGGGTGGATGAGAAGGGAACCATTCATTTTACCGACGATCTTTCGAGTATCCCAGAGAAATTTCGTCAAGATGCAGAAACTCGAAAGCCTCCCAAAGAGATTTCAACCCCACAACCCAAGGAAAAGCCTAAATCCACAAACTCTCCAAAACCTTCTGAAACCGAAGGGATTACCATTGACCTTTTGCGAAAAGGGGAATTGTCGTTGGCAGAAGTCATCCTGAATGGAAGGGTGAGGCAGCATTTCATTGTGGACACGGGAGCAAGTTTTACAGTCATGAATCGAGCAACAGCTAAAGAGTTAGGTATCACGATCGATGAAAACACCCCTTTCATCCCAATCTTTACAGCAAGCTCCCTGATCTTTACTCCTTTGGTGACGTTGAGGTCCCTACAGGTGGGTCATGCAGAGGTGGAAAATGTGGATGTTTTAATCCATGACATGCCTTCTGATTCAGCAGGACTTTTAGGAAATTCCTTTCTCAATAAGTTTAAGGTGATGATCGATTCGGTCAATGGAAAGATGATACTGTTTTCTATGCAAGGAATGCCATCCCCCGATCGGCCTGGAGGTTACGGAAGGGATTTTTGGGGGGGCCAATTTCGTTTCTACAACCGAGTCCTGGAGGAGTTAAAAAAAACAAAACGGAAGTATGAAGGGAGAGGAGCAAGTCCTGAACTGACTCGAATCAACAATGCGATCCGGTATTTTGAGAATCAACTGAGTGAACTTGAACGAAAGGCCTCTTTTGCAGGGGTCCCTCGGAACTGGAGAGAATAGGGGACTGGAATATTGGAACCCACCACTCCATCATTCCACTTTTCCATTATTCCAGAAAGATTATGGGGTATAGATCACCACCAGGAGTTTAGCCTCTTCGTCGCTGACATTACGAAGTTTGTGTGTGATGCCCGAATTGAAGTGAAGGGTTTCTCCCTTTTTAAGAAGATTTTGACTTTCTCCTACCATCACCTCCACATGACCTTTTAGGACATAAAGAAATTCCTCCCCCTCATGCTTGTAATCGACCATCCTGTGATCCTGTTTGGGATCAATGGTGACGAGGAAGGCCTTCATATGTTTTGTCTCTGCGTCCGGAGTGAGGGTCTTGTAGGAATAAGCCTGGGTCCGTTTGTAAAAGCTTTCCCTTCTTCTTTTTGCTGAAACTTCTTGCTCTTCAGCAGAGAGGAAGGAGCCTGCGTCAATCGCAAGGGCCTTTGCGATCTGGATGACGGCCGAGACAGGAGGGATGGCCATCCCATCTTCGATTTCTTTTAAATACCGCTGTGAAAATCCCGTCTTGTTGGCAAGCTGTTCATAGGATATTTTTCTCAACTGGCGAAGTTGTTTCATCTTTGCTCCAAAGGATTTTTCATCGATCTTCTTCGTTGACATGCCTCCTCCTCGTCCTTGAACTCCTGTGATGCCATCCCATTATATTCCCAATTTTATATTTTTCAACTTAAATTTTATTATAGATTAGAACTCCTCAGAAGGAGGTGGAAAAAAAATGGTTTGATCCACGAGTTCGATTTTTTCACACCTTCCCTTTTAAAAAGTGGGAATTCATTATCTCCTCCCTTTCATCACCCCCAAATTTATTCTTTGGGTTATTGCTTAATTCATTATATAATAAAAATTATGGAATCGATGGACGAATGGGTGAAGGCGGGGACGATCGAAAATCGATTTGAAGGGGATAGAATTTCTCAAGCCCTTCAAGAAGCTGGGATTCCATTTCTCATCAAATCTTTTCTCGATACCGCTTATGACGGGCTTTACATCCCCCAGAAAGGATGGGGCATCGTCATGGTTTCTGGGAAAAATAAGGAAGAGGCAGAAAGGCTCATTTCTGAAATCAAAAAAACTTTTAGGGAGGAGGAAGAGGATGAAACTGGATAGCTTGGATGAGATTTTGAGGTTTGCTATTCGGAAAGAAGCGGATGCAGCGGCTTTTTACAAAATGGCAGCGGATCGTTCAAACCCTGGTGTGAAGAAGACCTTTAAAGAATTAGCAAAAATGGAAGAAGGTCACAAGAAAAAACTCGAGACCCTCAATCTCAAGAAGGTTGGCGAGATAAAATTGAAGAAGACCAAAGGGTTGGGAATCAGTGAAATGCTGGAGGATGTGCCTTATAGCTCAGATATGAGTTATTCAGATCTTCTTCGGATGGCGATTAAGAATGAGGAGAAGTCCCATCGCCTTTATCTCTCCACAGAAAAGATGGTCACAGACCCAAATTTAAAAAAATTGCTTTTAAAACTCGCCCAAGAAGAATCAACGCACAAAGAGAAACTGGAGAAGATTTACGACGAAGAAATTTTGGAATGGTTTTAATCCTGGATCAGGTTGGGCTTAGCACAGAGCTCTGATTTGATATCCGGATCATAGGACGAGGGGAGACGAAATGGTACCTGGATTGATTGGGAAATCTGAGATGATTGTAAAAAAGGAAGATCTGGTGAGCCAACTGTCAGACATTACTGTTAATGTCCTCTCCACACCGAGGCTGATTCAACTTTTGGAGGCAGCTGCCATCGAAGCGATTCATGAGTTTATTCCCCCAGAGAAAGTGAGTCTTGGGACGGAGGTGAAGATCAAGCACCTATCCCCAACCCCCCTAGGCATGAAAGTGACTGCCAATGCTATTCTTAAAGGGATTGATAAGAACCGGCTTTTTTTCCTGGTGGACGCCTTCGATGAGTTCGAAAAAGTGGCAGAAGGAGAGCTTGAAAGGGTCCTCGTGTCAAAGGAACGATTTCTTCAGAAGGTGGAGAAGAAGAGGGTGGGATGATTCCTGCTTCATTCTTTGGTAAGATTCCTGACAGGGTAGGGAAGGCGGTCCATCTTGTCAAAAGAAAGAAAAAGAGAGAGGGGGTCTCAAATCAAAGACGGGACCAAGGAATGAAGAAAAATTTTGAGGTCTTGGACCATACAGCAGATATCGGTCTCATTGTTTATGGTGAGGATCTCAAGGGACTTTTTGAAAATGCCGGTGAAGCCTTCTTCCATCTCATCACCGATTTAAAAAAGGTGCGACGTCGGGTCGAGAGACGGGTCCATATTGGTGGGGAGAGTTTGGATCGCCTGATGGTGGACTGGTTGAGCGAACTTCTCTATCTTCACGATGTTGAGAATCTTCTTTTCAAAGGGTTTAAGGTTGAATCTGTTGGGGAGGATGGTTTGAGGGCAATCGTCAGAGGAGAGCCATTTCAGGAGGGAGTTCATGTGATCAAGACTGAAGTGAAAGCCGTGACCTACCATCGGATAGAGGTTCGACAGAAGAATGGGCGATGGAGAGCGCAAATCATTTTTGATCTCTAATGATAATCCTTTGCAAAATAGACCTTAATGTTGCATTGGAAAGGGAGGTGGGTGTGCTTCCAATCCTTTACAATTGCGGATTTTTTCTATGTTTTATGGGTAACATACGATGGCACCTGAGGTGATCTTTGTGATATGCTTGGAAACTGAGTAGCAAAACGTTTAGAGGTGCCGCTGTAAAGGTTTTCCAGTACACCCACCTCCCTTTTCATATAATTTTTATGCCATTGTTAATGATGGGATTGTTTCGTCGTTTTGCTCCTCGCAATGACGCATTATTTGATGAGTTTATACTAATTTGGGAGTGATTCATTATGGCATCAGAAATAAAAATCAAGATTCAAAAAATCGATGATTATCGGTGGCGAATTCCTCGAGAAGGAAAGATGAGGACTGATGGAATCATCTATTCCGATGAGCGATTGTTCACCGATATTCGAAAAGACCAGAGTCTAGTTCAGGTGGCCAATGTCGCATGGCTTCCAGGTATTGTTGGTCATTCCCTGGCCATGCCGGACATCCACTGGGGGTATGGTTTTCCTATCGGGGGAGTGGCAGGTTTCGACCTGGAAGAAGGTGTCGTCTCACCTGGAGGAGTGGGTTACGATATCAACTGAGGTGTCCGGTTGATGCGCTCAGGTTTGAGCCGCACGGACATTCAAGGAAGAATGAGGGAGTTGGTGGAAGGCCTTTTCGTCAACATCCCATCAGGCGTGGGGTCCCATCGGAAAGACCTCAAATTGAATCGGGAAGAGGAGCGACGAGTTTTAAAAAAGGGGGCTCGATGGGCAGTAGAAAAAGGTTTTGGTTCGGCAGAAGATCTTGACCACATTGAGGAAAAAGGATGCATCGAGGGAGCAGACCCAGACCGCGTCTCTGAAAGGGCGATGGAAAGGGGCAAGGCACAGTTGGGGACCCTTGGCTCCGGAAATCATTTTGTCGAGGTAGGATACGTAGCTGAGGTCTTTGATGAAACTGTCGCCCGAACGTTAGGGCTTTGGAAGGATCAGGCCACCATCATCGTCCATACAGGTTCAAGGGGTTTGGGCCACCAGGTCTGCGATGATTACATCCGTGTCATGCTGGATGCTGCCAGGAAATATCAGATCGAACTTCCAGACCCACAACTCTGTTGTGCGCCTGTTTCTTCGCCAGAAGGAGAGAGATATCTCGAGGCGATGGCATGTGCAGCCAATTTTGCCTTCACTAATCGGCAGATGATTACCCATTGGGTAAGAGAGACCTTTGAACAGGTTTTTCGCAAGGGGCCAAAAGATTTGAAGTTGGATTTGATCTATGATGTTTGCCACAATATTGCGAAGATTGAAACCCATACTGTGGATGGAAAGAAAAAGAAGCTCTGCATTCACAGGAAAGGGGCAACCAGAGCCTTCCCCCCAAACCATCCTGATATTCCACCAGATTACCAAGCCATTGGCCAACCCGTCCTCATCCCGGGGGATATGGGGAGATGCTCCTATGTATTGGTGGGGACCGAGAAAGCCATGGAAGAGACCTTTGGGAGCACCTGCCATGGAGCAGGTCGGGTGATGAGCCGGCATCAAGCCATCAAGGCGGCAAAGGGAAGAGCGATTGTAAGGGAATTGGAGGATAAAGGCATCATCGTAAAAGGTGCAAGCCGGGACACCATTGTGGAAGAGATTCCCGATGCTTATAAAGATGTCAATGATGTGGTCAATGTGGTCCATCATGCTGGCATCAGCCGTAAAGTAGTAAAGCTTGTCCCAATGGGAGTGATCAAGGGATAGTGATCAGTGATCAGTAAGCAGTTAGCAGTAGGCAGGAAGCTGAAAACTTATAGGATATATTAGTTCAAAGTTTAGAGTTATCAGTTAAGAATTTACGGACACGGACCACGGACACGAGACACGTTATTTAGTAAGATGAAAATTCTTGCGATCGATATCGGTGCTGGCACTCAGGATATTCTCCTTTTTGATTCACAGCAAAAGACCGAAAATTGTATCAGCCTCGTCCTTCCCACACCATCCAAATTTTTTGCTGAGAGACTCAAAACAATCGAAAACCATGTCTATATCCATGGCGATACGATTGGAGGGGGTTCCCTTGGCAGGGCCATTCTTCGTCATATTCAAAAAGGATATCGGGTGGTGATGGAAGAGTCTGCCGCTTATTCCATCCGCAATGACTTGGATGAGGTCAAATTAATGGGGATTGAGGTGGGGAAGAAGCCTGAGGCTACTCATTTTGAGGAAATAGAGATCCAAGAAGCAAACCTGCGGGTATTTGAAAAATTCTTTTCTAATTTCGGAGAAGATCTCCAGGTCAATGCCATTGCGATTGCGGTTCAGGATCATGGTGTTTCCCCCAAAGGAGTTTCGGATCGAACTTTTCGCTTTGAGAATATGGAAAGGATGATTCGAAAAGATAACCGGCCTGAGACTTTTCATTTCTTAGAGGACTCGATTCCAGAATATTGCCTTCGAATGAGATCAGCCGTTGTTGCAGTGAAAAGAACTTCCTCAGCTCCAGTGCTCGTGATGGATACCTGTTTCTCCGCCATTTTGGGTTGCCTTGAAGAAGTCACAAGGCCTTCTTTGGTTGTGAATGTGGGAAATGGACACACCGTTGCGGCTTTGCTGTTGGAGAGAAAGATTGAAGCCCTCTATGAGCATCACACCCATAAGTTGACCCCTAAAAAATTGGAAAATGATTTGAGACTCCTCATCCGAGGCGAGTTGAACGGGAGAAAGGTTTTTGAGGAGAACGGGCACGGGGCCTTTACCTTGAAACCTCATCCCGGGGAGGTGCCGGTGATCGTGACCGGCCCCAACCGCGATCTTTTTAAAGAAACCTCCTTTCAATTCATTTATGCCGCTCCGGGTGGGAATACCATGATGACAGGGCCCATGGGTCTGGTGAGGGCAACTCAATTCCGATTTGGTACTAAGTAGCTTGGGGCATAGGGCATAGCGAAAATGACAAGCACCAAATCACAAGCACCTGCCTTCGCCGAAGCGCCTGCCCGCCGCACAAGGCTTTGGCAGGCGGGGCTTCGCGCAGGCAGACCAAATCCCAAATAAACTTCAATGACCAAAATTCAGAATACCAAACAATTGTTACTGCACCTTGAAGATGGTTTCGATCCTTTGGACATTGAGAATTGGGATTTTTAATTTGGAATTTAGGGTTCCTAATTTGAGCTAAGGAGGTTCAAAATGGAAAAAGTTTATTATTCTTTTTTTGATACATCCCTTTTAGGAAAGGTTTTCGTTGCTTCTACAGAGAGAGGAGTCTGCATGGTGGACTTTCTCAAATCAGAAAAAACTTTTCTGAAAAAATTGAGTGATAAATTTCCGGGAAAGCTTATCAGGGATGATCAAAAGAATAGAAATGTTTTGGATCAACTAAAGAAATATTTAAAGGGTGATCTAAAACGGTTTGATTGTAAACTGGATTTAAAGGGGACTTCCTTCCAGAAAAAGGTTTGGACCGCATTATCAAGAATCCCTTATGGCCAAACACGTTCCTACAAGGAGGTTGCACAAGCCATAGGCCATCCAAAAGCCTTCCGGGCTGTTGGAAACAGCAATGGCCAGAATTCCATTCCATTGATTATCCCCTGTCACAGAGTGATTGAAAGCAATGGAGGTCTGGGCGGATTTGGTCATGGAGTCAAGGTAAAAAGGCTGTTACTGGATTTCGAAAAGGCCCATGGATTTTGAACAATGCATCAGAAAAGTTACCCCGCTTCTTAATCTTCAATTTTGTTTGTTCAAAATTGTAACTCTTTGGCAACAGATATCCCAGTTTTTAGTGGTCCCATATTCTGACGGTTAAAAATCTCTTAATATTTAGCAGGTTTCGAAATTCAATGGAGTGGCATTCATATTGCATAATTATTCTTAAATTCTAATTTAATAATACGATAAAGCCAAACTTCGAGTAATCGGAGGGCGGAAAGCCACGGGTCCCAAATTTCTGGGATAGCCGGGTTGCCGAAAGAATCTTCTGCAATCAAGCAGAAAGAAATTCATTCAACCCGTGGCTTATGTTTACCACGGGTTTTTTATTAACAGCCTTTTTTTGAAAGGAGGGAAGTTATGACTTTCATCGAATCGTGTATCTACTATAAAGATTCTAAATGTGTGCTTAAAGACGGTTGTTGCGATCTCAACTGTGATATGGCTGATACGGATAAAGGTGATCGATTTTACGATGAGATCGATCCGTTTTCGAAGTGGCAAATTGAGAAGGCACGAAAAGAAAAAAATTCGGAATCGAAATTAGGTTGAGGGTTGTTCATTTTTCTTCCCATCGAATGATTCGACTCCAATAAAATCCTCCTAATCCCACATCCTCAGGACACCCGCCCCTTGAATTTTTCCTTGTTTTAACAGGATGAGAGCCTGGTTGGCCTCTTCTAACTTAAATTCTTGGACTTCAGGAATGATTGGGATTTCTGCTGCCAGAGGTAGAAATTCCTGGGCATCCTTTCGAGTAATATTTGCAACACTTTTAATTTCTTTTTCATCCCAGAGGAGTTGAGCGTAGTCAAGGGGTGGAATCGGATTTCTTTTTCGAATGACCGCTAAGACTAATCTGCCCCCTTTTTCTAAAGCCTTCAAGGCATGAGGGACAGTTTCTCCGACTGGAGTGAAATCGATGGCGCAATGAAGTTTCTCAGGAGGTTCATCTTCTGGTCCTCCTGCCCATGAGGCCCCCAGTTTTTTAGCCAGTTTTCGATGCTCATGCCCTCTTGTAAAGACAAATACATCACAACCCCAGTATCTGGCTATTTGAATGACGATATGAGCAGAGGCTCCAAATCCAAAAAGTCCTAGGGTTTGGCCTTTTTTAATTCCGGATAGGATTAAATCTCGATATCCAATGGCGCCGGCGCATAAAAGTGGAGTTGCCTCAGCATCGGAGAATCTTTTAGGGATTAAATAGGCAAAATCTTCTGAAATAACGGTGTATTGGGCGTAACCTCCATTGGCATGGCATCCAGTCCCTTGAAACTCGAGGCATAAATTTTCATTCCCATTTTGACAAAAATAGCACTTTCCACAAGCTGAATGGATCCAGGCAACTCCCACCCGATCTCCCAAATTAAATTTTATTGCTCCTGGGCCCAATTTTACTACTCTTCCAACAATCTGATGTCCCAAGACAATGGGGAGCTTTGGGGGGAGCCTTCCCTCGATTTCATCAAGTTCTGTATGGCAGACCCCACAGGCAGAAATCTTTATTAAAATCTCTTTAGACCCGGGAACAGGATCTGGCAAATCCATCATTTTCAGGGGTTCTTTTTCTATTGGAGAAATTTCTTTGAGCACCATGGCTTTCATTTCTCAATTCTCCTTCCCTTGACCTAATGGTACCATATCATACACTATTTTTAGCATTTCTGAGTAGATAAATAACAATCTTGTGAGTAATGCCTTATGGATATGAACTCCATCGTCCCGACAGGAATGCTCCCAAAGATTTTAGAATGCGGATTGAAGGCAAAGGTAATAAGGCTTTTGTAGGTAATAATATTATGAGAAGTCATAAAAGTAGGGTTAACGCTTTGGAACCACTATAAAAGGTGTCATTGCGAGCCCAAAGGGCGTGGCACTCTCGGTTTAAGCATTCTTCGTCACTATCGCTCCTTCTGAAAGGTTACTCTTGTGAGTCATTATCGGAGACGACATGTAGAATTATTTAAAATACATCCTCTTAGATATAAAATTGGAAGGAAGGAGTTAATAAGGAAGGAGTAAAAAATCAATATCGAAGGGTGGGGTTTAATTAAACCCCACCCTGACAAAGGAAAAACAAATAGACTAACCCCTAATTTCTATAATATCCCTCTACCCAAACTCTTCTCTCTGCATAGTACCCCGGAGCTTGGCGATCTTCATAATGTCCTGCTACCATGTTTCCCCAACGATCGTAGTGGTCAGGGATCCACGCTCTTTGCCAGGGGCCAGGAACCCATTCACGCGTCATTTCCCAATGGCCCGGGACATATTCCCGTGGCGGAGGAGAATAATAAGGTTCTGGAGGAGGTGAGTAAACAACTTGAGGCGGAGGAGGGGGTAGGGTATGTAAGCCATGCAGGATCAGCCCTCCTAACGCAACAGCCCCCAGAGCAATACCAGCCCCTTGCCACCTATGACGCGCTCTTGATCCAGCCTCAGCAGGGGGGATGGTGAATGCAGAAATTAAGGCCAAAACCAAGATCATCAATGCTAACTTTTTCCACATAAAAGAACCCTCCTTTCAAACATATCTATCACTCTTTTACCTTTTTAGACGTAGGAAGCAGGGAATTTATTCAAAACAAAATTTTTCCAAAGTCCATATTCCAGCTTAGACCGTAGGTCTTGGGAGGGGAGGGAAGGTTAACCTTACCATTTAAAAGGGAGGCGAGTGTGCTTCCAATCCTTTACAATTGCGGATTTTTTCTATGGTTTATGGGTAACATACGATGTCACATGAGGCGACCTTTGTCATATGCTTGAAAACTGAGTAGCAAAACGTTTAAAGGTACCGCCCTGCCTTCGCCGAAGCGGCTACGCGCAGGCAGGTGTAAAGGTTTGGCGATAAGTCGCCTGGCGATGTAGTTGTCTATATAATTTTTATGCAGCTGTAAGTTTAACTCTAAGTGTAGGGAATGGGGATTAGAACTGGGCAGATAGGGTTATAATGATCACTCCTTCCCCGTGTCTCGGGCCTCCGATGGAGACCGTTCTCCCCGGGGAGAGTCTCACCTGAGTATTAAGAATATCCATCTGCTCCCGTTTGATCTTCACTCTCACATCCGCGACATTTTTATGCTGCCTGATTAAAGTGAGCTCAATATTTCTCCCGGGATGAGCAGGGGATGAGACGGGCTGGTTGAGGGTGAGGGTAGGAGTTTCCTCTTTCAAAAGGCGATAGGAGGAAAAATCGACAAGAGGCTTGAATTGATCTCTCATATCCCTTAGAGATGAATCGATTCCAGTCCCGACGTTGGAAGCCTCAAAGACTCTAAGCCGAACCTGGACCTGACCATAGGACAACGAAGCCGAGAGTAGAGAAAGGGTAAGAATGAATAGTAAAATGGGGAATATCCTTTTCATGATCTGGATGATTCTTGATCCTCCTCGTCGAATAGCCATATCACCGTCATTTTTGCCTTTTCAGACTCATAGACCATGATATTATGGCTCTCACTTTCGATGTATTCTATAACAGATGCGTCAGAATAGGAAGGGATTTTTTTAAAAATAACTTGGGTTGATATGAAGAGAAGTACGATGACAGTCGCTACTGCAGGAATCCAAACCTTCTTTTCGAAAAGGGGGGAAAGATCCATCCAGGACCGTAGGGATTGCCACCAGCTTACTTTTTCCTGCAAACGAATTTCCCGCTCGATTTTCTGCCATACCCAAGGGAAATCCTCCTGTTGGGTAGCCTCTTCAACAGGAGTTTTTATTAATGTCCTCAGCCCTTCCATGGACGTTAAGGCATCCCGGCAGGCTGGACAGCTCTGAAGATGACCTTCTACTAAAAGCCTCTCCCTGTCCGTGACCTCTCGGTCAAAATATTTTTCTAAGAGTTTCGATACCGAAGAACAGGAATCTGTCATCTGACTCCCTCCTCTTTTATAGGATTGGAGGGGCCACTGCTTTGGCCTTGAGGTCCCACATAATCCTTCAATAATTCTTGCATCCTCTTTCTGGCATAATGAAGGCGGGACATCACCGTCCCGATCGAACATCCCACGGCATCTGCCATCTCCTGATAGGAAAGACCTTCCACTTCTCTGAAAATAAGGGCAGCCCTCTGTTCTGCAGGGAGTTTCTCCATCGCCCATTTCACCTTTTCTTCCAACTCCTTATGGAGGAGAATCCTTTCCGGCCCTTTTTCAACTTCCTCAGAGGGTTCAAAACTTCCTTCCTCATTGAGGCTTGAAATAAATTGTTTTCCCATCTTTCTTGCATGGTCAATGGCCGTGTTCATGACCATTCGATAGAGATAAGTGTAGAAATGAGACCTCCCTTTAAAGTTTTTAATGGAACGAAATAGCTTGACAAAGACTTCCTGTACAATATCAAGGGCCTCCTCCCGATGCCTCACCACACCATAGGCGATTCGATAGACCTTCTTATGATATTTATCGAAGATCTCCTTCAAAGCCTCTTGATCTCCTTGTTGACATCTGGAGATCAGTTGAATTTCTTCATCATTCACTCTCTTTTATCCTTTTAGACGAGAAATATGCTTAAATATTCAAATACTAAAATTATATTAATTATAGCTTAATTGTCCATTATTATTTTAATTGAAAAATGGGAAATTTCCATGTAATAATAAGCACCCCTTTCGAAGGAGTTTACTGACGGATGTTGACACCGGAGCAAAAGGTATCTGTGACTGGCCGATATTCCCATTGGTTCTTGCTGGTTGCCTCCTTTTTTATCACCTGCTTGATCGCTTCCAATATCATAGCTGTTAAGCTGGTCAATATTTTTGGTTTGGTGTTGCCGGCAGCCATCCTCATCTTTCCCGTCAGCTATATTTTCGGTGATGTGCTCACTGAGGTTTATGGTTACCGACAGGCGAGATGGGTGATCTGGCTGGGTTTTTTCTGTAACCTGATTGCTGTAGTTGCCATCTGGCTGGGGCAGATCTTACCTGCTGCCTCTTTTTGGGATGGGCAAGCCGCCTATGAACGGATACTGGGCTACACTCCACGATTGCTGGGGGCATCGTTTCTGGCCTATCTGGTGGGAGAATTTGCCAATTCATTTGTTCTGGCCAAGATGAAGATTGCAACCCATGGACGGTGGTTATGGGTCCGAACGATTGGATCGACCCTCGTCGGTCAGGGTTTGGATTCTCTTGTGTTCATGACCTTAGCATTTATAGGGACGATTCCTCTGCCCATTCTCTCAGGGGCTATCCTGGTTCAGTGGCTTTCCAAATCAGCGTATGAAGCCATCGTCACACCGCTGACTTATGGAGTGGTAAATTTCCTCAAAAAGAGGGAAGGGATCGATGTTTTTGATTATGGCACACGATTTAACCCGTTTTTGTTTGGAGAATAATTAATCATTGGATTCAATTAAAAAAATTGGATTGCTGATCATCGGCTGGTTATTTATTGTCTTGGGGGTTTTTGGCCTTTTCCTCCCCTTTCTGCAGGGCATTTTATTCATCCTGATCGGTCTGGCTATCCTTTCCTCTCGGAGTGAAATCATTAAGCGTTTATTAAAACATCTTGAAGAGCGTCACCCCCACCACCACCAGCGAATAGAGAACTGGAGAGAGAAGATCAGGAATTGGTTTAAAAAGGAGGGCGCTTGAGGTGAGAGGTTGGAGGATTTAGACAAATGATTTTGCCTCCGGCCTTAGGCCTCTAACCTAACACAAAGTATTGCTATGCCGCTTTCCCGGAACTTCCGAAAAGCCTCATCTTGGATTGAACCGTTTGTTTGATCGCCTCCCGGCCAGGCCCCAAAATCTTTCGAGGATCGAACTCTTCGGGTTTGTTGGTGAGAACCTCCCGAATGGCACCGATAAAACTAAGTCTTAAGTCAGTATCAATATTGATTTTGGCAATACCCAAGGAGACTGCCCTTTGGATGGCATCGTCAGGAATCCCTTTTGCCCCAGGAAGCTTAGCACCAAATCGTTCCGCCTTCTCGAGGACCGCGTGGGGAACACCCGATGCGCCGTGAAGGACTAAAGGAATGTTCACCCTCCGTGCGATTTCTTTTAGGCGTTCAAAGTCAAGCTTGACTTCCCCTTTGAATTTGTAAGCGCCATGAGATGTCCCAATGGCGATGGCTAGGGCATCCACCTCCGTCTTTTTGACAAACTCCCCTGCCGCTTTCGGGTCGGTGAGAAAAGCCTCTCGTTCTGAAACGGACACTTTATCCTCGATTCCTTTCAACCTCCCCAGCTCTGCCTCTACCGAGACCCCTTTTTTTCTCGCCATCTCCACCACTTTTTTTGTAATCGCCATGTTTTCCTGAAATTCGAGGTGCGATCCATCGATCATGACAGAGGTAAATCCGTTCTCAACACAAGACCGGATGATGTCCAGATCCTTTCCATGGTCGAGGTGGAGAGACAAAGGGATCGACGTCTGAGCAGAGGCTATCCGAGCCATGGATACAATAAAAGACAGCCCCGCATACTGAATCGCTCCTTCTGAAACGGCGATGATGGCAGGAGATTTTTCCGCCTCTCCTGCAGAAACAATGGCCTGAAGGATTTCCAAATTGTTGATGTTGAAGGCCCCAACCGCATAGCCTCCTTTCTTAGCAAGGGTCAGCAGTTCCTGATTGGTCCGCAACGGCATATTCATTCTCCTTTCTCTAATAACTATTATCAGGAATAGTTTTGAATATCAACTTTTTTTGAAAAATGATAACAAATTATTCGAATGTAAGCGAATTTAACGAAGGGCAATGAAATAGGTGAAATTCGCTTCATTCGATATCATTCGTTCCTTTCGTTTTTTATATGGATTTTCATTGACAAAGAGAATAAAATTGGTTAACCCCGTTAATGGAAGATGAAAAATGCCGGCAAAGAAGATTGATATCGATCGATGGCTGGATAAGTTGAAACGCATTGAGGAAAAGGTTAAACGACTCGCCTTGCTCTCGCAATTAAGTCAAATTCTAAACTCCACATTAGATACTAAGGAAATTCGAAGGAGAGCCATGGAGGCCGCCACTCAGTTGATGAAAGCAGAGGTGGGCTCACTTCTCCTTGTCCACGAGGAGAAGCGTTACCTCTATTTTGAAGTCGCCTTGGGTGAGAGAGAAGAAGATATTAAAACGATCTCTCTCAACTTTGGAGAAGGGATTGCAGGATGGGTTGCTCAGCACGGGAAACCCCTGATTGTGAATTCTCCTAAGAAAGATCGTCGTTTTTTTAAAGGTGTGGATGAGAGGACGGAATTTAAAACTCGAAATATTATCTGTGTCCCTATAAGGGTCAAAGAAAAGACCGTTGGGGTTTTAGAAGCAATTAATAAGAAGGGAAAAGGAAGATTTAACCAGGAAGACCTCTCCCTTCTCACCTCCTTAGCGGACCAGGTGGCCATTGCACTGGACAACTCCCGTCTCTATCAGGAATTAGAAGAGATGTTCTTTCAGACGGCCGAATCCTTGGCCGATGCCATTGAAAAGCGTGACTCTCATACAGGAGGACATACCCAAAGGGTGACCCTCTATAGTCAAGCCATTGCAAAATATCTCCAATTGACCCCTTCGGAGAGGAAATGGGTAAAGATTACCTCTGTGCTTCATGATATTGGGAAGATTGGGATCGAAGATGATATTCTTAAAAAACCAAAGCCGTTGAGCCCAGAGGAATTTCATATCATCAAACGCCATTCGAATATGGGAGCGGAGATCATCGAACATATCCGGCAACTGAAGGAGATTATTCCCGGAGTGAAATACCATCATGAACAGGTGGACGGGAAAGGTTACCCAGATGGCCTGAGAGGAGAGGACATCCCCATTCTTGCAAAGATCGTAGCTGTTTCGGATACCTACGATGCGATGACGACCGACCGACCCTATCGGAAAGCGATGGACAAGAAGATGGCGATCGACGAACTGAAAAGGTGTTCTGGGACACAATTGGACAAGGAAGTCGTGGAGGCATTTATCCAGGCCTATCAAAATGGGGAAATCTAAGTCACAGGGTTATTAAGTTATTGAGTGAATAAGTTATTAAGGACAGAACTTTTCTTATTCGTACGCTTTGCCTGCCTCCGTAGAAGGCAGGTGCAGGATGGATGCTCTTTGTGCTCTGCGTTTTTAGTTTTTGGAGCATTGGATGTCGATCGAAGAGATTATTGAGTCCTGGAAACGTTCCCGCGCCATTTCACCTTGCATCACGGACCTGCGGATTTTCAAAAAAAGAGAAGGACAATATCGCCCTTTTCCGAAGTATATCCACCCCATCATCAGAGAGGCCTTAAGAAGGGAGGGGATCGAGCAGCTTTATTCCCATCAAGTCGAAGCGATTGAGGCGGTTCATGAGGGAAGGGATGTGGTGGTGGTCAGCCCGACCGCTTCTGGGAAGACCCTTTGTTATAATCTTCCTGTGTTGAACACAAAGCTGGAGATACCGTCTACGAAGGCCTTTTATCTTTTTCCCACCAAAGCCCTTTCTCAAGACCAGATGGTCGAACTTCAAAGCTTCATCCAGCGTATCGAAAAACCGATCACCACTTTCACCTATGATGGGGATACTCCCCAGGATGCTCGACAGGCCATCCGTGCCCAGGGGGATATTGTGATCACTAATCCCGACATGCTTCACACCGGTATTCTCCCCCATCACACAAAATGGATGAACTTCTTCCAGAACTTGAAGTTTGTAGTGATTGATGAACTCCACACTTATCGAGGAGTCTTCGGTTCGCATATGACCAATGTCCTGAGACGGTTGAATCGTATCTGCCGTTTTTATGGATCGAAACCTCAATTTATCTGTTGCTCCGCAACGATTGCCAACCCGAAGGAGTTGGCAGAAAAACTTCTCGAGAGAGAGGTCTCACTCATTGATCAAAATGGCGCTCCCTCACCGGAAAAAATCTTCCTCTTCTATAACCCGCCCGTGGTCAACAAAGAATTAGGGATTCGTGGGAGCCATATTCATGCAGCCAGGCGTTTGGCTTCGCCCTTTGTGGAGCAGGGGATCCAGACCATTCTCTTTGCGACCAGTCGGCTCTCTGTGGAGGTCTTGACGAAATATTTAAAAGATCGCTTTGAAAAGAAATTGAAGGATAAAGGAAAGATCAGAGGATATCGGGGAGGTTATCTCCCGAAGATGCGTAGGGAGATTGAAAAAGGGTTGAGAGAGAAAGAAGTCACAGCGGTTGTTTCCACTAATGCCCTTGAACTTGGAATTGACATTGGAGACCTGGACGTCTGCTTGATTGCAGGTTATCCCGGCACGATCGCCAGCACCTACCAGCAGGCAGGTCGTGTGGGGAGAAGATCAGAGAAGTCCTTGGCGGTTCTCATTGCACGGAGCCAACCCCTGGATCAATTCATCATCGAAAATCCGGACTACTTTTTTGGGCAATCCCCAGAACATGGTTTGATCAATCCGGATAACCTTCTCATCCTGCTCAGCCATATTCAGTGCGCGACCTTTGAACTTCCCTTTAAAGATGGAGAGCGCTTCGGCAGGGAAGATTTGAATGAGATGTTGAAGTATCTCGAAGAAAAAGGAACGATTCATCATGTGGATCAAAATTGGTATTGGACGCAAGATGCCTATCCTGCGGAAAAAGTCAGCCTCCGATCCGCCTCAGAGGAAAATTTTGTGGTGATCGATACCACAAAGAAAAAAGAAGAGGTGATTGCGGAGGTGGATTTCACCGGTGCCCATACCACGCTTTATGAAGGAGCGGTCTACCTCTGTGAATCAGAGCTCTATACAGTGGAGAAGCTCGATTACCCCAATCACAGGGCCTATGTCGTAAAGACCGAAGGGGATTATTACACCGATGCCATTGATTACACCGATGTCTCCATCCTGGAAGGATTTGAGAGAAATCAAGGAGAGGGGACGGTCTTTGAACATGGGGAAGTGAAGGTTGCCACGAAGGTGGTCGGGTATAAAAAGATCAAATTCTATACCCTCGAAAATTTAGGTTATGGAAAGATTGAACTTCCGGATCTTCAGTTTCATACCACCTCCTATTGGGTTACTTTTAAGCGAGGGTGGTTAGAGAGACTTCCTTATTCTCGCCTGGAGGTGATTGATGGAGTATTAGGACTCGGTTATGCCCTTCATTCCGTAGCTGCCCTTCACCTGATGTGCGATCCTCATGATCTCAATCGTTGTGTCGGAGATCGAGGGGCAAAGTGGTTCTTGAGACTTTCGAGGGATTCGAAAGGGATTTATTCCTCCTTCAATGCCCCGAATGAAATTCCACTTGAGAGGATGGATCTCTTCGAACCGACTCTCTTTCTCTATGATAATTATCCAGGGGGAATGAGCTTCAGCCCGCAACTCTTCGATGATACACGGATGCTTCTCGAGAAAACGATGAAACTCATCGCCAAGTGCGAGTGTCACTACGGCTGTCCCTCCTGCGTGGGTCCCACAAAGGATGTCGGCGAAAAATCAAAAGAAGTAGCGTTGGTGCTATTGAAGGAAATTTTAAAATGAAAAAGGGTCCAAGGAGGTCCAGGATTCAAGGGTTCGAGAGAAGAAAATATAAAAAACTTGAACCCTTGACCCCTCGAATCCTTGAACCCTGTTGTTATTGAACATGGATCTCAAAGAACGTCTCAACCGTCTTACCTCGGTTTCCAAAAGGCAACCAGAGGAGAAATCCCAGATCCTGAGCGATTTAAGGCAGAGCGTCTGGATCGGCTTCTCGAACCGAAAAAGATTTATCAGAAAAAAGCGATCTTCCCCATCGAACAACTGGTTAAGGGAGAAATTATTTCAACCCCCGAAGGGGAGACTTTCCTAACAAAAGAACATTTTCCTCCTCACTTTCGATATGGCGAGATGACCTTGGCAGATATCCTCGACATCCCCACTTATCCGGCCCATCTTCTTTCGAAGGATGAACGGCTTAAGGAATTGGATTTTCAAAAGGCTCTTTTTCTCGATACCGAAACAACTGGCCTGACCGGAGGAACTGGAACGTTTGCCTTTATGGTGGGATTAGGTTTTTTTCATGAGAATAAATTTTCAATTCACCAATTCTTTATGAGGGACTATTCTGAGGAAAGAGCCTCGCTCTCTCTCCTCAAAGATATGATGGATTCCTTTCAATTCTTAGTGACCTTCAATGGACGGCAATATGATATCCCTCTGCTCGAGACTCGGTTCATTCTCTCTCGAATCATTTCAAAGATACGGGAGATGCCCAATTTCGATCTTCTTTATCCCTCCAGGAAGATTTGGAAAGGGGCTTACGAAAACTGTCGGTTGGTCACCCTTGAATCCAAACTTCTGGGGGTAGAAAGAACGGATGATATTCCGTCTGAATGGATTCCCTATCTTTATTTCGATTATATCCAAACAGGAGATGCGAGGAAGATTCAGCAAGTTTTTTATCACAACCAGATGGATATCCTCTCCATGGTGGCACTGGCCGGGAGAATCCATCTCGTCTATCATGATCCTCAAGCAGCCCGACCCAGAAAAGGGGTCGAACACTTTGCTTTGGGAAGGCTTTTCTGGGAACATGGGCAGAGGGAAAAGGCCATCCCTTGCTTTGAAATTGCCTTAAAGCGTTGTGCTGACGATCTTTCTTGGGATGTGATGAAATGGCTCTCCATGGCCTTTAAGAAGACAGGGCAGGGTGAGAAGGCCCTATCTCTGTGGGAGGAGATGGCCGGTTGGTCTTACAAGAAGGACGCTTTCCCTTACGTTGAATTAGCAAAATATCATGAGCATCGGCTTAAGGATTGGGAGAGGGCCATTACCTATGTGGATGAGGCATTAGGGCTCATTCCATCCCATCAACAGAGAGAGATCGATCTTCTTCAACACAGGAGAAGAAGGTTGGAGCAGAAGAAGGTTTCGAATTTGGCTCGATGATCGGTTGGGTATTGACAGTCTCTTTCTAAATTTCTATATTAATAATCAATTACTTTACGGCGAAACTTACTATGAAATAGAGAAAGGAGGGGGAAGGGAATGCCTAGCTACGAATATCGATGTCCTAAATGTAGCAAGAAATTTACTCTCATACTCAGCATCAGTGAGCACGATGCCCGGAAGGCGAAATGCCCAAAATGTGGTGGGAAAAAACTGGAACAACTGATTACCGGTTTCCAGATAAAGACCTCCAGAAAAAGTTAATACTTTAAGAAAATTTCAAATGTCAAAGTTCAAATGCCAAAATAAAGGTTAAGGTTGAGGTTAAGGTTAGGAGGATTTGCATTCTAAACCTTAGCCTAAACCTTAGCCTAGCTTTGGCATTTGGCATTTCGTTTCTCATCTCTCTTCCCATCTCGATCCCAAAGTGTTCCAGCGTCCTTTGAATCAATAATTTCCAGAGACGATAGTTTTGTTCCGGGGGAAAAAGCTCGAGAAAACCTTTTGAAAATCGTACAGTCACATCTTGGGTGATTTCTTCCACTGAATAACCCCCATTGATCTTTTCCAAAACATAAGCCTTGAAATCCTCAATGGATTGACGGTTGATTTGTAGATGTTTTCGGGCGAGGTCTTTTCCTATCATGGCTCCATAATGGCCTCTGCAAAGGATGTCAGGATCGATCGCCTTCATCTTATCGATTGATTTTTCAGCCTCATCCAATCGGTACCAATAATTGGGCCGAAAGAAATCAGGGGGAGTGTAAAAACCCGCCCCATCTGAGCAGAAAAGAACTCCTTCGTCCTCCAGAAAAGCGCCTAAACAATCGGGAGAATGACCTGGAATCTCCAAAAATTCCATCTTCATTCCCTTGCCCAGATCGAGGACCGATCCTTCCTGGACAGTGATATCCAGCGGGAAAAAAGTGGGGGGTTGAAGGTTTGGAGCCTCTGAAATCATTCCTCTCTCTTTGAGGGCGAGTGTTATTTTCCGGTCCGAATCAAAAATTTTAGCGAGAGTTCTTTCACTTGTAAAAATTGCTCGGTTCAGGTCAGAAGAAACAATTTTCATCCATGGGTATCTTCCCTTGAGAGTGGGAAAGACCATCATATGGTCAAAATGGGAGTGGAGGATGACGAGGTGGGAGATGGCCTCGGGAGGGACATTTAATTGGCTTAATTGTTCTAAGAAAGGGTAGGTAACGCCGCTGACGCCTCCTTCAATGATGGCATAGGTTTCCCCCTTTACGAGATAAAGGTTGAATAACTCACTCCCTAAAAGGGTGATGTTTTTAGTGACTTGAAATGGGAGGAGCATGAATTTAAATTAACCCATTGCCCAGAAGGGTTCAAGGGGTCAAGGGGTCAAGGATTCAAGGGTTGAAGCGATACAACTAAGAACAAATGGGATTAAGGAGTCTGAGAGACTATTGAAAAAACCGAAAATGTCATGCTTGAACCTTGTGACTGAACTTGAAGATCAGTGCTCGTTTCAGCATCTCGGTCCAAATCATAGATTTGGTGTCCACTGTGAACATTATAAAACTCTTTGAATATTGTTTGACAAAATCCACCATTAAGTATAGGATTTTACAAAATTAGAGTCTGCAATCCAATAATTGTTCGGCTATAACAACTCGATAAGGATATGCACTTCGAGATTCTTGGTGAAATCCAGTGGACCGAAACAATTGCCTCAGGTCGCAGTATTCGTGAGCTGCGGAGGCTGAATCGCATTTATGGGAAGACGACCTGGAGAAAACGGAAGGGAATTGCTAAGATTAGATTGGAAGATGGGACAGTAAGGCTTGCAGAACTCCACTGGTATGAAGGCCACGGCAAGGGAAGAAAGGAAACTAAAATCAAAAAATACTTGGAGTAAAAAACAATGAAACAAAAATTTCTGCTTTGCATTGACAATGAGGGTTACGAAGCATCCTTGGAGATACGAAAGTTGTATGAGACGATTCCAGACAAGGAGGCTGAGCGTCACAACCAGGTGAGAATCATTGACGAGTCTGGAGAGGATTATCTTTACCCTTCCAGGTTCTTTGCACCTGTCAGGCTTTCAATGCAAACAAAAAACAGAATTCTCGAAAAAGCAGCCTAACCGCATAAACCTGACGCGGATTAACCGTGCCAGGTTTTTGGCATTGGTGATTGCCCGCGCAGGTTATTCAAGTCGTTAAATATCAAAAAATGAATGAAGAAAATGAATAAGAAGAAAAGGATAGTCCTCCTTTTTTGTACTTGAACCCTTGCCGCCCGGTCCCGACCGAGGGCGGGGCAGGCTCTCACCCCTCGAACCCTTGAACCCTGAAATGATTAGTGCGGATGGGCAAACGTGCGAGGACGTTGAGTCACTCCCACTTGCTCTTCAGGTTTAATCTCTCCACGGATTCCTATCTTTACTTTCTTTAAAGGAATGTTCTTGCCTGATGCTGCAATCGCATCCTCTGTTGCTTTGACCAATCCGAAGCAGCAGGGGACTTCCATATAAGGAACGGTGACACTTTTAATGGAATTCGTCTTAAAGATCTCTGTCAATTTTTCCTTATAGAATTGAATATCATCCAGTTTTGGACAACCCACGACCACGGCTTTTCCTTTAAGGAAATCCTGATGGAAATTGGGGTAGGCAAATGGAACACAATCAGCCGCAATCAGAAGATCCGCATCCTGAAAATAAGGAGCATTGATTGGGACCAATTTCAACTGGACAGGCCATTGAGTAAGCTGAGAGACCGATGGAGCGGTTGAAGCTGGATTCGCTTCTCGGCTTCGGGAACTTTAAAATGCATGGCCCTTGAAGAAGGACATCCGGTAAATACTGGAGCAGGTTGAGGTTTAGGTTGAGGCTGAGTTCCTTTTGTTTATGAAGATGAAGCTTCCACTGCCTTTTCATCGAATTCTTCAGCTTCTCTTTCAATGACGGTGATGGCATCTTCAGGACAATGTCCGAGACAGGCACCCAGGCCGTCGCAAAATTTTTCCCTGATCAATTTCGCTTTTCCGTCAACAATTTGAAGGGCTCCTTCTGCACAGTTGGGAATACAGAGTCCACAACCATTACATTTCTCCTCATCAATCTTAACAATCTTTCTCGTTGCCATGATTTTTACCTCCTGTGGGTTATTTTAATTATAAAATAACCCACCCTTAAATCTTTTTCCTTGATCTAAGTCAAAAGGAGGAAAAAATTTAAAACTATTTGAATTTACTAAAATTTCTTGAGTGAAAAGAATTTTAATTAAGAAAGCCAAAACTTGAAGGTATTTCAAATTCTATTCGATGCATAATGCTTGACATCATGACATCATGATGTTAAATATAGAACGAAAAGAGAGAGGAGGTGATTTATTATGAAACGAGCTCAAATTCAATTAGATGAAGAAGTATATGACCTGCTAAGACATCGGGCATTTCAAGGAGAAGAAATCGATTGCAGGAGTGATACGGGAGATCGTAAAAAAAGATATTTCCCAATCTGATCGCCATCGATCTTCTTCGGTTAAGGATTTTAGATTTGTTGGTGTAGGTCGGTCAAAGCAAGGTCCTCTTAAACCTGTATCTGAACGGCATGACGAAGCTCTTGAGGAGGTCTTTCAAAAATGATCTTCCTGGATACTTCGGCCATTTATGCCTTAGCTGACAAGGCAGATCCTAACCATACTGCTGCATATAATAAATTCGAAGACGTCTTGAAGTCTGGAGAGATATTTCTTGCTTCACAATTATATCCTGTTGGAGAGCGCTGCCCTATTGCAGGCAAGATTGGGGCTTCTTCAGCCCTTCTCTTTTTAAAGGATGCCAAATCGTTCGAGGTGGAATGGGTTGATTTGGACTTGCATGAGGAGGCCGAAAAGGAACTCGAAAGGATTGGGAAAACGGGGGATCAGTTTAGTGGATTGCACGAGCTTTATCGTGATGAGACGAAGAGGTGTGAAAAAGGTCTTGGCCTTTGATCCAGATTTCCAGGATCAAGGCTTTATAATCTATTAAATCTCATGCAAACTTCAAATTCGGTTGTTGATGCCGGGGCCGAAGGTTGTGGAGTTTATGCGCGTGGTGTGGCAATCTGCTGTTGTTGTTGTCGAGGATCCAACAGAGGGTGGAGCCACGGGCGCAGCTTGAGGTTGTGAAGCTACTGGAGGTGCTTCGGAGGCCTGGAGCATCAGCCGGAAGCCCTATAGTACTCCTTTGGTGTCTTGGTCTCAATTACCCTCACTGCTTCATTGATGCAAATTCGAATTGCCTTCTCCATCGGAGTCTTTGAATAGCCTCCAAAGGCACCGGCTAATCCTCCACCTCCCATACCAGTCATGCCACCAATATCAGTTGCTTTCCCCTCCACCTGCTCTGAGGCAAGTCTCCGACCTGTCCTTGCGTCGATGACTTTGATGATCATTGCCACATGTGAAGTCTTCATCCCCCCGGCAATTCCTCCTATTCCTCTGGCGATGTGTCCACCTCGTCCTGGCAATGGAATGACACCTCCTACTCCTCCCCCAGCTCCTGCTGTTCCGGGCTCGAATTCTGTAATCGTCCCCATGATCAGGAGATCAGCTCCTTCGACCTCTCCGATACGCGCCGCCGTCTGCTGCTTGACACGGCCTGAAGCACCGAGGTCTTGCTCCTGAAGGACATCGTCTAAAGCCTGACGTTCCAATACAATAAAGCGATTAGTTGCAAATAGGGCGTTGCCTAACATCTCAGCCATCCCGGTCCCTATCTCCGATGACCCCTTTGCTGATTTGTCCTCAAATCTCGTCACCGCTACCCTGGCCTTTGGTCCCATTTCGTCTTCTTGCTGAGCCTGATCAATGGTTGGACCTCCAGATGGAGTGGTTCGAGCTTTGGGTTTAATGACTTGTGCTGAAGCAAAATCTGAAACGAAGAAGATCATAAGAGTGACCAAAACGAGAGAAAAAAAGATTGATTTTTTCATCATCATCGACCCCCATTGTTTTGAAAAGATGTTCTTGAGATTTTCGAGCTCTACCTCCTTCTCGGGCGGCCTTCTGGCATCTGAGGCATCTGGGGCATCTCAAACTTCTGAGGGGTCTCTGTAATTTGTGTCTTTGCTCCAGTTCCATATCCAAGAAGAACCATCTCCATATCCTTCGATTGGGACTTGATCATTCCGTAGGGGGATACGTCTTTATAAACCCACGTATCCACTGTCTCTACATCCTGATACTGCATGTGTTGGGTCTTAAACGTTCCTGCAGGAACCTTGATCGTCTCCGTTCCTTTATCGATGATCTTACCCGTTTGTCCCTGGCCTTTCGGTGATTGCCGCATCATCTGAACAGGCATCTCCATGGCGGGTTCATTTCCCTGTTTGACAATCATTCTTTTTATGTTTTTCTGATCCTCCGGGTTTCCGGAGACAAGCATTTTCATGATGGTGCGTCCCTGTTTTCCACCTTCCATCACGGTCTCGTACCAGTAGGCATCTCCCTCTTTCCCAACGATGGCAATCTTCATCTTTGTAGATCCTTCACTCTTTGTCGTCATTTGATATTCTGACCACCCACCCACCACAGGTTTGAAATCACCATGGAATGAAGGCCCACCACCCTTACCCAATTGAGCTTGAGCAAGCTGAACAAAAACCAGAGTCAAAACGATTGAAGCCACACAAGCTATCTTTTTCATATTTTCCTCCTTATGAAAAGAATTTCCCCTCACCTTCCCCTCTCCCCTTGGGGGAGAGGGATGGGGTGAGGGGTATTAGATTACTGCTCAACTAACTCCACACGTCTGTTCTTGGCCCGCCCTTCCTCCGTCTTGTTTGGTGCAACCGGTGCCAGTTGCCCTACCCCATACGCTTTCAAGGATTGCGGGTTCACCTTGTATTTCGTGGTTAGCGCTTTCACCACAGCATCTGCTCGTGCCTGAGAGAGCTTCATGTTGTAATCAACGCCCCCGACGTTATCGGTGTGGCCCACGATGAATACTTTGAGGTTGGGGGTTCCTGTGAGCAGCTTGGCAATCTCACTGAGCGCAGGTTCGGATTCTGGCTTCACGTCTGATTTATTGAAGTCGAAGTAGATGCCGTAGATGGCTACGTGGCCGGTGGAGCTGATACCATCTGACATAAACTTCGCATCGGCAACGACTTCCTGTTTCATGGCCTCTTTCTCAATGAATGTCAGATAGTAACGGTGATCACCATAAGGACTAAACTCTACCCAAATCTCCTTCCCATCCTTTAAAATTTTTATATAGGCCATGTAATTGCTCATTCGTTCATATACGATTCCTCCAATCTGTCTGGCGGCATTTGCATAATTGCGCATAATCTGAAGAGAAGACGTCTTTTCCTTCAAACCCTTTCTTGGCTAGGTATTCGATGACATACTTTTTTCCCCCTACTTTCACTCTTTTTTCCCCTTTGGGGGGCTCATAGAAGTCGACCTCATCATATTCTTTGGTCTCGCACTTATTAATGTAAAAATTCGGCATGCGAGTAAAGAGCGGATGGTCTTTACATCCCTTTGCATCCTCCTGTGCAAAAGCTAAGCTTCCCACCAAGATAACAACCAGTACTACAGCAGAAAACTACTGCGCTTACCTTTTTCATGATTTTTCCCTCCTTAGGTTTATAATATTCCTGGTTTCCCCTACCGATAACAATAGCATTTACCTCTTTTATCATCCAAATTCAAAATGGTTGAGCTCCATGTAACCATTATCCTCCAAGGATTCTGGAAAAGAACAGCACCGGTTTGAAGCTCCAGCCGCTTGACACGACAATGTTGACGATGGGATTCTTTAATTCGTTTAGGCTGAATTTGTACTCATATGCAGTGTCAAAAGTCAGGCCCCCATCCTTAAAGATCAACCCGAACTGTTTCTCGTACTCCCACTGGCCGAATACAATCCCACGGAAAAAGGAAAAGCTGAAGGCAAACTGCAAGGTGGTGCCATCGGCAGAAGCCTTGATCGCTTTGGAGATCTCAAGGACACGGCAGCTTTTGTCACGGTCTGAAAGCCGGAGCCGCATGATTTCGACGCGACTGACCTTATTTGCAGTCATAAGGCCAACCCATTTCGCATCGGCCAGGCGCCAGACAACGTCAAGCTTCTTCCCCTTTTTTTCAACCACGTGAAAAGGCACGTCCATAGTGTTGATGGCAAGGAGGCGCTGCCTGAGTTCGGGCTCGCTCACAGGTGGTATCCCAGCCTTTGGCCTGACGGCTGCTGCCCAACTCGCAACCCTGTTCCAGATGGGGAACTGGATCGCGGTATAGATCAGTATAAAGATGACCATGTGCCAGAGATACTTGTTCGTGTGAGCGATCTTCGTAAGAATGTTCGCCCTGGGATTTGCCTTCATGAGCCCTGCCTGCTGAAAGGCCTTTTCGACCGTGTCGTCATCCCTGCCCTGGACATGGACGACCACCTCGTCGATGAGCTTTACCTGGCCGCGAATCCCGGGATCGGAAAGCCTATAATTGAGGTACCCTGGACCGGATGATTGCCACTTATCCCCTTTGGCAACGTGGCTCCCATATGCCTTGAATACGGCTTGGGCCTCTTTTTTGTTCTTGCATAACAGCACCCACGCCTTGACCATTTTCATCTTTTGCGGCGAGGCCAGCTATTGAGCCGGGAAAGGTAAAGGGTTCTTTCAAGGGAAGGTTTGGGAATATGCGGTCGGGATGGTCAAACCTGCCGTTATGATTGGATAGGGCTTCTCGATCCAGCACAAACTCTGCAGGCGCAACCCAGATCATGAGCCACAGCAGCCCAAAGACAATGAGTATGGAACCGAAAAAGTATACGAAGGCAAGACAGAATTTTCATATGGTTTTATCTGAACCTGATCTTCACCTACTGTTTTACATCCTTCTCTATATTTTTAGTTCCATTGAGGATATTCGGAAGGTGGACCCTTCCAGTCCTTGGTGACCGGTTTGGGCGTCTCGGGCTTGACAAGCTTGAATTCGTCCGGCTGGACTTTGTAAGAGTTGTCTATCCCAATCTTTTACACGCACCGCAGAAGCATTCCATTTCCATTCGACCAGCATTAACGGAACCCAGGTACTGTTCTCATCATGTGGTATCGGCCGGAACATGAGAAATGTCTTAAATTCCTGGAGCGGATTCATCTCTTTGCGGACTGCCCCAATTGGTGTCCGGGACTGTCGTTCATGTCGATCTCTCCCTTGGCAACCAAGCCATTATACGGATAACGTGGTGTCAAGCATCCATTTGCCATCGCTTCCCGTATAGCCAGAGTACCCGCCGTTCGTCAGTACTGTGATATCTTCCTTGATGAGTTGAATATATTCCAAGAAATGGTCTGTGTCTGAGAAAGGCTGAGGCATCGTAATCGTGCTTTTGATGTACATGCCAGGCTCTCCGGCACTCAAGTCGCCAAGGTAAAGCCTGGTATTCCCTGTCTTGTCTGCCAGTAGCCTATTTTAACGGAAGCAGACGCATTGGTTTTTAATTTTACTGCCGGCTCCCACACCTTGAAAGTTGTCTTGCCTTCGATCTTCTTGCCGTCTACTGTAGCTGTATAGCTGATCTTCTCATCTTTTCCCGAACGACTCCCATCGACAAAGAAAAACTCTACCTGCTGGGTCTTCTTGTCCTTGTCCTCAAAGAAAATAACCTCTCCTTTTTCCGGGGTATCCTTGAACCTTTTGATTACACGATCTTTGGGAATGTCCCAGGTTCCCTCCTGCCCGTGATCAGCAGCCAGGGATTACCCGTGCCTCAAGCTTGACTTTCTTCCCCACAAGGATATTCTTGGGCTCGGTTATGTTGGTAATATCCCGCGGCTCAATATCGGCATCGGTGATGTAATAGATCTGAACTTCCGGCTTGACCTTGCCGAAGACCCAGTTCACCTGATACTGAACATCACCCGGTTCCTTCTTGGGCTCATACGTTATGTTACCCAGGACATTTGTAACTTGCATCCCCAGGTTTTTGTAAGGGACTTTTTTTGAATGCCATGAGTAAGAGCCTGACATTTTCTCCTTGCTTTAACTCAACGAAAGGAACGCGAAGGGCAAAGACCCTCTTGTTATCCTTCTCATCGTATTCATACTGGGGACATTTTTTTCTCACCTTTTTTGTGATCTTCATGTTGACCGGAGCAAGCATGAAGGTATAATTGTCGCTCGCAGGTTCCTTGCTCAGGTGCGTGATGGTATCTGCGACCTGCTCTTTTCGTGAATTGAAGCATATTTGTTTTCCCGACAGGCCCTTTGAAAACTTGAAGAAGAAAGGCGCCTGTATTATCCGAGGGTCCTGACATGGCCGATACCACCTTGACCGACCCGGAACCTTGTTCCTCTAAAGCAAGGGGAGGGCATCCCTGAGGTGGATTAAGATCGGTCTCCCTGTATGTATAATTGTATGTGGCATTCATCCCTTCAGGGAGGTATTGATCAAGTCCTATGGCCTTGCTTTCGTTCTTTATTTTTCCGGTGGCGGTGATCGTGAGGGAAACCATCTTCTGCCGCCGATTCTCTTCAACAGCTCCTTTAATGTTGACACTGATAAGGGCATCAATGACATCATCCTTCTTGACCGGTTCCTTTTTACGGCCAAAGGCCGCTTGAGGACAGGTGAGGACAAGAGAAAGGATAACGGCCACCAACAGCGCACAAAGGCTATACAACCAGCCCGAAGAGCGAGATGGATATCTCATAACGCACCCCCACTTTTTAGTTACAGACTTCTTAAACAAATTAGTCATGGCCAATTGGTTACCCACGAACTATGAAAATTGATAATCCCCCCTCCCCCCTTTAGAAAGGGGGGATGGGGGATTTGAAAGCTGTTTTCAACGTAATCTCCTTGTTATTGCTCCACCAACTCCACCCGGCGGTTCTTGGCACGTCCGTCTTCTGTCTTGTTTGGGGCTACCGGTGCCAGTTGTCCTACGCCATAGGCTTTCAAGCTTTGCGGGTTCACCTTGTATTTCGTGGTTAGCGCTTTCACGACAGCGTCTGCCCGTGCCTGGGAGAGCTTCATGTTGTAATCAACTCCTCCAACGTTATCGGTGTGTCCCACGATGAATACTTTCAGGTTGGGAGTTCCTGTGAGCAGCTTGGCAATCTCACTGAGGGCAGGTTCAGATTCGGGCTTTACGTCTGACTTGTTGAAGTCGAAGTAGATGCCATAGATGGCCACATGGCCGGTTGAGCTGATACCCTCTGCCATAAACTTCGCATCAGCGATAACTTCCTGTTTCATGGCTTCTTTTTCGATGATTTCAACTCTGATATTGTCACCACGATAATGTTGGACATATGCCCAGATCTCCTTGCCATCCTTTAAGAGTTTCATGTAGGTGTAGGTCCTCATCGGCTCGCGTATACGCTCCCCCCTATCTTTTTCATGGCATTCTGATAATTACGTGAGACCTGAAGATCGCTTCTCTTTCCCTCAAACTCCTTCTGATTATAGTATTTAATGAAATAGTACTTTCCCTCTACTTTCACCTTCGTTTTCCCCTGCGTATCCGGATCAGTACCACTCCCTGCCGTCAAATTCGGTGGACTTGCAATCATAGATGTAGGTGCCCGGCATGCGAGTAAAGAGCGGATGGTCCTTGCATCCCTTCGCATCCTGCTGAGCAAAAGCGAAACTGCCCATCAAAACAACAGCCAACACCACACCAAAAACTACTGCGCTTACCTTTTTCATGATTTTTCCCTCCTTATATATAAGAATTTGAACCCGTCCCCAATTTTTTTCATTTCTGCTCTGCGACAACAATGGCTGTCACATCCCTCACATCCTCATATTTTGCTTGAAAGCCCTCCATCTTTACCCTGCCGATGTAGGGCCGCTGGACTTTGATCCAGAGCTTTGAACTCATTAAGTCACTGGCTCCGTCAAAGATGAAATAGGCTTCTTTCAGTTCCTGACCGGAAGGGAGTTTCTTTACCTTTCCTTCTTTCTGATGGGGCATCTTAAATTCTTTGGCCATGCCTTTATAAAAATCGAAGACCTTCTCAAAGGAATCGCTGGCGGTATAGATTGTGGATTTGGGAGCCTTCCCCATTTTACTTCCAGCCGCCATCTGATTCGCCTCTTGAGTTGCTTTTTCGTCAATCTTGGCACCAGGATAAGGTTTAAAGTCTGCGGCAAGGGCAATTTTGAAAATACTAAAACCATTGAAAGTGATAGTATAAACATCATTTTTTTCATAACAACCTCCTCAACTTTTAGATCTGCCAGGACAGATATTAGAAATTACGTAGACCCGAAACTATAACATTTCTATTTACACTCCTTGAATTCTCCCTTGCCTCTTTCTGAAATTTGTGTCCATTCAGGATACTTTTCTGCTGCTGTATCTTTTGGAGCCTCGGTCCTTGTAACTTCACAAATGGATTTCTTTGTTTTCTCATTCCATTTATAAGTCACCAGTCCAAACCCAGTCTATTACTCTCAGCGGGACAAAGATAGCTCCTTCTTTTGAGGACTTGAACATAAGATACATATTGAAGCTAAAATTATATATTCAAGTCCTTATCATATAGAAAGCTTACAGGAACACCAGGGGTGTCATATGCTTCTGGGTTAGATGCATAGGGATATTGCCCATCGAGCCCTTTCTTATTAACATCAAGACAGTGAGGATAAAGCGCATACCTCCTTTTTAATCCAGTGTCCTTTCACAAGGACTAATTGTACATATTGTGTTTCTCCAGAAAATTCTGGTGGTATCACGGAATGTCTAAATAGTAATTGTAGTGACTATTGGGGACGTAATAAACTAATTCATTGTGAGAATAAACATCTTTGTCTTTGACCTCCCAGCAACCAGGAGTACCGCGAGGTGTTTCGGCTATTAATGTTATTATAGGTTTCTTAACAAGAAACGTGGTCTTAGCTTTCAAATCTTCCCCGTCCACTACAGTCGTATAATTTACTGTTAGACTTTCACCTTTATCCCACCAATGGAATTTTATCTCAGGTTTTTTAAGTTCGTCTCCTTCCAGTTTATCTATCTTTCCCTCCTGACCTCTTACCACAAAATCTTCTATAAACTTCCCCTGAATCGTCCATTGTCCTTTCTTTGGGTCTTTATCTTCTGGATAAACAACAGCCTTGAGTTTAATTCTTTCTCCGACCACTACATTCTGTTGTTTGTCAGTTACATCTTTTTCTTCCCACCGTATTTCTACCAAAGGCTTTATTTTTCGCGAAATTCCAGCTCACCCGGTATTTGACGTTTCCTTCGCCTTTCTGGGGCTCAAACTGGGTCTGATTGGGATAGTCCCTAATCTGCAAGCCTGTGTCCAGCGTGTTCGATGTCCATGAATAGGAGCCGACCATACCCCCGTCTGGTAAGGTTCAGATAAGGGGCGAGGGCTACCCCTCGTGGACCATGGAATTGTTTCATAACGGGAGCAGGGGGTTGACTGTTCAGTGAGTGTTGTGGCCATTGGTACGGTGAGGACGAAATTGATAAACGTCTATTTTCGGCTCTTTAACAAGCTGGTTTCTGTCGGCCAGGGGTTCTTCCTTTGCTTTGCAAATCTTTGAGGAGCGATAAAGATTGCTCCCAGCCTGCACTGGCACTTAGCTCAAAAACCCCATTCTTTGTCGGATCTTCGGCCTCATCGGCGTCCAGGATACGGACAACCCCCGAGCCTTTCTGCTCAGAATAGAGCTCAGGACATCGCCCGGAAGGAAGAACATAGATACCACGATCTTGAATACTGATAATTCGCCACAAGATTCTTAGGGGTATAAAAAAACGGATCAATGTCAGGCTTCCGGATGATCGTCCCTTTTACTTCCACAAAGAAAGAGCCTGTCTGTGAAATGTTGCTGTTTCCGGGATTATAGTTGTTCCATTCTACATCGATTCGTACATGGGCATCCAGTATTTCGTCTTTGGTGGCCGCATGAGTCTCATGATCTGTGTTCCAAAGGAAAAAGAATTACGCCACCAACCACAAGAATGTAATTGATGTCTTGATTATTCGCGAAATGCTGCGCATATGAGCTCAGAAATTGAAAAAAACTATTTTTAAAGGTGATTTTTTTATTGTTTTACCAGTTCGACCCGGCGGTTTTTGGCACTCCCTTCTTCGGTCTCGTTGGAAGTCACTGGAGCGGCTGGGCCGACGCCAAGAGCTTTAAGCCGAGAACCGTCCACTTTATATTTTGACACCAGTTCTTTCACTACAGCCTCTGCCCTTTGCTGTGAGAGCTTCATGTTATAATCAAGTCCACCCACATTGTCGGTATGGCCTACCACATAGAGTTTCAGCTTGGCGTCCTGCTGCAGTAGTTTTGTTATCTCTTTCAGAGTTGATTCGGATTCGGGTTTGACATCTGCCTTATTGAAATCAAAATAGATCCCATAAATCGCCACCTTTCCAGAGGTGCTGATATCTGCCGCCATGGACTTGGCATCGGCAACAACCTCCTGGGCCATTTCTCCTTTTTCAACCAGGGTAATCATATAACCGCTACCCTCCCATAACATAAACTGGAGGCCCAGATCTCTGAGCGGTCTTTGATATACTGCATATACAGATCTCCTCCGCCGTGGAATAAGTTGTCGTATGTTTTCCTCCAATTTTTTTCACGGCATTTTCATAGTTTCGGGTAATCTGAAGAGGAGAAGAGCTTACCCCAAAAAGCACTTTTTATATTATATTGAATCCAATATTTTTTCCCTTCCACTTTTACTTTCTTCTTCCCCTGACTATCTGGGTCAAAAAATTCGAAGGCATCAAAATCCGATTTCTTACAATCGTTGATATAATAATTGGGCATCTTTGAAAAAAGGGGGTGATCCTTACATCCTTTGCATCCTCCTGGGCCAATGCAATGCTTCCCATCAATAATAAACCGAGTAGAATACAGAATAAGATTTTGCTTCCTTTTTTCATAATGGTTTACCTCCTTCTTATTTGATATGATTATTCAGATAAAAAAAAGCCCTTACTGTCCTAAAACGCATTGGACCATAAGAGCTCTTTGTGGATGCTAATCAGGACTTCTCACCCCCCTCGACCACAGAGTCCCTTTAACCCACCCGAAGACCCAAACCCGGTATTATTTAATAAATTTTTAAAAAATTGTAAAGGTTTTTTATCAGACGAATTTAAGAATGGAATATTTATGAAAATCTTCTATATTTATGATAAGAATGGAAAGATTGAAAAGGAGGGTTCGAATTTGTCCTGGCCGGCATTGTGGGCAATTATTTTCTGGGGATTATCTTTCATTGCTACCAAAGTGGCTTTGAGGGAGATCAATCCCTTTACTCTTCTGACGCTGCGGTTTGGAATGGGTGGTTTGCTTCTTCTCCTTTTTCAACTCCAAAAGGATAAACGATTTCTCAAAAAATTTTATTCTAAAGATTGGATTTCCATTATTTTATTGGCCCTCGTCGGAGTCTCTGCTCACACTCTTCTGCAAGCCTATGGACTTCTCTATACTACTGCCATTAACACAGGATGGCTTATTGCCATCATGCCCATCTGCATTGCTATCGCAGCTCGTTTCTATCTCGGGGAACCCATCACCCTCAGGAAGATCGGAGGGATAATCCTCGGTTTCCTAGGAGTCTCTTTGATTATTTCAAAAGGCATGTTTTCACTTTCTCTCTTTCGTTTGGGCTCAACTTTTGGTGATTTCCTCATTCTCATCAGTGCACTCACCTGGACAGCTTTTACTGTAGGGGGAAGAGGATTTCTTTCACGGTTTTCACCGCTTGCAGCGATTACACCAATTATTATCTTAGGATCGTTCATCACTTTTCCTTTTACCTTGTTGAAATGGGAATGGAATCATCTTTTTCAATTGTCGTTGGCGGCATGGATGAGCCTCATTTTCCTGGGAATATTCTGTTCTGGTCTGGCCTACCTTTTCTGGTACGCTGCACTGGAGAAGAAAGATTCAAGCATTGTAGGAGTGTATCTCTACCTGGAACCCTTTGTGACATTGGTCGGGGCTTACTTTTTTTTGAATGAGGAAATTCGATGGATGACCCTCGCCGGTGGAGGGCTGATCTTGCTGGGAGTCTATTTGGCCACTTGGGCAACCCTAAGAAAGTAAAATTTGAAGGTACGATAGGGAAATCTAATTTCCGATGGTGGTTGTTATAAGTGGACAAAAATAAAGATAACTATAGTGAAGGACCTCAAAAAGTAGTCATTGCGAGGAGCGAGGCGACGTGGCAATCCCATGAGATTGCTTCACTTCGTTCGCAATGACACATAGTGAATGTCAACTTATTTAAGTCGTTCACTATAATTAGCCGAATAGCTGTAAATTTAATCTTATTCGCCAAATTCGATTTTATTCGTTTTATTCGTTAGTTAGTTTATATAAAAATCTTGACATCAAAAATTTTTAGTGATATCAAATGCCGCTGTGGGGACCGTTTTGAAAAAGGAGGGCAAAGTCTTGGCAAAAGGGGTTGTGAAGTGGTTTGACACAAAAAAGGGATATGGATTCATCGAGCAAACCGGTGGAGACGATGTATTTGTCCACTATTCGGGGATTGCGGGGAGCGGGACGGTTTTAAATCTCTTCGTGCAGGAGAGGAGGTAGAGTTCGAGATTGCCAAGGGTCCGAAAGGACCTCAGGCGACCAATGTAACGAAGGCGAATTAATTCGCAAAGCCTATAGCGCCGCTTACCCTGCCTACCGGTAGGTAGGCGTAGGCAGGCATAGCGTTTAAAATTCAGCCAAAAATTTCAAAAATTCTTGTCCGTGTCCGTTATTCGTGTCCGAACACGTGACACACGACACGGTCACGATTTAAGATTTGGTGCTCATTACTGTCCATTCTTCAATCTTCTTCAAGGTTTCTTTCGTTTTTTGGGTCAAAGGACTTTTAAGGATCCCACCATTTTTTCAATCCTCTTTTCTCTAATACAAACGCATTAAATCTCATTACACCAGATGTTATCGCCCCTCACCCTATCCCTCTCCCCGGCGGGGAGAGGGGAGGGTGAGGGGGTCTATTGTCAAAAAATAAACGCGTTTGTATTAATTTCTCAAGAAGGATTTATTCAAAAGTTCTTCCATTGACCCAGTCTCCGGTCGAGGGCAAGCGACGGCATTTATGCTGCGGAGTCGAAGGGTTGACTTTATGAAGGTGAGTTTATTAAATTTGAGTCATAAGAAAGGTGCAAAGGATGAGGTCGTTTAAAACTCTTAAAAATGATTTTATTGAGAACCGATGGCGGATCTTGGTCGGGCTCATCGCTCTGCTCATCGTGGATGTCCTCCAACTCTTCATCCCAAGGGTCATTAAATATGTGATCGATGATCTTACTCTGGGCATCGCCTCTCCTTCTCGCCTTCTCCTGTATGGCTTAGAAGTCCTCCTCCTGGCTTTAGGCATCGGCGGTTTCCGATATATCTGGAGGTATTTCCTCTTGGGAGCGGCCCGTCGAATGGAAAAGGCACTCAGAGATCGATTCTTCATCCACCTCCAAACTCTCTCCTCTTCTTATTTTTCCCACACCAAAGTAGGGGACCTGATGGCCCATGCCACCAATGACATCGATGCCGTGCGGATGTCGCTTTCGTTGGGAATCGTGTTTTTAGTAGATACCGTCATCCTGGGAGTGCTGACGATCTTTTTTATGATTTACATCCACCCCCAATTGACCCTCTTTGCCATTCTCCCTATGCCCTTGATCACGCTGATTACACTTCTCTTCAGCCGAACGATCCACCACCGTTTTGAAATTCTTCAAAAGACCTTCGCCTCGCTCACCGAAAGGGTGAGGGAGGCGATTTCGGGGATCCGGGTGATCAAGGCCTATGTTCTGGAAGAAAGGGAGAGAGAAAAACTCTCTCACCTGAGTCAGGATTATATCCAGAAGAATTTAAATGTGACCAAGGTATGGGGAATGTTTTTCCCGATCATCCTTCTTTTCTCTAATCTCTCCATGGCCATCGTTCTCTACTTGGGTGGAAAGTTGACGATCTTCCAATCGATTTCCACGGGTGATTTTGTGGCTTTCATGAGCTATCTCGGATTGCTTGCCTGGCCAATGATGGCTTTGGGTTGGGCGATCAATGTGATCCAAAGAGGCAGTGCCTCCATGGGCCGTTTAAATCGAATCTTTGCAGAGTCCCCAGAAATCTTCGATTCTCCGAAAACCCTTCCGTTAAGCCTGTTGGAAGGGAAGATGGAGATGAGAGATCTTACCTTTTCTCCGGGGAATGGAGGAAATCCTCTGCTCCGAGACATCCATCTCACGGTTAAAAAAGGAGAGGGCATTGTCATCGTTGGAAGGACTGGGTCTGGAAAGACGATCCTCTGCAATCTGGTGACGAGGATTTTGGAACCTCCCAGGGGTTATCTCTTCTTCGATGACATTGAAGTCCATGAGATCCCTCTGGAGGTGTTGAGGAGATCCATTGGATATGTGCCGCAGGATACCTTCCTTTTTTCGGATACGATTCGCGAGAACATTGCCTTTGGGAAACTGGATGCGACCGACAAAGAGATTGTAGAGGCGGCACGTCTTGCCCAGATTTACGATGAGATGATGGAATTTCCGGAGGGCATGAATACAGTGATTGGAGAGAAAGGGATCACCCTATCCGGTGGGCAGAGACAGAGAATTGCGATTGCCCGGGCCATTCTCATGAATCCACCCATCTTTATTCTGGATGATGCCCTTTCATCGGTAGACATTCAGACGGAAGAAAAGATTCTGGAGGGATTAGAGAAATTCCTTCAGGGGAAAATCAGCATTCTGATAACCCATCGAATCGCCCCTCTCCGAAGGGCAGATCGAATTATCGTTCTTGAAGAAGGAAGGATAGTGGAGATGGGGAACCACAACACCCTTCTCTCCCAGGGAGGGATCTATACCAACCTCTATTGGCAGAGACAATTGGAAGAAGAACTGGAAAAGGAGAACAATGTTAATAGTTCGGAGTTCGGAGTTCGGAGAGTTGAAGATAAATAATGAAAAGTTTGATTTTGAAAATCTAAGGTTTTTCAAAATTTTGATGCAGAAATTCATTGAGAACTGTCAGAAATATGAATCGGTTATGGAATCTTAAAAAATGAAGGAGAGAACTCTTAACTCTGAACTCTAAACTCCGAACTGAAGGCTTTTTTATGTACACTGATTTTGGCTATATGGAAGAGGGCAAATTAGGGAAACCCTACGACCTGAAACTGATGGCCAGGTTGGGGAAATTTCTCAAGCCTTATTGGACCCTCATGGCTCTTTCCCTTCTTTTCGTTTTGATCATGGCGGGTTTAGACCTCTTCATCCCCTATCTGACGAAAGAGGCGATAGACCGCTACATTGTCGTGGCAGCGAGAGAGGTTATCCTGAAAGAAGGGAGTTCATCAGAGGAACACCGTTTCAGGAGTCAATATGGCCCAGCGCTCATTCCGAAAAGGGAGAAAGGGAAATTTCTTATACCGCCCAATGCATTGAGGGCGATGGATCGAAAAGAGATGGCTCTTTTTCAGAAATCCGGCCTCCTCACGGAAAATCGGTATTATCTGTTTGTTCCCCAAAAACAAGAGGAAGAAGACATCTTAAAAAGATATCCTTCCTCTTTTGAGAAGAGTGGTTCTCACTGGTTCATCTCCATTGATCGCATGAAAGAGTTGGAAAAGGAGGACCTCCTCATCTTAAGAAGGAGGGATGTGGAAGGGGTTTTCCGAATCGCCCTCCTCGTTGTTTTTATTCTGATCATCAATTTTGGAATCAGTTTTTCTCAGGTCTATGCCATGGAAGTGGCAGGCCAAAGGATGATGCACGACCTTCGCATGAAGGTCTTCTCCCATCTCCAAGACCTCCCCGTCTCCTTTTTTGATAAGAATCCGGTGGGAAGGTTGGTCACCCGTTTGACCAACGATATCCAGAATGTTCATGAAATGTTCACTTCTGTTCTCATCCATCTTATCAAAGACGTTCTCCTGCTCATCGGGATCATCATCCTTCTTCTTCATCTCAACCGAGAGCTTGCGTTGATCTCTTTTTCTGTTATCCCCTTGATCTTTGTCACCACCCTTTTCTTCAGCCATCGAGCCAGAGACGCCTTTCGGGAAATCCGTTTGAAGATCGCCCAAATGAATTCTTTATTCCACGAAAATTTCTCTGGCATCAAAGTCGTTCAACTCTTTCGAAGGGAAAGGGAGAATAGCCGGCGATTTGCGAAAGTGAACGAGGGGCATTATTTGGCGAACATGAGACAGATCTCCATTTATGCCTATTTCGTTCCCCTCGTCGAAATCCTGAGTTCGGGAGCCATTGGCCTTCTCCTCTGGTATGGAGGGGGAAAGGTCATTCAGGAAATGATCACTCTTGGAGTTTTGGTTGCTTTTCTTTCCTATATACGGATGTTCTTCCAACCCATTCGAGACCTTTCCGAAAAATATAATATCCTGCAATCGGCGATGGCCTCCCTCGAGAGGATCTTTTCATTGCTCGACGAGGGTCAAAAGAGTTTAACGCCCCTCTTTCCCAAAAGAGAGGAGATAAAGGGTAATATCGAATTTCACCATGTCTCCTTCTCCTATAATGGGGAGGATAAAGTCCTCAAGGACGTCTCTTTCTCAGTGAAGGAAGGTGAGACCGTCGCGATTGTTGGCGCCACCGGAGCTGGAAAGACCTCTTTGCTGCACCTCTTCGAACGATTCTATGAAGTGGAGGAAGGTACTATTCTTCTCGATGGGATTGATATTCGAGAGAGAGATCTCGCTCACCTCCGGTCCCAAATTGGGTTGGTGATGCAAGATACTTTTCTTTTTGCCGGAGACATCGAGGAGAATATTCGATTGGGGGATCGGGAGATGGACGAAGAAAACATGAGAGAAGTGGCGCGAGTCGTCAATGCAGAGAAATTTATTCAACGGTTGCCCAATGGATATCGTACTAAGGTTGGAGAGGGGGGAGAGGCCTTATCCGCTGGGGAGAGGCAACTGTTAGCCTTTGCAAGGGCCTTGTCCATCAATCCAAAAATCCTCATTCTCGACGAGGCCACCTCTCATGTCGATCCTGAAACAGAACGGTTCATCCAAGAAGGACTGGCACGGTTGCTCAAGGGAAGGACAGCGATCGTTATCGCTCACCGACTTTCCACCATCCACCATGCTGATCGGATTGTCGTTCTCCATAAAGGGAGGGTTCGGGAAATTGGAACCCATACGGAACTGATGGCCCAAAAGGGCATTTATTTCAGGCTTTATCAGATGCAGTTCGGCAAGGCCTAAGTGAAGTTCGGAGGTGGGAGTTAGGAGTTCGGAGTCTTTAGTCTAAAAACTCCAAACACATTACTCCGAACTCATCAATCTTAATCGAGGATTAAGATTGATGTGGGTTGACAAAATGGGGTGGCTGTCCTATATAGGGAGAGAGGTTTATGGAAGAGAAAGATGAACCATCCCAAAAAATTGACCAGGAAGAGGAAAAGAGACGGGAGATCGATCTCAATGCCCTGTTCCCCCCAAAGGGTTATGATTTAAATCGTCTTTTCCCTGATGACGGAACCAAGAAGCTCCTTTATGAACTGAGGCGAAACAAACGAGATATTGAACGTTTTATAAAAAGTCTTCATGTTGAGGAGGAGTAGATGGAGTGTCCACATTGTGGTGGCTTATTAGCTCTTTCTTCCTGTTCAGAGTGCGGAGGAGAGATCCCTGCGAAGAGTCGTTATTGTTGTTGGTGTGGAAATCCGGTAAAGGTAGAGGCAGAGGAAGCCGATATCTCTGAAAGAAAATTGTGCAGTGACGGTTCCTGTGTCGGAACGATCAATGAAAAGGGAATTTGTAATGTGTGTGGGAAACCCCATACCGAAATGTCTGGAAAATAAAAGTCAATAGGTGAAGGTGATGGTAAAGAGGCTCGTTTCGTGGAATGGGGACAGTATTCGTCTTCAAAACCTGTTCTTGAAAGTTTCAGGAATCTTTTAACCGTAACCCTTTGACGTAATACCCTGCCTACCGGCAGGCAGGGAAACTGGCTTCGTAGCCTTAGCCCAAAGTGTTTTACACTTTTAAATCATTGGGATAGGCCACATTGACAGTCGGAACAATAATGATTATGTTAAGGGTGTGGTTTTAACTTGTTCAATTCATAGGAGGATACGATGATATTTCTACCAAGGGGGGGTGCTGATCGAGATGAAAAAGGGAAAGACGATAAGGTCATTATCCCTGAAGAGCTTCCTATACTCCCTTTAAGGGGAACCGTTCTGTACCCTGATTTGATACTGCCCATTATGGTCGGCAGGAAAAAATCAGTAAAATTGATTGACGATGCGATGGATTCCGATCGTATTATCGGAGTCATCACTCAAAAGAGGTCTGAGATCGAAGATCCTAAAGAGACGGATCTCTATTCAGTGGGCGTCGCTGCGCTCATTTTGAGGATGATTCGGGAACTGGATGGGAGCCAACGAGTTATCGTCCAGGGGGTTTCAAGAATCAAGGTAAAGGAATACATTCAGCGAGAACCTTACTACAAGTCAAGGAGTGAGGTGATTGACGAAGGTTTCGCACAGGGAGTCGAGATAGAGGCTCTCATGATGAATTTGAAGAACCTCTTTCAAAGGGCTGTCGAGTTGGCTCCTTATCTCACGAGTGAGTTAGGGACCATGGTCTCTAATATCAAATCACCCGCCATTCTCGCTGATTTGATTGCTTCTAACCTTAACATCTCCACCACTGAGAAACAGGGGATTTTGGAAACCTTTGATATTCGGGAACGCCTGACCAAGGTTCATCTTTTTCTCAATAAGGAGGTTCAGGTTTTGGAGTTGGGCAATAAGATCCAATCGCAGGTTAAAGAAGATATGGATCGAACCCAAAGGGAGTACTATCTCCGAGAACAATTGAAGGCGATCAAGAAAGAGCTCGGGGAATTGGATGAACATTCCTCAGAGATCAAGGAGCTCAAAGAGAAGATTAAAAAGGCAAAGATGCCACCCGAGGCCTTGGCGGCTGCGGAGAAGGAGTTAGATCGTCTGGCCAAGATTCCTCCTGCCTCGGCAGAATATACGGTGGCCAGAACCTATTTGGATTGGTTGGCAGAACTCCCGTGGTCTGAGACCACAGAGGATAATCTGGATATTGATAATGCCCAGAAGATCTTGGATGAAGACCATTACGATTTGGAAAAGGTGAAGAAACGGATTTTAGAATACCTGGCGGTTAGAAAACTGAAGGCGGATATGAAAGGACCGATCCTCTGTTTCGTGGGTCCTCCAGGGGTTGGGAAGACCTCACTTGGAAAGTCGATCGCTCGAACCATGGGACGTAAATTCATCCGGATCTCTCTGGGTGGAGTCCGAGATGAAGCTGAGATCCGGGGACATCGCAGGACCTATGTGGGTGCTCTGCCCGGCCGGATCATTCAAGGGATCAAAAAAGCAGGATCGAATAACCCGGTCTTCATGCTGGACGAAGTGGATAAGATTGGAATGGACTTTCGAGGAGATCCCTCCTCCGCACTTCTCGAGGTGTTGGATCCAGAACAGAACTTCTCCTTCTCGGATCACTATATCGATGTCCCCTTCGATCTCTCAGAAGGTGATGTTCATCACCACTGCCAATGTGCTCGATACCATTCCTCCTGCCCTCAGGGATCGAATGGAGACCCTCGAGCTTCCGGGCTATAGCGAAGATCAGAAGATGATGATCGCCAAGGAGTTTCTAATTCCCAAACAGATCAACGAACACGGGTTGAGTTCAGAGTTCATCGAATTTCAGGATGCGGCCATTCAGACCATCATCAGTTCCTATACCCGAGAGGCAGGGGTCAGAAATTTGGAGAGGGAGATCGCGGCCATCTGTCGAGGGGTGGCAAAGGATGTGGCCCGGGGGATTAAAGAGAAGGTGGTCATCGTTCCAGAGAACTTGCACAAATTTTTAGGACCGGTCAAATTCTTCCCTGAAGTGGCGGAGCGGACCTCTGAAGCCGGGTGTGGCCACGGGTCTGGCCTGGACGCCCACCGGAGGAGACATCATCTTTGTGGAAGCGACGAAGATGAGGGGAGAGAAGGGATTGACCTTGACAGGGCAATTGGGAGATGTGATGAAAGAATCCGCCCAGGCCGCATTGGCCTATGTTCGATCCAAATCGAAAGAACTTGGGATTGAAGAGGACTTCTTTGAAAAGAATGATATCCACATCCATGTCCCGGCGGGGGCCATTCCAAAGGATGGGCCTTCGGCTGGAATCACCATGTTTGTGGCGCTGACCTCCCTTTTGACCAACAAACCTGTCCGAAACGATGTGGCCATGACCGGAGAGATCACCTTGAGGGGCTTGGTCCTTCCTGTCGGAGGGATTAAAGAGAAGGTCCTGGCAGGGATGCGGGCCGGGATTAAGACGATCATCCTTCCGAAGAAGAACGAAAAAGACCTGGAGGAGATTCCGGAGCATATTCGAAATCAGATGAATTTCAAATTTATCCAGAGGATGGATGAGGCCATCGAACTGGCGCTGAAACATACAGAGCCACTGAGCGCAGAACGAGAGACCTTTAGCGTTCCGGTGAGTTAACAACCTATATCAACTTAGGGCTATGAAAATGGTCTTTGGGTTTCTGAAGTCCCTTTGGTTTAGGGTCAAAGAAAATAACGATAACCGATCTTTATCCGCCACTGGCATCCCTGCCTGCAGCAGGCAGGTTTACCCTTACCCTTTAACCAAAGACAGCAACCTGTGGATTTTCCCAAACTCAGAAATATCAATATCTTTCCGGTCCAGAATTCAGGCCAAACCCTGCTCTGTCTTCAGGATCCACAGAATATTAGCGAAAAGGCCCTTTTTTTACCTCCCCCTCTCTATTTCATCGTCTCCCTCTTTGATGGTCAACATTCGATCTTGGATATTCAAGCCGAATATATGAGGAGATTTGGAGAGTTTCTTTTTACAGAGAAAGATCGAGGAGATCATCACTCAATTGGATGAAACTCTCTTTCTCGAAGGGGAACGATTTCAGGAGGCATTGCGGCAGAAAGAGGAAAGTTTCAAGAAGGCCTCGTTCAGAGAAGCCGCTCTTCGCCGGAAAGAGTTACGAGGAAAATCCCGAAAGATTAAAGGTTCAACTTGAAGGGTATTTTACGGGGCCGGATGGTCCAGGGGCTCCCGGAGAAAAAAAGGGGATAAAGGGATTAAAGGGAGTGATTGCCCCCCACATCGATTTTCAGAGAGGAGGCTTCTGTTACGCCTTTGCCCACCGGGAGATATGGGAGAAGAATTCCTCTCACTGCTTCATCATCTTTGGAACAGCCCATACCCTCATGGAACATCCTTTCTGTCTGACCCGAAAGGAGTTCATCACCCCGCTTGGCACTTTAGAAGGTGGATCGAGAACTGGTCGATGCGATCCAATCCCGATGCCCTGATGATCTTTTCAAGGACGAGGGGATCCATCGAAGTGAGCATTCCATTGAGTTTCAGTGCGTCTTTCTCCGATATCTCTATCCGGAACCCATTCCGTCAAGATCGTTCCCATTCTGAGCGGATCATTCCATGAGGCGATTGAGAGAGGAATTTCACCGATGGAACTTCGAACCCGTCCGTCAGTTCATCGAAGCTCAAAGAATCAGTATCCTCCCTTGGAAGAGAGGTTTGTTATATTGCCAGCGCTGACCTCTCCCATATGGGTCTTCAGTTTGGAGATCGAGAGGGAATCGGAGAGTATGATCTCCGGATCCTTGACAGAGGAAGACCAGGAGATGCTAGAATATGCCGAGAGAATGGATGGAGAGGGTTTCTTCTCTTCGATTTCAGGGGAAAGGGATCGAAGGAGGATCTGCGGTCTTCCGGCCATCTATGCGATGCTCAAGGTCCTGGAAGCCAAGAGAGGGCAGACTCCTCAAATATGGTCAGGCCTTCACTCCAGAGACCCAATCCGTCGTCTCCTTTGCCAGCCTCGCGTTTTACTGAATTAAGATTGAGGAATTCGGAGATGAGGATCGTTCAAGGACTTGATAAAAAGATACTCTAATTACGAAACTCTAGCACTCCGAACTATTTGAAGCTTTGCGAGATCAGGAGGGTTTTTGTTTGATTTTGTCGATGGAGGGGTAGAGTTCTGGAGAGTTTTCTCTCGACCTCCTGGGGGAAGTCAACCTGGAGGTTAAGGATCTTCTCCCTGAGAAGGGCTAAGGTCCCCAATTTTTCACTCACCTCTTTGGGTGTGACTACGGCTTAATCTTTTTGAAACCTCTTTGACTTCCTCATTGAGGAATTCGACCAGTTTCAAAATCTCTAAAATCTTTTTTTGGGACATCTCGATTCCCCTCCTTCTAGTTTGCTTCCACCATACCCGATTTGGAAAAGGGATTTCAAGAAGTTTAATTCCTGCCTATTCATTCAATACCTCCTCTCTTTCAAAGTCAGAAAGACTATGACCCTCCATCTTCTTCAAATCTTCTTGATCCAATCTGTTGACGCGATCTTCACCATAAGCCTTTTCCCATCCAGCGACAATTTGTTCAACCGGAATATCGGCATAAATTCCGTCGAAATGCCACATATTCCATAAACTTTTGATTTTCCAAATTATAAGGCTGGAATAGAGAGTCTTCACGACCATTAAATTCAAGCGGAGATACGTTATGCTTTCTACAAAGTTCCCTGTTAAAAGCAGGGGTGGCTTTGACCCATTTCCCTTCAAGATAAAATTCTACAAAACCATGTGAGACAAAAAGGTCGCTTCCGATGAAATTCGATGAGTTGTTTCGTTGCGAGATGGTTCCGGACATCGCCAAGACCGACACGTGAGGGAATGCCGCAAGCTCTTCCCAATGCACAAAGAAGCGAGGCCTTGGGCACACAGAAACTCCGGCCCCGTTTGAGCACATAGCTTGCACGATAATGTTCGGGCAGATAAAAAGGAGAGTAGGGGTCATAACGGATGTCGTCCCGAACGGCAAGATATAGTTTTATGGCGATCTCAATAGGGTCTGTCAGACTGCTTCTAATTTTCCCTGCAAAATCACGAATACTCTTATGGTTACTGTCGATGATGCCTGTTGGAGTTAGATATGGCGTATGCTCTTGATTCATCCTCATACCCCGTTGAGATAAATCATTATAACCCATTATTCCCTGTCTGCCGACAGGCAGGCACTATTCCAACATTCAATCATTCCATATAGAAGGGATTGCCTTACAGTCGATTTGGAATCATTGCACCTCAGTGATCCCAGGAATAATAGGAATAGTGGTCTTAAAGGCAACAAGCGCTGCACTATAGATCGCTGCGCAGACAGCTACCAGAATAATCATTCTGATATTTTTCCACATCCTCAGGGCAGCTTTCATTTTGTTTCCTCAGTTGGATGGGAATTTACTAAATTGAGGTGAGAGAGTCAATAAGATTGATTGGACATAATATTGAGATATGATTGAGATTCTTAATTGGATATGATATGAGTTTGAATCATTAATGATCCCGCGAAGAGGAGTTAAAGATGATTCAGACCTTTCCGGTGAAAACATCAACTCAAACAGAATTTATTGATATCACTCGTTCGGTCCAAGAGGCTGTGAAAAAAACAGGGGTGGAAGATGGAATCTGCATCATCTTTGTCCCTCACACCACGGCTGCTGTCACGATCAATGAGAATGCGGACCCGAGCGTCGTCCAGGATATTGTCATGGAGTTGAACAAGATCGTTCCCTTTAAAAACCAATATCGCCATATGGAGGGGAATTCTCCAGCTCATATCAAGGCCAGTCTATTAGGGTGTTCTCAGATTGTTTTTGTCGAGTCAGGAAAGCTTGTCCTTGGAGTCTGGCAGGGGATCTTTTTTTGTGAATTTGATGGGCCGAGGAATCGGAAGGTTTATGTGAAAGGGATTTTTGAAGGTCGATGAAGACGGTCTTTCAAAAAATGTTGCCGTATCGCAGTACTGCTGTGTTGCTGTTTGAACCGCAGCACTAGCAATACCACATAACGGCAGCACGTAACCAAAGACTTTTATTTTCTGATAAGTCATAGAAATGAATCTCGAAGAACTTGTCGATAAAACGAGGAAGGTACTAGAAAAAGAATCCCGTCTGATCTGTCTTCCCTCGCAAGGGAAAGTTGTTTTTGTGGGAGATACGCATGGAGATCTGGATGCCAGTCAACAAGTCATCCAGCGTTACCTTAAAAAATCTTATTGCATCGTCTTCCTGGGAGATTATGTGGATCGGGGAAATTATTCCAAAGAGAACATCCAATATCTTCTCGAATTGAAATTGAGATACCCCGAAGAGATTTTTCTATTAGCTGGAAATCATGAAGGATTTATGACGAAGGAGTTTTATCCCGCTAATTTTTGGAGTTCTATTTCTTTTGAAGAAAGAGAAGAATATGGGATTCTCTTCTCCAAATTCCCGTTCGCCATCACGACTCAAAATGGAATCTTAGCCCTTCACGGCGTACTGCCCGATATAAAGTCCCTTGAAGAAATGAACCGGATCGAATTGGGAGATGAGAATTGGGACAGAATGGTTTGGGGAGATTTTGTGGAAAACGAGACTGACTATCTGGGAGACCTTTGGGGAAGACCCCAATTTGGACGACAATATTTTAATCGATTGATGGAGCGATATCAAAAGCAGGTTCTCATCCGATCCCATCAACCCCATGCCCCTTTGATGATGTTCAACAACAGGTGCATGACTATTTTTACTTCTCACGTCTATCTCCCCATCCGCACCATCGCCATAGCTGATTTGGAAAAAGAGATTCGAAGTGGAGAAGATATGGTTCTTGAAAGAATTTAAATTTAAAAGGTAATCAGAGTAATCAGGCAAATGTCAGAATGAATGATAACAGTTCGTAATCAATTTCAGGGAGATCATGAATCAAAACTTAACCGTGATTTAGCCTGATATCCTTGGAATTGATTCTGATAATCCGCCAGCTCTGATCACCGATAATTTGATAGCCGTTCGAGTATGGAGAGTTAAGGATGCCCAAAATTATTTCCTTTGATATGGATGGGACACTGGTGGACCCAGAATTCACGGATTGGGTCTGGTTACATGGTATTCCCTTGCTTTACGCAGAAAAGGCAAAAATTCCATTTGAGGAAGCAAAGCATTTTGTGGTGGAAGAATATCTGAAAGTGGGGGAGGGGGCAATTGAATGGTATGACATTAAATATTGGTTTCAATTTTTCCAACTGGAGGAGAGTTGGAAGGATTTAATGCACCAATATGTGGACAAAATCAGCATCTATCCGGATGTCAACTACATCTTGGATCGATTAAAAGAGAAATTCCCCATCATCTTGACCTCCAATGCGGGAAGAGAGTTCATCGACGTGGAGATGGAGGCCACAGGCCTCGGGGGATATTTCGATCGGATCTTTTCAGCGACCTCTGATTTCGGTGAGGTAAAAAAGACAGTGGGGTTTTACCAACGAATTTGCCAGATCTTCGGAGTCAATCCCCAAGAGATGATCCACGTTGGTGACCACTACGAGTTTGATTATCTCGTTCCTCGGTCGTTGGGCATTCAAGCCTTTTACCTCGACCGGTCAGACGAGCGGAAGGGAGACTTTATGATCAAAGATCTGAAAGATCTGGAGGAGAGGCTCCCTGCGATTTCAGATCCCAGATTGCGGATTGCAGATTAGAAAATCCCTGCCTGCCCTGTACCATTTTAGGCTCAGCGCCTGCGGCAGGCAGTAATGAACGAAATTTGAAATGCCCCTCACCTTTAGGGTGAGGGGCATTTGATATGGGTATTTGGGATTTGGAAATTAAAATACTATTTGAATTTAACAACGCCAAGTTGAATAGATCATGACCGGGCATAAAAAACATTCCTTTGGGATTCATTGGGGCTGGGTGGTTCTGGGAACAAGCTTTATCACCCTCTTCGTTAACTACAGCATTCGCATTGGTGCTTATTCAGTGCTTTTGCCTAAGATGATCCAGGATCTTGGCATCAATATGACTCAGGCTGGAATGATCAGGGCCGGTTATTTTTTAACCTACATCCTTTTCTCACCATTGATGGGTTGGCTCATGGATCGTGTCGGTGGGAGATTTGTCGTCAGTTTCTTTTGCCTCTTTTTGGGAGTAGGTACCCTTTTAATGGGACAGGCGTCGAATCTCACCACGGCCATCTTCTACCATGGGATTGTGGGAATAGGAGCTGCTGCGGTGTGGACTCCGATTTCTGCTTTGGTCCAAAAATGGTTTGGAGGAAACAAGAGAGGATTGGCATTAGGAATACTTTCCCCCAGCTATGCCTTAGGATTTGGTCTGATGGGAATCATTCTTCCTACCATCGTAAAAAATTACAGTTGGAGAATGGGCTGGACCCTATTAGGGGTCTCTGGATTGATCCTGATCGCCATTAATTTCTTACTTCTCAGGGATGACCCCGAGAAGTTAGGACTTCTCCCTTGGGGTGAAACTGCGAAGTCGATTCCATCTCCCTCTCTGCATGGGGCTTCTTTCCATTATTGGGACATTATTAAAGAACGGACGTTCTGGTTGATTGGCGCTTCCTATTTATTTATCTCCGTCGCTGTATATATCGTTTCGGATTTCATCGTTACCTATGGGGTAGTGGAATTGAAAATTCCATACCCTGTTGCCTCGACCTTCATCAGCATTCTGGCCTTGACCAGCATCGTCGGGGGGTTCGTCTTAATGACCCTCTCTGATTATATCGGAAGGGCGAAGTCACTTATTGTGATACATTCATTATTGGCACTTAGCATTCTTTTTATCATTTTTGCCAAGGGCAATATTTCTATTTTTGATGATAGGCATAGGATGGTTCGGTTTCATCTATGGTCCTATCTTTCCAATGTATGCTGCCTGTGCCAGGGACTATTTTCCGAAAGAAGTTGCCGGAAGAGTGATTGGCTTATTAACTCTTTTTTATGGGATGGGAGCCATGTGTGGTCCAATCGTTGGTGGCTATCTGACCGATCTCATAGGAACCTTTCGCTGGTCTTTTGGGATTGGGGCCTTGGCCGCCTTGTTGGCTAGCCTCATTATCGGATTTTTGAGGAGACCGAGAGAGTTTGCAAAGAAAGGGGAAGATTGAAAGAATTCTTTCCTTTATGGTAAGATGTTTTGAAGTAAGAAATGGTGGGGGAGGAAAAGGCAGTGTCTAACGTCAGAATTTTGGTGATCGACGATGAAATGATCGTTTGCGAGAGTTGCAAACGTATTCTGGAGGAGGAAGGGTATGAGGTGGAAACCGCTCTGAGTGGGAAAGAAGCCTTTGATAAAATGAAGACCGCCCCCTTTGACATCGTTCTCACCGACTTAAAAATGCCAGGGATTGATGGAATGGAGGTTCTGAAGACATTCCGTAAAGAGTATCCTGATTCCATCACTATCATGATCACTGGTTTTTCTACTGTGGAAACCGCTGTCGAAGCCATGAAGTTGGGAGCCTTCGACTATATCCCCAAGCCCTTTACACCCGATGAGGTCTCCATTGTGGTAAAGAAGGCGGTCGAAAAGAAGAGCCTCATGGCGGAAAATATTTACCTGCGTCAAGAGTTACAGGAAAAATATGGGTTCCACAACATTATGGGGAAGAGCAAAAAGATGCAAGAGATCTACCGGGTCATTGCTAAGGTGGCCATGACCGATAGTACCGTTTTAATCTATGGTCAGAGTGGAACGGGGAAGGAACTCATTGCCCGGGCTATCCATTTCAACAGCCCAAGAAGGGAGAAACAATTTGTTCCGGTGGACTGCGCTGTTCTTTCAGAGAATCTCCTGGAAAGTGAATTATTTGGCCATGTCAGAGGTTCTTTCACCGGTGCCGTCACGACCAAACCAGGGCTTTTTGAAGTGGCGGATGGGGGGACTGTTTTCCTCGATGAAGTGGGCAATATCAGTCTGTCTATTCAGGCCAAACTCCTCAGGGTTTTGCAGGAAAGAGAGTTTACCCCAGTGGGGGGAACCAAGGCCAAAAAGGTGGACATTCGACTCATTGCGGCAACCAATAAGGACCTCGAAAAGATGATCAAAGAAGAAACCTTCCGCGAGGATCTCTATTACCGACTGAATATTGTTCCCATCAGCCTTCCTCCCCTGAAAGAACGCCAGGAGGATATTCCCATCTTAGCCGCCCATTTTCTTAAGAAATGTGCTGAGGAAATGGGAAAAACGATCAAGGGGTTTACCCCCGAGGCAATGGAAAAACTAATGAGACATCCATGGCCAGGAAATGTTCGAGAACTGGAGAATGTGATCGAGCGGACGGTGGTGATGATTGATGATGAAATGGTAAGAATGGAACATCTTATCCTTCCAAGTCAACAAGAGAAAGAGAGTTCGGAAAACCATATTCCTTTGACGAGTGAGGAATTAAAAGAGATCAAGAAACAGGTGAGGGAAAAGGCGGTTGAGGAAATTGAGAGGGCGTTTGTTCTGAATGCATTAGAGCGCCATCAATGGAATGTCACGAGGGCCTCTGAAGAGGTAGGGATGCTCAGGCCAAATTTTCAGGCACTGATGAGAAAGTATAACCTAAGAGTTAGGGGAGAATAGGAAATAATCAATTGTCAATGACCAATTAGCAATAATCAATGGGCAATAAGAAACCTAAAAATCAAGAATTGATAATTGACCATTGCCTATTGGCCATTGGAGGTTTGCTTGTCAGAATTCTTTAAATGGTTGATTGTGGGTTGGTCAATTGTAGTAGTGGGTATTGCTGCCCTTGGTACAATATTAATTATTAAATATGGAGAGATAAAAAAGATTGAGACAGATGATGTAAGCCTCTGTTTTATCATTGCTTTTTTCTGTTGGCTTATTCCAATAATTGCCTTCACCATCTTAGCCCGCACCTTAGGATTTTAATTAGGTATTCAACTGCATATTTTTATTATTCTTTAAGTAAATCAGTTAATTCTATTAATTAGTGAATTTTTGCTCATTTTACACCTAAAAATTGTATATAAAAAATATACATTTAGGTTGATAGCCTAAGGCTCCTTCCTATTAAAAAAATCAATAAATTCAAATAAATAAATCAAATTTAAGTTTTGGTTTCACGTTGGCATATGAAATGCACTATTTAAAACTGACCCATTAGAAAGGGGGAATGGAGCATGTTTAAAGATAAAAAATTTTGGTTGGTTGGATTAATGGTTGGGTTGATCACCCTCATGGCCACACCAGCCTTTGCAAGGTCTATCAATTTCAAGGATGCCGGGGCTGTCCTATGGGTTTTCATCATCATCGGAGCGATTATTGTCCTCCTTCAGCTGATTCCTGCAATCATCCTATTTTTCTCCTTCATCGGAACCATGACGGGCTTGGTTGCAAAGAAGAAGGCTTCAGAAAAAGGTGTTGCTGAAGAGAAGGTCATACTCACAGGAGTTGAGGCAGCACCGGTAGAAAAATAAGCATTGAAAAAAACCAAAATGTCTGGGAAAATGAAAAAAATTTTAGTCCTTTTAAGTTTAATCCTGGTCTTAGCGATCGCATCGGTCTCCTTAGGAATTGCTTATGCAGGAGGGATCAGAGGCATTGGACTCTTAGGAGTCTGTTTTTTCTTCACCGGAGGGGTGATCGTAGTCTTAGCCCAATTGGTCCCGGCAGGTATCCTCATCTCCTCTTTCGTGGGAGCGGGATTCTCCTCCTCTAGAAAGGGAGAAATGCCTATCCGGGTGACATAGACTGAGGAGGAGTTTCATATGAAATCGAAAACGATCCTCATGGCATACCAGGATGATCTCTGGGCCAAATCACTCTCCACTTTTTTCCATGGTATTGGCTACAAACTCGAGATGGCAAAAATGGTGAGTGAGATGATTCGAAAGGTTCGAAAAGGAAACATCCATGTCGTCCTCCTCGATGATGAGATTGAAGGAGTGAAGGCTTGTGATTTAGTTCCCCTCTTTAAAAAGATTGATGATAAAATCCAGGTCATCGTCATCTCCTCCGAGGTTTCTCTCGGATTGGTGAAACGTCTCCGAGGGGCAGGCATCTTCTATCAAGCCATGAAACCTGTTGACCTGGAAGAGATCAAGTCGGCAGTGGAATGTGCTTTTGAAAAGATTGAGAGAGAGAATTTAAAAAAAGAAGGGTTTTTCCCTTTCCTCATCCCAAGGAGGGTTCCCGCATGAAATGGAGAGAAGATGGAAACAAGGTTTGGATGTTCCTCTGGGGGGTCCTTCCCATCTTCCTGATATTTGGGGGGATGATCGGAGTCGCTTGGAGCGACAATTCCCTCTGCTTGGGTTGTCATCAGGATGAGTCCCTAAAAAAGCAAGATGCGCGGGGTAAAAGTATTTCTCTTTTTGTTTCAGAGGCAGGTTTTAAAAATTCAGCCCACGGAAAGCTATCCTGTTCGGATTGCCACACCCGTATTAAAGATGATAAACATGCCGAAGGTGGGCAGAAGGCAGCGGACAAAAGGGTAAACTGTGCCACTTGCCACGAGAAGGCAGATAAAGAATATCAACAGGGTCTTCATTCCAAAATGATCATGAAGGGAATGGAGAGGGCAGCCAATTGTTACGATTGTCACGGAAAACATAATATCCTGGCAAGCAAAAATCCGAGATCGATGACCCACGTTTCCAACATCGACAATACATGTAATCGCTGTCATGCGGATGCGGTATTTGTCAAAGACCATGCTTTAGGGGCGGCCCTTCCGAAAGAGGAGTTTAAGAAAAGTGTGCATGGGAAAACGGGAGAGATCACGTGTACGAATTGCCATGGGAGCCATAGCTTGCGGTCCTTGATCGATCCAAAATCAACGATCTTCCGGTCGAATATTCCCCAGACTTGTGGTTCTTGCCATCCAGATATTACCAAACAATTTACAGAGAGTGTCCATGGAGTTCTTGCAGCAAGGGGAAGAAGTGACTCTCCCACCTGCACGACTTGTCATGGTTTCCACGGAATTAAAGCGAAGGTAGACCCCGATTCTCCGGTCAATGAGAGGCGAATCGCCTTAACGACCTGCCCGCAGTGTCACGCAGCGGAGCGAATCTCAAAAGAATATAAAATTACCACCACACCCGTCACATCCTATTACGATAGCTTTCACGGGCTTTCTTATCGAGGAGGAGATACTTTTTCAGCCAACTGTGCCAGTTGTCATGGGGTCCATAACATCCAGCCCTCTTCAGATCCCAAGTCAATGATTCATAAAGATAACTTGCAGAAGACTTGCGGTAGCTGTCATCCTGGGGCTTCGGAGAACTTTGCTAAAGGAAAGATGCACACTGTTGCCTCGATCACCGGAGAAGATTTTGGAGAAAAGGTGGTTGGGTGGGTGAGAATCGTCTACATTTTACTAATAGTCGCTGTCATTGGAGGATTGACTTTCTTTAACTTTATGGATTGGTTGAGAAAGACGATTGACCGGGCACATTAAGAAGCAAGGAGTAGGCCGCCATGACAAAGAAATACCTGAGAATGACATTGAATGAGAGAATGCAGCATATCAATCTTGCCGTTAATTTTACGCTCCTGGTCATCACGGGTTTTGCCTTAAGCTATTCGACCGCCTTCTGGGTTTCTCCCATTACCGATATTCCTATGGGAATGACCTTTCGAGGTTTTTTGCATCGCCTCTGTGGTGTGGCAACGGTTTTCCTGGGGGGCTATCACATCTTGTATTGTATCTTCACGGAGAGAGGCAGAGGAATTATCAAAGATATGATCCCAGGGTTGAAAGATGCCATAGACCTATGGGAAACCTTGAAGAATAACTTTTTCATCAACCGGCCGGCCAAAGAGCTTAAAATGCCTCGCTTCAATTTTCGTGAAAAGCTGGAATACCTGGGTCTGATCTGGGGAACCATCGTGATGACGGTGACAGGGTTCATTCTATGGTTTAAGACGGAATGGCTGCAATTTTTTCCGATGTGGACCTGGGATGTTGCCCGGGCAATCCATTTTTATGAGGCGATCTTAGCCACCTTGACCATCATCGTTTGGCATTTTTATTCCGTCATCTTCAATCCCGATACCTACCCGATGAGTTGGGCCTGGATCACAGGATACCTCACCGAACACGAGATGAAAGAAGAACATGGCCTGGAGCTGGAAAAGATCAAGGCTCGGGAGAAAGGGGAATTGAAGGAGTTTAGCCAAGCGGCCGCCATGGGGGGAGGTAGGGTTTATGCCATCCGCCAGGAAAAGGAAAAGGGAGGGGGAGGGAAACCCTTATCCGCCAGCGGCTTCTATGGACTCGTTCAGCGTTTCAATGAAGCCATTAAAAATTGGAAGGGAACCTAAGAGGTCTCTGGAAAACCTTCAACCCTTTATCAGAGACCTCTGATTACACAGATTTCAAAAAGATTACAGTGATTTTCCAAGGAGTAACTCATCGGTGTAATCGTTATTAATCTTTTAATCAGAGAGCTCTGCATATTTCTAGATTTTTTCAGAGATCTCATAAGGGAAGGTGATCGGTTATGTCCGAGAATGTTAAAGAACGATATTCGACTTATCCGAAGAAGAAAGAGAAAAAACTGGTTCGACCCAAAGAGGAACGATTTCTGAAACGAAGTTTCGAGTGGTTAAAGTGGCAGGTCATCCAGATAGGAGATTATTCATTTCATAAACCCTGTTTAGAACAATGATCCAAATCCCTCCCTGCCTACCGGCAGGCAGGCAACCCCTCTTTGCCCTCCGGGTCAGAGACCGCTCTGGGTCGGAGACTAAAGGGGGGAGAGGGGGGATTACAATTTGTCGTTGTTTTTAGGCCCTATATATCCTCTGACTCCCACCATCCAAACCCCACCCAAATGGAGAGGATATATAGGGCTTTTTTATTCCGTCTGATCCCCCTGAGGTTCATCACTTGCCCATTGCGAACAGCTTCCACCCCCTCCCGTCTTTGTTCGAACCTACAATGATCCGATAGGGATGTCGGAGAAAATCTTATAGCGGTAACCTTAACGTTCCCTCCAAACCATAAAATCTCTTGGAGAGAACAAGGATTCATCGATGATAGCGATCTTGACCCTTACCTATATAAATATTAGGAAATCCGCTTGATAAGATTTTTGATAACATTCCTGGCGGATCTGCTAATTTCATACCTCGTGACTGAGGGATTACAAGCCTTCATTATGTTTTTATTGTAGAGACTGACAGGACATGTTAATATTGTATCACTTTGGGGCAGAAGGATGAGGTCTCAGAAAGTATTTCTTTTTAAGTTTATTTCTTTTCTCCTTCTATTCTTCCTCTTCGGAAGTTCCATCAGAGAGGTTTATGCTTTGACGACAGAGGAAGAGAAGAAATTAGGGAAACAGATCCTTTTTGAAATGGAGGGGAAGATGGAAATGGTAAGAGATCTCACCCTTCAGAATTTTATCGAAAAGGTGGGATATTCTTTAGTGGATCAGGTGGGGCCCACCCCTTTTGAGTTTAAATTCTATGTGGTCAATGCACCCGATCCCAATGCGTTTGCTATTCCGGGCGGGTATATTTTCATCACCACAGGGCTTATCGTTTTAGCAGAAAACGAGCAGGAGATCGCAGGGGTGCTCAGCCATGAGATCTCCCATGTCACAGCGAGACATGTTTCCCAATTGATTGAGAGGGCGAAGCGACTCAATATTGCCTCCATGGTGGCCATCCTTGCCGCCATGCTGGCAGGCGGAGGCGGGGCAGGCTCCCAAGCGGCGGCAACCATGGCGATGGCCACGGCAGAAGCTCTTATATTAAAATATACTCGAGAGATGGAAGTCGATGCGGATCAAAACAGCCTAAATTATTTGGTCAAGGCTGGCTACGACCCCAATGGGATGATTACCTTTCTGAATAAGATAGTCAGGATGAGTTTAGCTTTAGCCCCCAAAATACCTTCTTACCTTTCTACCCATCCGGCAGCCGAGGAGCGGCTTTCTCTTCTCGAAAATCTTCTCCAGATCAAACAGAGACCCTCCGGTCCTCTCAGAACCATCCCAAACTTTAAGAGGATTCAAATAAAAGCCTTTGCGGAAGAGAGGGAGCCCCATGTAGCGGTCACGCATTTCCAGTCATTTGTCGATGCGAACCCTAAGGATTTGGATGGATATTACGGTTTAGGTCTTGCCTACCGAAAAATGGGAAGGCTCGATAAGTCGATGGAGGCCCTTCAAAGTGCCCACTCCTTTGCCCCCAGCGATCTTGATATATTAAAAGAGCGAGGCGTCGTCTATTTTCTTTCTGGGAAGTTGGATCAAGCCATGGAGGACCTCGAGGCTGTGCGATCGAGACCTTCGAGCGGGTCAGGTCAAAACAATGATTTACTCACGCTTTATTATCTTGGGAGAACCTATCAAGAGAAAGGGGAGCTTTCCAAAGCCCTTCCTCTTTTTTTAAAGGTAAAAAAGGAGGCTTCTCTTTTCATCGATGTCCATCTCAACCTGGGATCCATTTACGGTAGAATGGAACAAAAAGGGATGTCCCATTTCTATTTTGGGAAATATTTCAAGTTGAGAAGGGATCAGAAAAATGCCATCTTCCATTTCAGAAAGGCCATTGAATGGTTGGAGAAGGGAAGCCCAGAGTGGGAAGAGGCTCGATCAGAGGTGAAAGAGCTTACACAGAAGAAGTCTTAGTCATTCCGAAATGGAATCTTTTTTTCTTTTATTTAACATTAGAGTAGACTGTCGGAAAAGGAGATAGGATGGAGCCCGTTGAGTTCTATTGCAGAGAGGCTTTAGAGATGGGGGTGGATGAAGCGAGGATGATTGATCCTCATTCTGTTGTCACCGCCGAATGGGTCAGGATGAAATGTCAGTTTGGATGCCCTGGGTTCGGGTTGAGTCATTGCTGCCCTCCCCATACTCCCACCCCAGACGTGACTCGAAAGGTCATCGATTCTTACCAAAAGGCCATTTTGCTTCATCAAAGATTAGCGAAGGGAGAAAGGTCAAAGAATTTCAACGAGACCCTTGTCCGCCTTGAGATTAAAATTTTTCTAGAGGGCTACTACAAGGCATGGAGCATGGGGTCTGGCCCTTGTCGTCTTTGCAAAGAGTGCGACCTGACTGCTTCTTGTCAACATGGATATGAGGCAAGACCTTCGATGGAGGCCTGTGGCATCGATGTCTTTAAGACGGCAAGGGACAATGAGTTTCCTATTGACGTGGTAAAAACCCATGGGGAAGAAAGAAATATCTTTGGATTGATTTTAATGGAATGAGATTTGTCCCGATAGCATGGGAGAGAGTGTCGAATGAGCGCTGAGACAAAAAAATCGAAAGAGGAGATAGTGAGGCTCAATCAGGAGCTTTCCACCCTCAACGCGATCAGCCAGGCCGTCAATCAATCTGTTGATCTCGATGAGATTTTAAATAAAAGCCTGGATAAGATGATGGAGATGATAGGGGTTCGATCCGCAGGCATCTATCTGATCGATGAGAAGATGAACGATTTAGTTTTCGTTGCCCACCGGGGATTTTCCAGGATTTTCTTAAAAAGGATAAGACGGGTGAAATTGGGGGAAATGACCACGGGGAGGGTTGCCCTTTCAGGAGAACCCAGTTTTATCGAAGATTATCCCAACTATCCAGATGCCATTCCCTTAGTGATTGAAGAGGGATTGAAATCTCTGGCCGTCATCCCACTTAAATCAAGAGACAAGATCTATGGGACTTTGAATATCGCACGAAAAGAGATTTCAAAATTCACCCCCTTCGAAAAGGATCTCTTCAACTCGATTGCTCAGATCATCAGTGGAGCCATGGAGAGGACTTCTCTTTATACAGAGAACATCAAACGCCTCGAAGAACTGAAGACCCTCTATTCGATCAGTCAAGAGATTGCCTTAAAACTTGAAGTGAAAGTGATTCTTCAGAAAATCATGGAGAGCGCTGTCGAACTCTTGGGCGCGGAGTCGGGGACGATTACCCTCTGGGATAATCGGAAGCAGAATTATGCCATTGCGATTGTCCATCGTTTACCTGAGTTATTAATCGGAAGAGAATTTTCTCCTCCGTGGGGCGGTGTGATTGGGGAAGTGATTGCGAAGAAATCTCCGGTGCTCTACAAGGATTACGAGCACCATCCCAATCGGATAAAGGAATTGGATGCCTATCATTTTAAAGAGGTTTTAGGTGTGCCTTTGATCGTCAGGGAAATGATCATCGGGACGATGGTGATAGGGTCTTCTGATCCTGAAGTCTGTTTCCAACAAAAAGAGATTGATCTCCTCTACAACTTTGCTCACCAGGCAGCCATTGCCATCGGAAACGCCAAACTCTATGAAGATTCTTTGGCCAAAATCAAACAATTAACGGCACTCTACGAGATTGGGAAAACCCTTTCATCCACTTTGGACCTTGATGAGTTGTTCAGAAAGGCATTGGAACTTCTCAAAGATCACTTCGGTTATGCGGCCTGTGGAATTCTTCTTCTGGATGGGAAAAAGCATGAGCTCTATATCAAGCAGGTGATCGGCAGAGATGAAGAAGAATCGAAGAAATATAGGTTTAGGATCGGGATCGATGGAATTGTGGGATGGGTGGCCCATACCGGTGAATCTCACTGTGCCCCGGACGTATTGAAAGATCCTCGGTATATTCTTGGAGGGTCCTCCATAAAATCAGAAGCAGCCTTCCCCTTAAAGGTGAGAAATCAAATATTCGGGGTTTTAAATATTGAGAGCGAGGAACTCAATGGGTTTGACGAAGAGGACCTCAAAGTTCTCTCCTCTTTGGCGAGCCAAATGAGTATTTCCATTGAGAATGCTCAACTCTTTTCTGATTTAAAACAAACGCTACAAGAATTAAAACAGGCACAAGACCAGATCGTACAGGCCGAGAAATTGAGGGCCATGGGAGAGATGGCCAGTGGAGTGGCTCACGATTTCAATAATGTCCTGGCGGTCATTTTGGGAAATATTCAGCTTCTTCTCTATCAAATGGACCGCCTCAGCCCTGAAGAAATTCGTGAAGGATTGAAGGTGATCGAACGTTCTTCCAAGGATGGAGCAGAGACGGTTCGCCGAATACAGGAATTTACGGGGGTGAGAAGGGATAAGGAATTTGTCTCCCTTTCTCTTAATGAGATCATTACGGAAGTTGCGAACATCACCCAACCCCGCTGGAAGGGTCAGACGCAAAAGAAAGGGATACAGATTGAATTGTTGACCCAATTAGGAGATATCCCTTTGATCATGGGAAATCCTTCTGAGCTGAGGGAGGTGTTGACCAATATTATTTTTAATGCGGTGGATGCCATGCCAGAGGGTGGGAAACTGACCATTGCCACACAACCTCAAACAGAGGATTGGGTGGAAGTAAGGATCATTGATTCAGGAATGGGAATGACGGAAGAAGTGAAAAAGAGAATTTTTGACCCATTTTTCACCACAAAAGGTGTGAAGAATTCTGGGTTGGGGATGAGCGTTTCCTACGGTATTATCAAACGCCATGGAGGAGAGATCCTGATCGAGAGTGAACCTGGGAAGGGGACAACCTTTATCCTTCATCTTCCGACGGGATATGGAGAAGAGGGAGCTGTCGTGAAGGAGGTCGCTCCTATTAGGGAGGCGAGACAGGCACGGATCTTAGTAATCGACGATGAGGATTCTGTTCGAGATATCCTTTCTCGGATGCTCAAGACCAAAGGTCATCAGGTGGCCGTTGCCTCCAATGGCGAAGAGGGGATTGAACGATTCAAGTCTGAACCCTTCGATATCGTTTTCACCGATCTGGGAATGCCAAGACTTTCAGGATGGGAAGTAGGAAAAGCGATCAAAGGGATCAATCCGAAAGTTCCCATTGCCATGATCACTGGATGGGGAGTGGAATTAGATAGAGAAAAAATGAACGAAAGCGGGATCGATCTCATCATCTCCAAACCTTTCAACTTTGATCAAGTGATCCATTTGGTCTCGGAAGCGATGGGGTTGAAGGAAAGGATGTGATGGCCTTGACGATGGATCCCATCGCATGGGCCGAAGAAACGGGGAAAATTGTTGGTTCCGGAGAAGAGAGAAAATATTATCGGTTCCGTCCTGCTTATTATTATGGAGGAATTGCCACTGCTGACTGTGTCGGATGTTGTTTGAGGTGCCTCTTTTGTTGGTCCTGGAATAGCGTCGTTCAACCTGAAAAAGTTGGACGCTTCTATTCCCCGGAGGAAGTGGTTCGAAATCTTACTTCCATCGCCAGAAAAAAAGGATTTTATCATGTCCGGATCAGTGGTAACGAGCCCACCCTTCACCGCTCTCATCTGTTAAAAATTCTTAACCTCATTCCCCAAGAGTTCCAGTTCATTTTAGAGACGAACGGAATTTTAATCGGCCATGATCCTTCTTATGCTAAGGACCTATCCCGTTTCCCTCATCTCTATGTCCGGGTAAGCCTGAAAGGAGCCTCGCCTGAGGACTTCACACGATTAACCCAGACAAAGCCTGAAGGATTCGACTACCAACTCAAGGCGTTAGAACATTTGGTGGGAGAAGGAATAGATTGTTTCCCTGCTGTGATGGCGAACTTTTCTTCACAGGAGGAGATAAAGAAGTTGAGGCAGAGATTAAAGGAGATCCGTTCCGATTTTGAAGACTTTGAAGAAGAGGAACTGATCCTCTATCCCTTTGTTGAAGAAAACCTTAAAAAGGCAAGAATTCCAGTTCCAAAAGAGTTAATGGTCAATAGCCAATGATCAATTATCAATGGTCATTTGCTCATTGGTCATTGAAAATTGGTTATTGATTTTCTGCTTACCACCATCGCCAGAGCGCAATTACAAAAGTAATCAAGAAGACGAAAATCAGATTCATATAAGCCATGAAATAGAAGACTTTTTCAAAGGTAGGTTTTTCAAGTTTTGTCCCCATCGGTAATAATTTTCCAACTTCAGGCATCTGTAATATCTTCTCTTCTCCATGGGGAGCCGTCTTAAGAACATCGGTGAGATCATTCCCCGCAGAATGTTTTTTAAAATGGGTCCCATCTTTCCAAAGTTTGCTGGAGGATACATCAAACACCTTCCCGTTATAAGCGAAGAAGGCCGGTTTATTTTCTTTCCCATCAAAGTGCTGGAGTTCTTCCGGGGTTAGTTTATCTTTTTTCTGAAGAAGAGGTTGAGTTTTCTTCTTTCTAATTTTAGGTCCGATGACAAACGTCACGATAGCAGCGGTGGCCACCATAATCATGAACAGAAGGATTTTCATGCTCAATAAGATCCCAAATCTTGTGGTATAAAACATGTTCCATGCAGGAATTCGAGAAATCGTTAACAGTGTCCCTGTGATGGTCATAATGATAATTGAAGACCACCCGAGGATTAATTCTCCCTTAGGTAATCCTTTCGCCGCATACGCTGGTTTCAAGAGGATATGCACATAAAAAATGGTTCCAAACCAGGCAATGGCGGTTAGCAAATGGAGATAGCCAATGATCAAACGAACCGCTTTTTGAATTGTACCGAGAGGACGATAGAGACCTTTAGACTTTAAATCTTCCCTGAAGTCCTCACCATCCTTGGTCAGTTTTCCTCCTGTCGCATCGACATGACAGGTTGTACAGTCGAGTCCTGTCTCTCCAGAATATTCGGGAGTAGCGTGGCAGAGAGAAGGTAAGGCAATAACAGCTAAAGAAAGGATGATGAGAAAATGATATTTTGAAAGCATTTGTATCGTCAATCTCCGAAACAAGTCCCTAAGGAACGGGCAGCTTTTATCATCGGATGATTTAAGGGGACTAATTTAGGTCCCTTGGCTACTTCTTTCAAGGGAACCGTAACGAGTGAATTTCCTTTCACCCCTACCATATAACCAAATTTCTTATCTTCTATCAACTCCACTGCTTTGATGCCCAACTCTGTGGCTAATATCCTGTCAAAGGGCGTCGGAGACCCCCCTCTTAAAAGATGTCCCATTACTACCGTACGGGTTTCAAGACCAGTGGTCTTTTCTATCTGCTTCCCAAGCACAAAACCGATCCCCCCGAGACGAATGGGATCGGGGCTCTCTTTCACGATCCTCTGAATGGCGATATCACCGCCTTTCGGTTTCGACCCTTCTGCAATCACTACGATACTAAATCTTTTTCCTTTCTTATCTCGCTCTTTTACTTTTTCAGCAATAGCTTGGATATCATATGGAATTTCAGGAATAAGAATAATATCTCCCCCTCCAGCTACTCCAGAATAGAGAGCAATCCATCCTGCCCTATGTCCCATCACTTCCACAATCATAATTCGATGGAGAGATTCGGCGGTTGTGTGGATCCTATCGATCCCTTCTGTGGCAATGGAAACGGCAGAATTAAAACCGAAAGTGATATCTGTCCCTCTCAGATCGTTATCGATCGTTTTTGGCACTCCAACGATGGGGATACCATCTTTAAAAAGCCGATAGGCAATTCGAAGTGTTCCATCACCTCCGATACATACCAAGCACTCTATATTTAAATCCTTTAAATTTTTAATGGTTATTTTCGACAGGTTTTTAAATTCTAGTTGATTGCCCTTTCTGACAGCATACCGATATGGGTTAACAGTTTTTGAAGTCCCTAAGATGGTACCTCCTAAAGTCAAAATCCCTGAAACATCGTTGTAGTTAAGTGTTCTGTATCGATTATTGACAATCCCATGATAACCATCTTCTATGCCTATAACCTCCATCTCCTTCTCAAGTATCGCCTTCTTTGCCACAGCCCTTATGACCGCGTTTATCCCTGGGCAATCCCCTCCACCAGTAAGAATAGCGATTCTTTTTTTCTTTTTCATTATTCTTCCCGCCTTCTTCATGTCGCCTCAGATTATAGAATCATCTTTAACAACCTACCAAGGGGTAGAACCCTTTTCACCCCTATGCATATAAATTTCTCTCTTTAAGCAGGTGGGCCTTACCATTCTATACTAAATAGCTCAACACCAAATGAATAGCAATATTTTTTATCCAGCTTTTTTGAAAATTAACAAAATTTATGGAAGGGTTATTCTCTGATGAAAGCGATCTTTTCTGAACATTCTTTTAGGAGATGATAGGCGGAGCCCCCCTGTTTCAATATCTTGATCATCAAATCTGGATTTAAGATTCTTACCCCAGCCATCACAGTCAATCCTCTTTTAAAGAAGGTATCAGGAATCATGCTGGCAGTGGGGCCGATGATGGCAGTGCGTTTCCCATGAGTGATCGAAGATAAGATAGGATCGATGGTATGGTTGACAATGGCGTTTCCTGTAATAATGACATCATCCGAATTTTTAAGAGTGGTTGCCATTTCAGAATCAGATCTATAATATTTCATCTCATCCGGTCTCAAAGTTTGGGGATTCTTTTCAATAATGAAGAAGGGATTCCCCATTATTTTAAGGCGACGGATATAAGGACCGAAGGCACCAATTAATGAAACAGTCTCATCAGGTTGGATTTCCAAAAGGTCAAAGCCGTCCGCGTTTTTGGTGATTTGATATCCGGCACTTTTCTCTGATTCGATGATCCATTGGGAGAGAGCATTGAGGGTGGCTACCCCGATGGCACTCTTTAGAACATTGGGGTCGAGGGCATATTTAAGAATTTCTGAAACAGGCCTTCCTTCTAAATTCCCAGCCTGTGGCATTCGGGCTGCTGAGGTGGGACAGCAAACCGCTTCTGGGACTTCCCCAATGGGCGTGAAGGCACAACCGGCATGACCTGTCGATAACTTCACTCCTGTGAAGAAAATACCGATAACTAAGTCATCGATCCATACACCCTGAAGTGGAGTAAGGGATTTCTCAGTGATGATATCAATCGTTTCAGCAATAACAGATTTCATAGCTCAACGTTGTAACTCAGGGCTTTAGCCCTGATTGATCAACCCTGGCTCCGCCCCAGAGGGGCTCCTGCCCCGGAGGGAAGGGTTGAGTTACAAGCCAAAAACTCAAAGCCAAAAGCTATCAGCCATCAGCTATTAGCTCTTCTTCGTTACAAGGATTAGGACATCAACGATATAGATAATGACCCCGATGAGGAACCCGAGGCCCGTAAAAAAGACTGCCATCATCCAAGGCCTCATAAACCCCTGGACGGTGAGAAACTCAATCCCCAATCCTCTCTGGAAGTAGGATTGAATGAGACCTGCCGCTCCGAAGGCCAGCCCGATCATCATCATAGTAATCGTAGTGATCCAGAAAGCCCAGAATCCCCTTTTTTGGTTGAATTGATCTAAGCCTTTCAATTTAGGCAATGCAAAATAGATCACAGTGATAATAGTCATGGCATAAGCACCGAAGAATGCCATGTGACCGTGAGAAGTTGTCACCTGGGTTCCATGGGTCCAACGATTGACTTGAGGCAGGGTATGGATCATACCCCAGACTCCTGCACCAATGAAATGGAAGATGGCACAACCTACCGCCCAATAGAGAGCCAATCGATTGGTGACCTGGAGCTTTCGGTGTCTCACATGATTGAGGGTGTCAAAGACCATAAATAAGATCGGAAGGGGTTCGAGGGCACTGAAGATTCCGCCCCACCAGAGCCAATAATTTGGTGTTCCAATCCAGTAGTAATGGTGACCTGTTCCAATGATGCCGGTGATGAGAACCAGGGCCACTTCAACATAGAGCCATTTCTCAATAACCTGGCGGTCAACCCCCGTAATCTTTAATAGGACGAAAGCCATGAGGGATGCGGCGATCAGTTCCCATGCCCCTTCTACCCATAGATGGATAACCCACCACCAGTAATAATAGTCGAGGGTGAGGTTTTTGAAGAAAGGGATCCCAAAAAGCCACATGACAGCCAACATGACGATGCCTCCCAGAAGCATTCCTTGAATGGCAGTCCATTTCTTTGTTCGAATCATAGTGAAGAAGACATTAAAAATGAAGATCAAAACTACTAAGACCACTGCCCATTTCAATTCTACAGGTAATTCCAAGAGAGGCCTTCCAGCCGTCCAACCGAATAGAAATCCAACTACCCCGACAAGGCCGCCCAGCAGAAGCAGCCAGAATTGGAGGTTGGCTAATTTCTTGCTGAACAGTTCTGTTCCGGATTCTTCTGGAACGATGTAGTAAGTTCCTCCCATGAATCCGAAAATCATCCAGACGACGAGGAGATTGGTATGGATGGCTCGGGCAGTATTGAACGGAAGAAACCCGATGAGGGGGTCAGGCCAGATATACTTCGCAGCGAGAAGAAGTCCCACAACGACTTGAAGGCCGAAGAAGACGGCCGAGATCACGAAATATTTTATAGCCACTTTTTGCGATTCGTAAGTCATTTCTCTATTTACCCTCCATTTCAATGAGAAAAAGGTTTTAATTTTAGCTCCACTCCGAACTCAAGCTTCATTGAGCCTGTTAAGAAGCTAACCAGGGCTTCAATCTCTTCATCTGAAAATTGCGGATAGGCTGGCATCTGAGTATTTGGATTATGCGATTTTGGTTCTTTGATCTGTTTTGGCGAGCCAGTCAGAATCCCGCTGCTTCCCCACGTGGCTGAGGTCAGGGCCAATGATGCCTCCCTTCCCACCAATCATATGGCACAAATCACAGCGATTCTGATTATAAATATTTTTCCCTGTAAGCGTTAGCGTTGTTTCTCTTAATGGAACTCCAGTCGATTTAGCTACCGTGATAGGTTTTGGAGGCCACTCGTTGGTGTCAATAGCATCCACCCATTTGAAGAAGGCGATCAGCTTCTTTATCTCGTCCTCCGAAAGATTTTGATTGGGCATTTTTCTTCTTTCCGGATCAGGTGTAACCGGGTTCTTTAAGAAAGCTTTCAACCAGGTTTCACCTCGCGCGGAAAACGTCTTCGTCAAATCTGGAGAGTAGTAGCCCCCGATCCCGAGGATGGTGTGGCAGTCATTACAATTGTATTTGTGCCAGACCCTTTTTCCAAAAACCACCTCATCCGTCAGTTTATCGGTGTTCGTTCGTTTAGGAATGGTGGTATGGGTATCAATCGTGAGCCAGATAAATAACGCCGTACAGATGACCGTGCCCCATATAAAGAAATTTCTTGCACCCTTTTTCCCCATAAAGAACCTCCTTTCTTCCAATCACCAGGTTTTTTCAGTGTGGTTTTTAGTATAGTAACTTATGAGAAATAAAATCATTGACTTAAGTCAATACTTTTACCGTTTTTTTTGAAGAAAATGGGTTTCAGATTTTTATTCCAGAAAGATTTTTGTCCCACCCCTTATTTTAAATAGGAATGATAGCATGAGAATTTAAAAAGTGAATAGATTTATTGAATTCTTTGGGGGGAGTAATTATTTATAAATTGTGAGATATATCCAAGTTGTCCCGAAATGACCCATTTGCCCGACATGGAGAAGGCTAATGGTTAACCATAAAGAAGTTTTTTAAAGATAGGTATTTCTTCTCGCCAATTCCTTTCACATTTTTTAATTCTTGAACGGATCGGAATCCTCTCCTTCTTTGGCGATAAACAACAATCTCCGTGGCTAAAAATTCATTGATCTCAGGGACGAGACAGAGATCTTCGACTGAAACTCGATTCAGGTCGAGGGGAATGGAAAAGACGAGCAGTTTATTGGCAGCCATCCTGCTGATTCTTATCTTTAGGTCTTCTCGCTTAATCCCCCCATGTCCCCCCTTTAGCCGCCGGCCCAAGAGGGCCTCTGGCCCGGAGGGTAAAGGGGGGTGAGGGGGGATTTGAGAAGATTCTTTCGTGACGGTGAGGAGGGTTCCTGTTTCTAAAACTTCTGTGGATGAGATCGAATCGAACTGGGCAGTTTCCTTCAAACCTCCTGCCTTTTCGATGGCCTCTCTTAATGTGGGAGGATTTTTAAAAATATAGATTCCGGGTTTCTGAATTTCTCCTGAGACCTCAATGACAATCTCTTTTACGATCTCCTCTGGAGGAAGAGGGGAATGATCATAAAATTTAAAGGTGAGGATACCGAGAAGGAGAAGGGCCAAAAAAAAGAGAACCCATTGTTGGGCAATAGAAAAATGCTTCATGAAATGAATTGAGGAAAACGATTGATGAATTGAGGAATTTAGGAATTCATAATTCTTCAATTTACAATTCTAAATTCATTGTTTTTCCTCTTTTTTGAGGAGCTTGTAGTCAATGGAGTCTACGAGGGCTTGCCAGCTCGCTTGGATGATGTTTTCAGAAACTCCAACGGTTCCCCACTTCGATTCCCCATCTCCTGATTCGATGAGAACCCTTGTTTGGGCTCCCGTCCCATCCTTGGTGGTAAGGATCCTGACTTTGTAGTCGAGGAGTCTGACCTCTTTCAATTCAGGATAGAATTTCTCCAGAGCCTTTCGTATCGCATGATCCAAAGCATTGACAGGCCCATTTCCAACCGCTGCGGTATGCTCCACCTGATTCCCCACACGGACCATAATGGTGGCTTCTGAAAGGGGAGCTTCTTCCTCTGTCTTCTTCTCCACGATCACTCGAAATCCCATCAATTCGAAGAACCGCTTATGTTGTCCGAGGGCCTTCTTCATCAGAATCTCAAAAGAGCCTTCCGCCCCTTCAAATTGAAAACCTTCGTTTTCCAGTTGTTTGAGGTCATCAAGGATCTTTCTAATCTTTGGGTCCTTACTTTCGAAATCGATTTTAAATTCAGCAGCCTTATAGAGGATATTCGATTCGCCTGAAAGGTCTGAGATCAGAACCCTCTGACGATTTCCAACCCGTTCCGGGGGGACATGTTCGTAAGTGGCGTCACTCTTTCGGATGGCGCTCACATGCACGCCACCCTTGTGGGCAAAGGCGCTATCCCCTACATAAGGCAGGTATTTAGAATGGGGTAGATTGGCTAATTCTGAGACAAACCGTGAGACCTCTCTGATTTTCTTCAACTGCTCATCCGTGATACAGTCGATCCCCATCTTCAACTTAAGATTGGGGATGATGGAACAGAGATTAGCATTGCCACACCTTTCGCCATAACCATTAATGGTTCCGTGGACCATCCTCACGCCTTCTTTGACGGCGAGGAGGGTATTGGCGACAGCCATTTCCGTATCGTTATGGACATGGATGCCAAGAGGAGTTTTAATTTTTTTCTTCACCTCTTTGATGATGGATTGGATCTCATCGGGCAAAGTCCCTCCGTTGGTGTCGCATAAGACGACCCAATCAGCCTGGGCATCCTGGGCAGCCTTGAGTGTCGAGAGTGCGTACGGGGGATTGCTTTTGAATCCATCGAAAAAGTGTTCTGCATCAAAGATCACTTCTGAAACCCGGTCCTTGAGAAATCGAACGGATTGGTGGATGATCTCGAGATTCTGATCGAGAGTGATATTCAACGCCTCGAGGGGATGAATGTCCCAGGATTTTCCAAAGATGGTTATCACCTTTGTGCCCGCTTCGATCAAAGCTTGGATGTTCGGATCATTTTTGGGTGAAATCCCTGCTCGGCAGGTGCTCCCGAAGGCAACGACCTTTGCTTGAGATAAGAGGGTGGATTTGATCTCTTGAAAAAATTGAAGATCCTTGGGGTTGGAGCCAGGCCATCCCCCTTCAATATAATGGATGCCTAATTCATCCAGTTTTTGCGCAATCCGGACTTTGTCCTCAAGAGAAAAGGCAATATCTTCTGCCTGGGAACCGTCGCGCAGGGTGGTATCGTAGATTTTGATCGATTGCTTGCTCAAAAGGATAACCTCGCCATGCAAAAATCATTGCAAAATTAGCAATGCAAAATTAACAATTGTCAATGGTGATAAAAATATCTTGCACTAAGTTGGCTTACTAATCTTTTCGTTGCTAACTGTTAATTGCTAATTGATCATTTTGCATTGATTATTTCTCTTCTGTGACCGACGGCTTATCCAGTTCAAAGGCATCGTGGAGGGCTCGGACCGCCAATTCGGTATATTTAGAGTCGATGATACAGGAGATTTTGATCTCTGAAGTGGAGATCATTTGAATATTAATTCCCTCCTTGGCCAAAGCAGAGAACATCTGCGTGGCCACATTCGAATGGCTCCTCATCCCGACCCCTACAATGGAAACCTTTGCAATATCTTCATTGGATTTGACTTCTTTTCCGCCGAACTCCTTCATCGTCTCTTTGACAATCTGAAGGGTCTTTGCGAAATCGGTTTTGAGAACAGTGAAGGCCACATCCGCACACCCTTTCTCGGTGCTGGAGGTCTGAATAATCATGTCCACCACGATATTGGCATCGGCAATGGGCTTAAAGATTTTGGCAGCTATTCCGGGAACATCGGGAACGCGCATGATCTCAATCCTCGCTTCATTTTTATTGTAAGTCACACCGGATACCACAACCCTTTCCATCTCTTCATCCTCCTTACAAACAATGGTCCCAGGATTATCGTTAAAAGATGATCTGACATGAATGGGAACATTATATTTTTTAGCAAACTCCACAGAACGGATCTGTAATACTTTCGACCCGAGGCTGGCCATCTCCAGCATTTCGTCATAAGAGATTTTGGATAACTTTCTCGCCTTGGAGCAGATGTTGGGGTCTGTGGTGTAAACTCCGTCCACATCCGTATAGATTTCACACGAGTCTGCTTTCAATGCGGCGGCGATGGCCACGGCTGTGGTGTCAGACCCTCCTCGACCGAGGGTTGTGATATTAGTCAGTTCGTCCACGCCTTGGAAACCTGCCACGACCACAATTCGCCCACTCTTTAAATCGTTCAGCATCTTCTCCGAGTCGATACCGGTGATCCGGGCCTTGCCAAAGGCGCTGTCTGTAGCGATCTTGATCTGGAATCCTAAATAGGATTTTGAATCAGCGCCCATGGCCTTTAGAGCAATGGTGAGCAGCGCTATGGAGACCTGCTCCCCTGTAGAGATGAGCACATCCATTTCCCTCTCGTCAGGGCTCGGAGCAACCTGTTGGGCTAAGCGGATCAGTTTATCCGTTTCTCCAGCCATCGCGGAAACAACCACCACTACTTCGTTGCCTTGATTTTTAGCATCGAGGACCCTTCTGGCGACATTTCTGATCCGCTCAACATCCCCGACGGAAGTCCCACCGTATTTTTGAACCACCAATGCCATTCTTTCATCTCCCTTTTTGTATCAGTTTGGAGTAATGAGTTCGCCTGCCTGCCGCAGGCAGGGAGTTCAACATTTTTATTTTTGTAACTCCGAACTCCTAACTCTTAACTCCGAACTTTGAATTTGGTCTACCAAATTCAGATAGCGTGTTCCTTTCCCAGTAATTTCCAGGGACCGTGTATTCTTTCCTGTATAAGCGATATGGATGAGAAGCATTTCTTTTGGGAGGAGGGAAGGAATCTTATCTGCCCATTCGATGGCTGTGATCCCTTCGCCCTGAAAATAATCGTCAAGGCCTAATTCTTCTGCATCTTTTTCCCATCCCAACCGAAACAGGTCAATATGGTAAAAAGGGATTCTCCCCGGATATTCATTGATCAGTGTAAAAGAGGGGCTCGAGATATAAGTCGGTTTCCCAACCCCCACTCCCATAGCCATTCCTTTGATGAATTGAGTTTTTCCTGCCCCTAACTCCCCTACCAAAGCCACGACATCCCCTGGCAGGAGACGACTTCCAATGCTTTTTCCGATTCGAATCGTCTCCGCTGAACTTTTGGTTTGGACGACCACCTTTTCCAATTCCCAGTCAATTTGGTTTCTCTGGTCTATTTGGCTAACTGGAAAAACCAGATAAACCAATTCCCTCAAGCTTTAAATTTAAAGTCATCGGGATTGAGATTTTCCAGCCATTCCTTTAGCTGATCTCCCTCTTTGTCCATATCAATGGTTCGCGCTTTTTCGATGACTTGCTCGGATACAAAAATGGGGGCATCCACGGCCAAAGCGATAGCGATAGCATCGCTGGGACGGGAGTCAATGATGATTTCTTCTCCTCTTCGATCGAGATGGATTAATGCATAATAAGTATTTTCTCTGAGGTCATTGACCACAATTTTTACAATTTGAGATTGAAGGTTCTTTAAAATATTATTGATTAGATCATGGGTCGATGGTCGATGGGACCCCATCTTTTTCAATTTCATCGCGATGGCATTGGCCTCGAAAGGGCCGATCCAGATGGGGAGCCCCGTTTTATTGGATAGATCCATCAAGAGGACGACAAATCCATTTGATGTGGAATCAAAAGTCAAAAACTTTACCTTCATCTGGACAAACATTCTGGTTCTCCTTTCACAGAGGAGTCTCGGAAGGGTCCTTTCTTTAGAGGGACGATCGATATCTTAAAGAAGCGCATACACCCTCGTGTTCTTTCAGCACCTCATTCTCCTCGACCCACTTCACTTCTCCATCTTGACAGAGGACTGACCTCATCATTTCCTCTCCCAGCTCAACGATCTTAACCTCCCCTTTGCAGAGTGGACAGGGGATGGACGAATCACCTGGCCGATGAGTGAGGACGAGGGAATCACAGTGACGACACTTCCCCCCTGGGGTGGTAAAGGAGGCCAGCAGGTAAAGTGTATGAACTTGCCCTGCATTCAGAGCCTCGAGTGTCGGATTCAAACCCAATGTGGCCAAACCGCCTTGAGGGGTCCTTTCCTTCAGGGTCTGAATCTGACGATTGACTTCTTTTTTTTCTTTTTGAAGCAGTCGTTCGAAAACCCGCCTCAACACTTTCGAACGTTCCTCTGAAAAATCCATCGAGAAGAAATCTGAAACTTGCTGTTTGACTCGTTCAGGAAGAAAGGCCTTAAAGTTAGCGAGAATTCGATCCTGACCGATCAGGACGACCCGCTTCCATTTTCCAGAATCAAAAAGTTCAGTGAGCTGCTCCGCCACCTCCTTATGGTGTTTATCCATGTGGTCTTTGATATGGCGTTGGTACCTCATCTGAGCCCATCCCCCTTGGTCATGCCGTCCTGGGACGTAATTTTCGATAGAGGATTCAGCCACCAGGCCTTCCAAAGACACTTCAAATAACCTGGCTGAATCCGTATCCACCATGACGACAAGGGTGTTCTGATATTGGGAAGAGAGTCGAACGAGGGGTCGCAGGATGGGGAGATCGGAGGCGAAGCATTCATTTTCGAAGGAGATGATCGAAGGGTAGGTTAGAAATGTTCCAGTTCCGCTGCAAGAAAAAATGGCGGTTCCGTTCATCTCCTCGTTATAGACACGACGTACCAACCCTTCGACATACCTCTCAATTTGTTGTTGGTCGTTGACTAAACTATCTCGGTAATCCTCTCGATCTTTGAATTGATCATAAGCTTTCCTGAGTTGATTCTTGGTAAAGAGACGAATGCGTTCCCGTTGTTGTTCATCATCCCATTTCGTATTGAGATAGAGAGATAAAAAAGGGTAGGGAGTCTCTCCCAGATGGGCTAATTTCTTAATCTCACTCCTCATGTCCATGGTCGACTCCATCCCCCTCACCCTCCTCCTTTCCCGCTAGGGGAGAGGGATGGGGTGAGGGGAAGAGAAACTGTACGACTCATAACGCTTATTTTAGTCTATCTTAAATGAAGAAGAGGGCAAAATCAAATCCTTCCCTTGAGAAGGGCGGGAATTTTTTCAATGATGTCCGTTGCGATTAAGGATTTCTCTCCCACTTCTTTCACTCCTTCATCACCTGCTTTTCCATGAAGATAGACGGCTATTTGGAGAGAGGAGAGAATATCAAATCCTTGACAGACCAATCCGCCGATCATTCCTGTCAGCACATCCCCTGTTCCTCCTGAGGCCATTCCTGGATTGCCCGTAGGGTTGATAAAGACCTCCCCCTTGGGGGTAGTGATGAGGGTGGGATGCCCTTTGAGGATGAGATGAACATGTTGGGACTGAGAGAAATTTCTGCTGAGTCCAATGCGATCTTCCAAGACTTCTTTGACCGTCGATCGAATCAGTCTGGCCATTTCTCCTGGGTGGGGGGTAAGGATGAGCGAGCGATTCGTGGTAGGAAGCATTTTAGGTTGTATTGCCAATGCAGTCAATCCATCGGCATCCAAGATGATCGGAAGATCCAATGTCCTGATTAGTTTGAGGACGAGGGATTGCGTTTCTTTAAACGTTCCAAGGCCAGGACCAATGATCACAGCCTTTTTGTTTTCGCAGAGACGGACGATAGCACTGAAGGCCCTAAGGCTGAGGGTTTGTTTGGGAGTTTCTGGAAGAGGTTCTGTCATCACCTCTGTCAGTTTCATCTCCATGATGGGATTGAGGCTCTTTGGGATGGCAAGGGTAACCAGACCTGCTCCCATTTTGAGAGCCGCTTGACAAGCCATGGCTGCAGCTCCAGTCTTGCCAACGGAACCCGCAATCACGAGAAGGTGACCGTAATCTCCTTTATGGGTATCTGGATGGCGGGGAATGGACAACCATGCTTGGATTTCTTTTTCTTCCAAAAGATAGACTGGAATTTTCTCCTCCTCCACCAACCTCTTGGGGATACCGATATCAATGACTTTTACCTCTCCCACATAATCAAGCCCTGGAGAGATAAGATGTCCTATTTTGGGCAGACCAAAGGTGACGGTCAGAGAGGCTCGAACGGCTGTGCCGAGAGGTTTGCCTGTGTCGGCATCCAATCCGGAGGGGATGTCAATGGCCACGATGGGCCTTTGAAGTGTATTGAGATGATCAATGACCTCTCTATAATAACCTCTGACTTCCGCATCGAGTCCTGTACCAAAAATTCCGTCCACCAAGATGTCAAATTTTTCCAAATCCCTTTTTATTTTTTGGTAATCTTTAGAAGAGGGAACAGAGATCACATCCCCTTTCATGCGGTGGAAGATGTTAGAATTTGTCTCCGCATCCCCTCTCAGGCCCTTCGGGTCGGTGAGGAGGTAGACCCTCACGGAAATTCCTTGATTCAGAAGATAGCGAGCGATCACAAATCCATCTCCTCCATTGTTTCCTTTTCCAGCAATGATCGCTATCTTCTTCTTGTGGATATCAGGAAAGGTATGGCAGATGATCTCTGCTGCCCCCCTTCCTGCATTTTCCATGAGGACAACCCCTGGAATTCGAAAGGTCTCGATGGCCTTTCGATCCAGCTCTTGCATCTGTTCAGCAGTCGCTACTTTCATCATTTCCTTCCTCTAATAGTACATGGGCCACGGCGTAGGGTCGGTCGTGGGAAAGGGTGAGAAGAGCCTTTTTGATTCGGAGGGTTTTGAGAACATCCTTTGCCTTTCGATGGAAGGAGAACGACGGTTTCCCCATAGGATCGTTCTCCACTTCGATATCCGTCCATTGAATACCGTTTCGAAGCCCCCATCCGATGGCTTTGAGAAAAGCCTCTTTTGCTGCAAATCGAGTGGCAAAGCATTCAGGGGGCCGAGTTCGCTGTTGGCACCAAACAATTTCTTTCTCGGTAAAAACCCGACCGAGAAAAAGATCTCCCCATCGAGCCATCACACGTTCGATCCGATCAATATTCACAATGTCAATACCAATTCCAACAACCATAATAGTTCGGAGCGTTTAGTTCGTAGTTCGGAGCACTTCGTTTGGAGTTTTTAGTTTTAAATTTTTAACCCCGAACTCCTAACTCCGAACTCAGAACTCTTATCATCGGGTGAGCGCGATCATTTCTCGAACGGCTTGATCCAGGCCCACCAAGACCGCCCGGCCGATAATGCTATGACCAATATTGAGTTCTTCAATTTCCTTTATTTCTGCAATCCGTCGGACGTTGACGTAATTTAGACCATGTCCTGCGGCGATTTGGAGATTACGATGAGAAGCCTCAGCGACCGCATCGAGAATCTTTTTCAATTCTTCATCTTCCTGAGAAAGGGTCTTCGCATCGCAGTAATGACCGGTATGTATTTCAATGGCCTCCGCACCGACTCCTTCCGAAGCTTTGATCTGATCTTTTTTAGGATCGACAAAAAGACTGACTGGGATCCCACCCTTATGGAGTCGTTGAATTGCCTTTTTAAAGGATGGAAAGAATTTGATGACATCCAAACCACCCTCTGTCGTCAGCTCCTCTCTTTTTTCCGGAACGAGGGTGACGATATCGGGTTTGGTCACCAAGGCAATGCGGATCATCTCCTCGGTGGCAGCCATCTCTAAATTCAAACGAGTTTGAATCACTTCCCTAAGGATCCGGAGATCTCGATCCTGAATGTGACGTCGATCCTCCCTCAGATGACATACAATGCCATCTGCTCCAGCCAATTCCACGATTCCTACAGCGGTGACAGGATCTGGATACATGACTCCCCGGGCCTGTCTGACTGTGGCGATATGATCAATATTGACTCCCAACCTGGGCATAGAACCCTCCCTTCAATCTGAACTCTACCCCTTACTTTCCAATTCGTTTCTTTACCAATTCCACAAGGTCTTTGGCAAACCGATGGAGTTTTGTTTCGTCTTCTCCCTCGACCATGATTCGAAGGAGGGGCTCTGTTCCAGAATAGCGAATCAACATTCTTCCTGAATGCCCTAATGACTTCTCAATCTCTTGTATTTTCTTTTGGATCTCTGAAAACTCAGAGAGTTTTTTCTTCTCTTTGACCTCCACGTTATAAAGAACCTGAGGAAGAGGTTCCATCACCTTGGTCAGTTCGTTTAAAGGTCGTTCTTTCTGTTTCATGATCGCTAGTACTTGTAAGGCGGTGAGGATGCCATCACAGGTGGTATTGTAATCTAAGAAGATGGTGTGGCCTGATTGTTCTCCCCCAAGGTTGTAATCCCCGCGGACCATCTCCTCAACGACATAACGATCTCCCACTTGAGTCCTGACCACTTTCCCTCCTGCGTTCTGAACCGTTTTGTCGAGCCCCATATTGCTCATCACCGTGGTGACCAGTGTTTCCTTTTTCAATTTTTTTTCTGATAACATTTGGAGAGCACAGATCGCCAAAATGTAATCTCCATCTACCTGTTTACCTTTTCCATCTACAAAGACGATTCGGTCTCCATCCCCATCAAGGGCGATCCCTATATCGGCTCCCTTCTCCAGGACAAGACGGGTGACGATTTCTGGATGAAGGGAACCACAATTTTCATTAATATTCTCCCCATTGGGATCCACCCCGATGGGGATCACCTCCGCTCCCAATTCCTCGAGGACCGTCGGAGCGACCCGATAAGCCGCCCCATTGGCACAATCTAAAACAATTCGAAGCCCATCCAATGTTAAGTTGTTAGGAAAGGTCTTTTTAAGAAAAACCACATACCTCCCGATGACGTCATCAATGCGATGGGCCTTCCCGACTTCGCGCGCTGTGGGTCGAAGGGAATGGAGATGATTTGAAAGAACCAGTTCTTCAATGCGATGTTCCATTTCGTCTGGAAGCTTAAAGCCATCCCGAGAAAAAATTTTAATTCCATTATCGTAGTAAGGATTGTGAGAGGCTGAAATGACCACGCCGGCATTCGCTCTCATACTGGTGGTGATAAAGGCGATGCCTGGTGTGGGTAAAGGGCCCACCAACATCACATCCGCTCCCATGGAACAGATGCCAGAGGCCAAGGCTGTCTCAAGCATATATCCTGAGACTCGGGTATCCTTTCCGATTACAATCCGATGCTTTCCCTTTACTTCCTTAAAGATGTGGGCGATGGCCCTGCCCAACTGCATGGCCATCTCTCCGGTCATCGGATCTACATTAGCAACCCCTCTGATTCCATCGGTTCCAAATAATTTACGCTTCATTCTGTTCCACCCACACCTTGAAAATCCCCCATTCCCACCCTTTTCTAAAGAAGGGTTGGGGGGATTAGGCTACTCATCGTTATCATAATTTGAGTTCAAAAATCAAGTTTACGCCTTTTCATATCTCTTAACTCCGAACTCTTCACCCTGTGGAGTAGCGTGGCTTACTCCACAGGGCAGGCTCAGACCTCCGAACTCTTAGTTCCTGCCAGACGTATGGCATCTGCTACTGCGATTGCCTTTCTTGTCTGAAGCACATCGTGGGAACGGATAACATGAGCCCCATTGAGAACGCCAATAGCAATACTTGAGAGCGTTCCTTCCAGGCGATCTCCAGCCTCTGCATTTAGAATCTTTCCGATAAAACTCTTGCGAGATGTTCCTAAAAGGATAGGTTTTCCAAGTATTCGAAATTCATATAGATTTTTAATAATAAAAAGATTGTCCTCAACGGTTTTTCCAAAGCCAATTCCAGGGTCAACAATGATCTGCCGAGGGTCAACTCCAGCAGATTCTGCCATTCGTATGGAATCTTTAAGAGAATGGAGTATTTCAGAGAGCAGGGATTCGTAATAGACATTCTTTTGCATCGTTTCAGGAGTTCCGCGGATATGCATGAGGACGAGGGGGGTATTCTCTTTGGCGGCCACTTGTGCGAGGTTTGGGTCAAAGTTTAATGCACTGATATCATTTATGATTTCCGCCCCTGCTTCAATTGCTCTTTGTGCCACGGCTGATTTATAGGTATCGATTGAAATAGGTACACCCACTTTCTTGGATAGAGATTCAATGACAGGAATGACCCGACGAAGTTCTTCATCTAATTCAAGGGGTTTTGAACCTGGTCGTGTTGACTCCCCTCCAATATCTATGATATCTGCTCCTTCTTCAACCATTCTTATTCCGTGAGCGATTGCCTTCTCTTTATCAAAAAAGAGGCCCCCGTCTGAAAAAGAGTCTGGGGTGACATTGAGAACTCCCATCAAAAGGGTTCGTTTTCCCAGTGTCAATGTCCTTTTCCGACAGCGTAGGGTGTATTGGATTTTAGAAATATTTCTAATGGTTTCTTTTATGGATTGTCCAAGGGATTGGAGGTCTGGATATCGTTCTAATTTGAGGATCAGTTTCTCGAAATGTTTTTGAGTTCCCATGAGTAGGGCATCTATCTGCCGGGTGCTGCAATCAAGTCCCCTTCCGTCGACCGCCACATCACCGCCCAGAGAGAGCATTTCTTGTTTGAGGAGATTGGCTGCTCGGGGATCGATCCCTTCCACCATGAGATTGAGATGAAGGGACTTCCCTTCCATTAACTTGATGCCCGTTGGATCGATTCCCACCCTTTTCATTTGATGGATGGCTTCGCTGGCATTTTTGATGTGAAGGCATCGAATCAGGTTCATTCTTTTGTGGAGGAAAGTTGAAAGGGACTAAACCGTCTCACCTTTTATAATGGCTTCAATCTGATTGCCATCGAGGACCTCTTTTTCAAGAAGGGTATTTGCCAATTTTTGGAGTATGGTCATATTCGTCTGGATGATGTCTTTGGCTCTTTCATGACCTTGGGTCACAATGTCCCTGATTTCATTATCGATCAGACCGAGCTGTGTCTTCACTATAATCTCGGTGCTGAGCAAACTCTCTTCCCAAGAAGATCTGTTCTTCTTTTTTACCGTAGGCCAAGGGACCAAGATTTTCGCTCATACCCCATTCGCATACCATTTTTCTGGCAATCTCTGTGGAACGTTCGATGTCATTCCCTGCACCAGTGGTTTGACTGTTCAACACCAATTCTTCTGCTACCCTTCCTCCCATCATGATTGCAATATTGTTCAGCAGGTAGTCTTTTGGATAAGTATGCTTTTCATCAATAGGGAGTTGCTGGGTGATGCCCAGGGCTCGGCCCCTGGGGATGATCGTCACTTTATGGATAGGGTCTGTTCCAGGGATCATCTTAGCCACTAAGGTATGGCCCGCTTCGTGATAGGCTGTAATTCTCCGCTCTTCCAGGGGAATGATCATGGATTTGCGTTCCACACCCATCATGACTTTATCTTTGGCCTGTTCCAGGTCAACCATCTCAACCTTTTCCTTGCCCAATCGAGCAGCCAGTAAAGCCGCTTCATTCACGAGGTTCTCCAGATCAGCTCCAGTAAATCCAGGAGTTCCTCTGGCCAGGAGGGTGAGATTGACATCCTCAGCTAATGGTGCACGTTTGGAGTGGACCTTTAGAATTTCCTCCCTTCCCTTCACATCGGGGACGGGAACAACCACTTGACGGTCAAAACGGCCAGGCCTGAGAAGGGCAGGATCTAAAACATCAGGCCGGTTTGTTGCCGCGATCAAGATCACACCTTCGTTCGATTCAAAACCATCCATTTCAACGAGCAATTGATTCAACGTTTGTTCTCGCTCATCGTGTCCCCCACCTAAGCCTGCTCCTCGGTGCCTTCCGACAGCATCGATTTCGTCGATGAAGATGATACAAGGAGCATTCCGCTTCCCTTGGAGAAAAAGATCACGCACCCGGGAGGCTCCAACTCCTACAAACATCTCAACGAAATCAGAACCGCTGATACTGAAGAATGGGACATCGGCTTCGCCTGCAATCGCTCGGGCTAGAAGCGTCTTGCCCGTTCCAGGGGCACCGATGAGAAGAACTCCCTTTGGGATCCTTCCGCCAAGCTTTGTAAATTTCTTGGGATCCCTGAGAAAAGCAATAATCTCCTCCAGCTCGTCTTTCGCTTCTTCGATTCCAGCGACATTCTCAAAAGTTACCTGATGGAGTTCTTTGGTCAGAATTTTAGCCTTGCTTTTTCCAAAGGAGAGGGCCTTTCCACCCCCAATCTGCATCTGTCTCATGAAGAAGAGCCAGACACCGATCAAAATAATCATCGGAAACCAATTGATGAGTATGTTCCAAAGAGGAGATTCCTCTTCTTTCTTTGCATTAATGATTACCTTTTTCTCCCTGAGAAGTTTAATCATCTCGGGGTCTTCAGGGGCGTAGGTTTTAAAATGTTTCCCTTCTGTATCTACCCAAGTAATATTTCTACCTTGAGCCTCTACCTTCTGAACCCGATTGTTCTCCACTGCCGAAATAAAATCGGAATAATTTTTATCTGAAACCGTTTGGCGAGGGGTCCCATAAAAAATTTTGAAGAGGAAGACCATGATGATGGCAATGATTGCCCAGAAAACTAAATTTTTAGAAAGAGAACTCAAAAATTTTCCTCCCATGATGATTTTAAAGGAGATTAACATAATCTTTCTTTTATTTCAATATCATGAGTTTATTCGAGGACCAATGGAAAAGAGGGCGTTGGGGTACTTCATGGTCTATCAACCCCATGAAATCATTTAAGAATTATTTAAAAAAGGTGGGAGGAGCCCCTTTTTTTCTTGAAAAAATGGTAAAAAAACTGTAGATTCCATAAGAATAGTGATTAATGAATAATGGAAATATTAGAATACTGGAATAATAGAATAATAGTTTTTCCCAATATTCCATCAATCCAACATTCCACCATTCCCTTTGGGGAGGTTGCATGTCCACCGAACTATTAAAACGATGTCCCCTTTTTGCGGGTTTGAGAGAAGAAGATCTGAGGAGGATCAAAGCCATTGCCAAACTCAAGCAGGTTGGGAAGAAGGAGGTTCTCTTCTCCGATGGGGAGGAGGCAAAGGGATTTTATGTTGTTCTCTCGGGGAAGGTGAAGCTCTATAAGATTTCACCCGAGGGCAAGGAACAGATTCTTCACGTGGTCTCCACACCAGATGCTTTCGCTGAAGCAGCCCTCTTTCTTGAAGGGAGTTACCCCGCCTTTGCAGAGGCTTTAGTGGATAGTCAACTTCTCTTTTTTCCTAAAAGAGATTTTATCCGATTGATCGAGAAGAATCCCCAACTCAGTATCAATATGATCGTCTCTCTTTCTCATTTTTTAAAAAGATTTGCATCATTGATCGAAGAACTTTCTCTCAAAGAGGTTTCTTCGAGAATTGCAAAATACCTGACCGACCTTTCATTGAAATCGTCGAAAGAAGGGAAGAACCCCAAGGAGGTTGAATTGGATTTAAGTAAAACTCAACTGGCCTCAAAGTTGGGGACGATCAGTGAGACTCTTTCGAGGACCCTGTCAAAGATGAAAGCCAAGGGAATTATTGATGTCAAGAAAAACAAAATCCTCATTTTAAATCGAGAAGCCTTGGATGAACTCGCCTCGGGATTGAAGATATAATTCCTCCCCCCTCAATGACCGCGAAGGAATGAAAGAACCATCCGAAATTGAGCCAGAGAACTAACTTTTTTATAGTATGGTTTTGTTAAACTTTTCACACTACTTGCTTTTTAAAAGGAGCATAAGCATTTTAAGTAAAGGGGGTATATGTAAAGAGAAAGAGGAATAGATCATGGACCGAAAAGAGATATATAATGAAATAGAACAGATGTTTGGATTTAGTTATTAGAATTAAATGAGATAGGAGGTGTTCATAATGAATAAAAAGGATAAAAAATCAAAAACGAAAAAGGCGGAAACCACAGCTTCCAGTATGTATGATTGTTGCTGGTATGATTCTTCTTGCTATGATCTTTGCTGCGGTGACGCTTGCTGCTGCTGTTAGGCGGTACCAATGTTTCTTCGAGATTAGTCGTCCTCAAGAAGTGGAAGGGTTAATTGGTTTGGGCTGAAACCGCCGCGTTTCTTGACATCTCTTAGCAAGGATGTAAATGGGAAAAGAAAGGGGGAAGAACATGATTCCACAAATCAAGAAAATTCTTTATGCCACCGATCTTAGTAAAAACTCTTCGTATGCTTTCTTATATGCTATTGATATGGCAAAAAAGCATGATGCAAGGATTGTCATTTTACATGCTCTTGAGCCTATTCCTCCTTATGCAGAAGTTTATGGGGCCATGACGGATGAATTTAAAAAAAGGCAGCATGAGGAGATTATTGAATCGATGAAAAAATACCTGCAAGGATTTTGTAAAAAAGCAGAGACTCAAGTCGGCTCCCCCTGTGTTGAACTCGTATCCAAAATCCTCGTTCCTGTGAAGCACCCCCCAGAAGCCATCTTGAATGCTGCAAATGAAGAAGGTTGCGATGTGATTGTTGTTGGAACCCATGGGAAGGGGTTTTTATCTCATGCTTTCCTTGGGAGCGTCTCGAATGCAGTATTGCATCGAACTCGAAAACCGGTTTTTATCATACCCTTGCCATCTGAAAAGGCTGCTGTGGACTGGGATAAAATCTAACATAAATTATTATTCATTTTTCAAAGAGAAAGGGCAGGGGCAGATAGCCCTGCTTCTTTTATCGTTCGGCTCACCCTTTAATAGTCATCCATAGCTTTGAAAGGTGCTGGTTAGTGAGCTCAGGTAAGCGCAATGGTCAAGGATACTGGATAGGTAAGAAATGGATTTTGGTAAGAGGTGGGTTGTTATAAAATAATTGATTTGAACTACTGAAGAATAATCGTAGCGTCCACGGCGATCGGTTCGCCATCAACAATCAAGAGAGGGTTGACATCAATCTCTCTGATTTTTTCAAAATTCAAAGCAAGCCATCCTAACTTGATCAGCCAATCGGCGAGGCTCTCCATATTCACCGGCTTTGAACCTCGATATCCTTTCAGTAAAGCTTGTCCTTTTAAATCCTGAATCATTTCAGGTATCTCTTCTCGATTGAGCGGAGCCAGTCTGAAAACCACATCCTTATAAACCTCTGCCCAAACTCCACCTAACCCGAGCATGACGGTAGGGCCAAACTGAGGGTCCCGCACGATTCCTACGATGAGTTCAAGATCGCCCTTTAACATGGGCTGTACCAAAACGGATTTCAGTTTTATTTTAGTGGCAAGCATCTCATCATAAGCAGATTGTACCCGATCGGCACTCCATAGATTGAGCTTCACCAGGCCCACTTCAGTCTTATGGACTTTTCCCTCGACCATTCCTTTGAGGACAACTGGATAACCCATACCGTTAGCCGCTTTGAGGGATTCATTAAGATCTTTGACGACCACTTCCTTGACCACCTTAAGCCCCAGAGCTTCGAGCCATTTTTTGGATTCATGTTCATCTAAAATCTTAGACTTTTGTTCATCTGCATGGTGTGTCAGTTCCCTAAGAGGTGCAAGGTTTGGAAAATCGAATGGAGAAATTTCAGAGCATCTCCTTTGCCTCCTCGGATATTCAAAGAGGCTGGCCATTACTTTGACAGTACGATGAATCTCGTAAAAAATTGGCCAACCTTCTTCTTCCAAAGCTAATCGGGTTGGTTCTCTACCTTTTTCAGGTCCTATCAGCCAGAATAAGATGGGTTTCCGAGGTTTCTTAATGCTGGAAAGGATTTCTTTCGTGTTCAAAGACCAAATTCCAAACCCAGCAAAAAGATGAATGATCATGGCGTCCACTTCCGGGTCATCGTGGAGGGCTTCAATAGCGTGCTTGTAAGCCAAAACCGGGCCGTGCTTTTCCATGGCGGGATAGTAATCCACAGGGTTTTTAACAGGCATCCAGGCGGGGGATAATTCTTCCAGCCGTTTCCGAGTCTGGGATGATAAACGAGCTAAAGTGAGACCATACCTTTCCATATGATCCGTGGTGACAATCCCTGATGCCCCGCTATAACTCAAGATGGCAATTCTGGGTTTTCCGTCGGGTGGTTGTTGGAGATAAAAATCTTTTTCAAGAGTTCGGGCAATATCCACCATCTCAAAAAAGTCGTCTCCTTGATGGATACCCGCCTGTCTTAACACTCCGTTGATCAGGTCGTAATTACCGGCCAGAGAAGCGGTGTGGCTGGCTGAAGCCTCGGCACTGAGAGGACTTTTTCCTCCCTTCAGCACAACGATCGGTTTGTTTGATGAGCTGGCAAGTTCAGAAAAACGGCGTCCATGGATGAAGGATTCAAGGTAGAGGGCAATGACTTTGGTAGCAGGGTCGTTGAGAAAGTATTCTAAGAGTTCAGTCTCTTCGACATCACTTTTATTCCCGATAGAGCAAACCTTGGCTAGTTTGAGGGTTTTGTTGGCCATGAGGGTCGTGATGAAGCCCGCGGATAGCAGGCCACTCTGAACGATGAGAGAAACATGACCCGGATTCATCATCGCCTTTCCAGGCCTCCGGGATGATAAATGAAAAGACGTATTGCTTTGATATATCAATAAGCCCCATGCAGTTCGGCCCCCATATCCGGAGCCCCCCTTTCCGTGCAATGGCGAGGCATCGATCCTGTAAGGCTTTTCCCTCAGGGCCTACTTCTGCAAAGCCGCTGGATTCCAGAATGGCCCCACGAACCCCCTTTGCGACGCAGTCTTCTAAAACCTGTGGTACGGCCTTCGCGGGAATAAAGATCAATGCGAGGTCAACAGGACCCTTGATATCTGACACCCTGGGATAACATTTGAGGCCGAACATTTCATCATGTTTAGGATTGACAGGATAGATGGGTCCCTTATAACCATGGGTCAGATTGGCTACTAAATGTCGTCCGCCATGATAACGTTCCGGGGTAGCACCGACCACAGCTATTCCATCCGGTTCGAAAAAGAAGTCCATCTATTTCCCTTCTCAATCTTAAAACACAATTAGAGGTAAGATTCGAAGTTAATTATTAACTTATTCAGGTGCAAAAAGAAAGATGAAATTGATAAATTGAGAAATTGTTGGTACATTGGACTCAGTCCAAATTTAACAATCAGAAAGAATCCCATGGATAGTATATATTGAGTCGGGAGGTATTTTAGATGGAGATCAAAAAAGTGGGTATCATTGGTATAGGAACGATGGGAAGTCAGATTGGAATTGTCTGTGCGAGGGGTGGTTTTCAAACCACCATGGTGGATCTTTCTGAAGAATTAATAAAAAAGGGGCTAAGTGCTGTAAAATCATTTTTAAACAGTCAGGTTAAAAAGGGGAAAATGAAGAATGAGGAAATGGACCAGGTTCTTTCCCTTATTAGTGTGGCGATGGATTTAAATAAAGCTCTTTCTGATGTGGATTTAGTGATTGAAGCTGTTTTTGAGGATATGGTTGTAAAAAAAGAGTTGTTTAAAAAAATGGATGGCATCTGTCCAAAAGAAACCATTTTGGGTAGTAACACCTCTACATTAAGCATTTCGGAAATGGGGGCAGTCACTGCGAGACCGGATAAATGTATTGGAATACATTTCTTAATTCCAGCGGCACTGACCCCATTGGTTGAAGTGGTGCGTGGACCAGAGACTTCAGATGAAACTCATAAGAAGGTGATCGATCTTCTGACTCGATGCGGCAAAGAAACGGTGACGGTGATGGATTCCCCAGGTTTTGTGATCAACCGCCTTTACCTTCCGATGGTGAATGAGGCCTTCTATGTCTTGGGAAGTTCTCTTGCTAATGCCGAAGAGATTGACCGGTGCTGCGTGAGAGGACTTAATTTTCCTTTAGGACCTCTGGCGGCTGCAGATGCATTTGGATTAGATATTCTTCTCAACTGTATGAAGACTTTCCATCAAGAATTGGGCGAAAAATACAGACCTGCTCCGCTTCTTATTGAATTGGTTGAAGCCGGGCGGCTCGGCCGTAAGAGTGGAAGAGGAGTCTATGACTATCGGAAACAGGGTTGAGAGGATTTTCAACGGTTTCAGCAAAATGCTCAATACGGCGTGGCAGCCACTTGTATTCCTTTGGGAGTAAGAGGTGAGATTATTCGAATTATTCAAAAGAGAAGAGATAAAGTCTTACCTTTCCCGCAGCTGGTCGGTCAGCTGGCCTTTGACGTTGATCATGTTTTTTGAGTTTTTGATCGGCCTGACAGATGTCTATATTGCAGGCAAAGTCAGTAAAGAGATTCAAGCCACCTACGGATTTGTCATTCAACTCTATTTTATTTTTATTGTCATTGCCAATGCCCTCACCGTCGGTACGGTCTCCATCGTATCTCGATTATATACTTCTGGAGATAAAACCGAATTGACCAAAGCCGTTTTTTCTTCTCTTCTCGTAGCCTCAGGGGCTGGAATTGTACTTGGCCGTAGCTGGAATCTTTTTCAGTCCCGAAGTGATCAGGCTCCTCAATATCCCTGAGGAACTTAAGGATTTTGCGATACCCTTTCATTGAAATTTATGCATTGGGTTTAATTTTTCACTATCTTCTCATCAATTGTAATGGGATTTTGAGGTCATGTCGATCGGTTAAAAGATCTTTGAAAAACGAGGCTCTTGTATGCGCACTCAACATCGCCTCAATTTCTTTCTGGTCTTCCATACACCTCTGGGATTTAGAGGGAATTGCCACAGCCACCGCTTCGAGCGTTTTCATTGGAAGCATGATCAATCTTGGATAGGTAGAAAAGTTGATGACCGGATGTCGAGGAATTTTTCTATGGACCTGGTGAGAGAAAATGACCAGTATTGGTTGGCCCATTGGAATGCTCCAGGTGTTGTGGCAGCTCTCTTCAATGGTCCTTTTCTTGATATTAAGCGCCCTGCCTGAAAATAAAGTTGAAATTCTTGCTGCTCTGACAACTGGGCTGAGAATTGAATCCGCCATCTATCTTCCCGTTTTCGGATTTAATATGGCCAACGCAGTGATTGTGGGGAATTTATTGGGTGGGAAAAGGCAAGAAGATGCTTTCCGGAGCGGAATCATGACGGCTGCGATTGGGGTCTTCATCGTCACGATGATGGTGATCGTTGTCATTTTAAATGCCCGATGGATCGTTTCATTCTTATCGAGCAACCCGATCGTCATCAGAGAAAGCGTACAATACCTCTATATCAGTATGATCAGTGAGCCATTTATGGCTTGGGGCATTATTCTGGGGGGAGGGTTGAACGGAGCGGGGGATACGAGAAGTGTGTTGATACGGGTTGCCCTGAGTGTATGGTTTGTCAGGATCCCATTGAGTTATATCTTTGTAGTTCTCTTTGGATTCGGACCGGTTTCCGTTTGGTGGTCTATGAATATCTCGCAATTCGTTCAGGCCTTCGTGATGTCTAAAAGATATTTCAATAGAGAATGGTTATCTCTAACCAGGTAGATCATTTAAGAGAAGCTTCCTTTTCCCAAGCCTCGAATTTTCACACGCCATTTCCTTAAATTTCATTGTAAATTTAACTGGTTACGAAAATATTCTTCATCTGATCTTACTCTTGACTTAAGTCAATGCAATTTTTTCCGGAATATTAGAACATTGGGATAGTGGAATGATTGTTTGTCTCTTGGAACAAAGAGTGGGGAGAGTAAGGAGATGGTGAAGCAAAGAGAAATTTCAGAGAAGGAAAAGGATGATATTCGAACATTGGTGAAGTTTGTGGGTATCTATTGCAGAGAGAATCACGATGGGGAGAGAGCTCCTTTCTCATTTAAACTGTTAGATATTAAGGAAATTGAGAAGAAGGAAATCTCCCTGTGCCCAGATTGCACACGGCTTCTAACATATGGTTTGACCATGAGGCTGAAGTGCCCTCACGATCCCAAACCGATGTGCAAGAAATGTGAAACTCAGTGTTACCATGGTGATTATAAAGCAAAGATTCGAGAGGTCATGAAGTTTTCTGGGATGTATATGATTAAACATGGTCGTGTGGATATGCTCTATCATTATTTCGTATAATCCTCCCCAACCTCCCTTTAGAAAAGGGGGAGAGGGGAGATTTGATTTAAGTCAAGGTAATATTTTGAAAGGGTGTTTATAATTAAATTGAAAGGAGATGAAAAATGGCTGGAAAGCCTGAGAAAGCGGAGAAGAAAGAAATTACCTGTTTTCTTTGTCAGAAGACAGAACATCAGGGCGTTTTACTTCCGTGTCGAAAAGGCGGACAGGAACTTTGGGTTTGTACCCGATGTCTGCCCATGCTCATCCATGGTGGCTAAGAGATGGATAGCGAGGTAAAGAAACTTAAACGAAAGGAGAAAAGAGATGAGAGAAAAAATTGAAGAGGCGTTACAGACAATCAGGCCGGCTTTACAGGCCGACGGGGGCGATGTGGAGTTAGTCGAGGTGGTGGACGGAATTGTGAAGGTTAGGTTGAAGGGAGCTTGTGGGGGTTGCCCGATGTCACAGATGACTTTAACCCGTGGGGTTGAGGCAACAATCAAAAGAGCCGTCCCTGAGGTGAAGAGAGTAGAGGCGGTATAAAGAAGGCTGGGAATAATAATTTGGAGGAATGAGAATGGATAAGTATGCAAAGGCATTTGTCAAGTCGAGTCTGATCTACCTTGGAATTGGGACAATTCTTAGGAGTGTTGATGGTCTTTTGGCCGGATATTCGATTTACCATGACACGGGTTCACGTTCACATCCTTCTTCTGGGATTTATGGCCATGATGATTTATGGCGTGGGATATCATATCCTTCCGCGATTCATGGGGAGACCGGTTTACAGCCATCGCCTGGGTAACGTCCAGGTATGGATTGCTAATATCACACTAGTGGGTCTGTCCATTTCGTGGATTCGGAGGCATCCCAGGGGGGATTCTGGCATTACTTAGCAATCCTGTTTGGAATCGGCCAAGGCAGTTGCTATTTTTATCTTTATCTTCAATCTGTGGAAGAGTATGATTCCGCAGACCAGCGGAAAAAGGTTAAAGGTTGGAGGAGCGTCCCGTAAACGGGACTTGAGGTTAGAGGATCGGCCCTATGGGCTTGAGGCAAAATCAATGTTTAGCCTTAAGCGTAGCGGTCCTCAAGTGAAACGCTCCTCAAGCAAGCTTGTTGCGAAGCGATCCTCAAACTTAAAACAAGGGGGTTTAAAATGGCTGACAAGAAAATTACGAAAGATACGGTCATCGGGGATGTGTTGAAGGCGAACCCGGCAGCGATCAAGGTGATCCAAAAGTATTTCGGTCAGGGCTGCTTCACCTGCCCGGGGATGAATATGGAATCCATCTCCTTCGGTGCGTTGATGCATAACATCGATCCGGAAGTGATTGTGAAGGAGATCAACGAATTGGAAAACTAAGAGGAGCGTCCCTTACGAAGGGCTTGAGGAGCGTTCTCCTTCGAGAACTTAAGGGGAGAGGTTAGAGGTAAATTCTTTAGATCTCAACCTTCAAACGAAGTGGTCCTTAAGCGCAAGCTGAAGTCTTTAGACAGATCATGAACAACTATACAGGAGGTTACTCTATGGAAACGATTCATCTTTTTGAGAAGGCGGAGTTTTCTAAGGAAAATTTCGTACCCAAGCAACTCCATATTGGGGACGCAGGAGCGGCAGTGCTCATCTGCTTTGAACCCGGCCAGACCATGCCTCTCCACCCCCATCCGGGTGCTTTGGAAGTGATCCTTTGCGGGGTTGAGGGAGAGGGGACTTTGGCGATCGGGGATGAGGAGAGACCTTTTAAGAAAGGCGACCTCGTCTTCTGTAAGGGAGAAGTTCCCGTAGGCCCCAAAAATACAGGCCAGGGAAGGTTTATGGTCCTGGTCATTCTTGTTTTAAAACAGTTGGTTTCCAAGGCAACCTGACCCCTCATCCTTCCCCTCTCCCCTGAGGGGAGAGGGAAGGGGAGGGGGGTAAATGAGTCCTCTATAGATTAAGTTTTTTATAAAGAAGGCCATATCTCACCCCATGGCAACTGATTAAGACGGAGGAGCAATTAAGTTCCTCCATCGCCAGATTAAGGATCGTCCCTCCTGCCAGGATGACATCTGCTCTGGCCACGGGAAGACCAGGTATTTTTTTTCTCTCCTCGATGGTTTTGGATCGATAAAGGAAAAGCTGTTTTTTTAGATCTTCCTTTTTCAAGATAAAATGATGGATCTTTTCAGCGATAAATTCTTCCAGACCCATTTCAACAGAGGCGAGGGTCGTAGCTGTCCCTCCGACGGCTACCATGGAGAATGGTTCTTGTGAATGAGGGATATTAACAAGTCGTTCCCGAATGTACCTCTCCATCTTCTCCCATTCTTCATCTTGAACAGGATTGGAATGGAGAAACTGTTCTGTAAACCGGACGGACCCGAGTGGGAGGCTTATCCATTGACGTATCTGTGTGCCTTTGCCAAGGATGAATTCTGTACTTCCTCCTCCAACATCCACCACGAGGATAGGTTTTTTTACCCCGTTAGAAATAATGCCACGCTGCTCTGTAGCGGGGTTGAATGCCCCGCTCGGTTTCGAGCTGTAACGACTGGAATTTCTAACGGGGTTTACTTCCCCAAGATCCTTGGCCACAGCTAAAAAAGAGAGTTGGGCCTCTTCTTCTTCGGAAATGACCTCAATGGAGAGGTTGAGTTTTTCTTTGGCCCCTTTTAAGAAATCCTCGGAGTTTTTGGCTTCTCGAAGAGCGCTCGTCCCTGCGGCAAAGATTTTCTGAACCTCCATGGCCTGACATCGTTTTAAATATTGAGCCAGTGTTTGAAGGCCTCTCTCCATCGCCTCTTTCAAAAGCATTTTGTTTTTTTGAACGCCCTCACCCAATCGGACAACGGTTTCCATTTCAAAAAGAGGATAAATTTTTCCTCTTTTCACTTCGGAGATGAGGAGGAGGATGGTATTGGTCCCGATATCAATGGAAGCAACCCTTTTAGGGAAAGTAGGGTCGGATTTCACGACAGAGTTCCTCTGGGATAATGTTAGCGGTCAATTCGGACTGAAGGACTTCGAAAGACGTGCAGTCGTTGAGATAATTGGATTGGAAAGGCGTTCTCGAGATAATTCGGATGAGGAGTTGATAGGAGGTTTCACCCACTATAGAGTAGATGGAAAAATTGAAGCTGTTGAGGTTTTTCTCGTAATAATATTTCAGGGTTGAGATGATTCCTCTTGCCAGAGAGACAATCTCTTCTTTACCGAGAGTCGTGATTGATCCATGTCCCCCCACGCTCCCACAGACTTCGTTAAATCCTATTGGAGCGAAAGAGACAAACCAGTGAACCTTTCCAATACTGGTGATGTAACGTTTCCCAAGCCCTTTTTCAATCTGAATAAGGTCGCTCCAATAGAGGGTCCGATTCTCCTGATAATAGGAGGTACTGTTATCTAATAGCCATCCCATCTCATTCGTCGGGATAGGATCTCCAATCACCTGGAGGTGGGGATGAAGAATGCTGCTCCCTCCAGGAAGAAGATAATTTTGACTGATCTGCCAGTAGCGAGCATCCGGATCGAAGTCCATCGTCCTCCGTATAATCTCTACAGAAACGGAGAAGGCCTCTTCATAGATCTCAGGGGTCAGTTGATTCAGGTTGAGAAAATGATCGCCGCAGAGAACCACGACACTGCCATAAGTTCCTGCGGGGTAGAGATTAGGAAAACCAATGGCTCCCCCGATGGAGATTCTCCCTTCTGAAGAGATTTCATTCAGAAATTGGGGAGTCTTTTGAAGAACGTTCTCCGGACAGAAGATGCACCCCTTTGACTCCTGGGCCATCTTGGAAAAATCAAATTTGTCCTGAGGTGGGAGTGCCCATGTGATGATACGACTCCGCCGTTTTGTCAGGGGATCGATCCGGACCTCCGTTGGGACTGAAATGATTTCAGATTCCCCGAGGGGAGAACGGGAGTCCGATTGAAGGTGGAATCGCTCAAACTTTATTTCCATAGCTATTTGTTCTCTGCAATGAAACGCCGGATCGAACGATCGTAGGTTTGTTCTCCTTCGGGTGTGAACAAACAACCGGGAAGTTGCTTCGCTCTCCAGTGATAGGCGATACATTCACAGCATTTCCCCTTTCGGTCACAAGGTTCATAAGTACAGGTGCATCGGACTTTATTCTTTTCTAAATGACATTCCAGCATCTTTCTCCACCTTTACATAAATATTAGGGTTCCAGGGTCCTAGGATTGGAGGGTTCCAGTGGACACACTAAAATCAGAACTTATCTTTTATTGTTTTCCTTGTTTCCTCGAACGCTTGGTTCCTCGGACCCATCCATTTTTGAAGAAAGGGAACAGCCATCACGGGTTCACCTTGAAGAAAAGATAATGTTCTACCATTTCACAGAGAATGTGTCCGATGAGGATGTGGGTCTCTTGGATGCGAGGTGTGCTGGCGGAAGGGACGACCAGAGGAAAATCAGCCATTTTGGCAGCGATCCCTCCATCATTTCCGGTGAGGGCGACCGTTTTCATTCCCATCTCTTTAGCTACCTCAAAAGCCTTAATGATATTAGGAGAATTTCCGCTGGTAGTGATGCCGATGGCAACATCCCCTTCCTTCCCAAGGGCTCTGAGCTGCTTAGCAAAAATTTCATTAAAGGCAAGATCGTTCGAGACACTGGTTAGAATGGAAGTATCCGTGGTGAGAGCGATCGCTGGCAGGGGCGGACGATCCATGACATATCGGTTGACAAATTCCGCAGCCAGGTGTTGGGCATCGGCAGCACTCCCACCATTCCCGAAGAAAAAGAGTTTGTTCCCCGCCTCGAAGGTATGAGAGATTAATTTAATGACATCGAGGAATTTGGGGAGGTTCTCTTTGAGAAAATGTGTTTTAACTTCCGAACTTTCTTTAAATCGTTTGAGAATAATTTTTTCCATTAATCTAAAATTTTATACTTCCTGTTTTTTCCTGTCAAGGGAACCTTTTAGAGATCTCTGAACCAGATTTCAAATGATTAAAAAAGATCCCTTCTTTAATAGCAAAATCTGGATCATTTTAATAATCGGTGTAATCAGAGAGCTGTAATGATTTTCAGAGCTCTCTTTTTGATAGGACAATTTCCAGCGACGGTTGAGCCAAGTCCACTGAGTGGGATTTTGTCTGATGGAATCCTCGATGACCTTTGTAAATTTTGCGGTCAGTGTTTCGATATCCTTCTTTTCGTCGGATGTCTGCTCTATTTCAATAGGATGACCGATGACCAATGTCCATCGAATTCTATTTTCTCTCAGGACGAACATGGGCAAGATCGGAGCGCCTGTCTTGAGAGAGAAGAGAGCAGGTCCGGAAGGGGTGAAGGCTCTCTGGCCGAAGAATGGAACAGGAATCCCTCTGCGCCTCTGTTGCTCATCCGCCACCAAGTAAAGGATCTCATTTCGGCGGAGGCAGTTGAGGGATTTTTTAATGGAAGTGGTGATCGGTTTTGGTGAAAAGATTTTCTGGCCGACGATTCCTTGGTAGGTATTCAGTCTCTCCCACAATTTTGGGAAACTTTCTTGATTGATCATAATATTAACAGGATAACCCTCCACAGCCAATCTCGTTCCCAAGAGAGTGAAAGCCCCCAAATGTCCACCGAGGGCGATAACACCCTTTCTCTTTGCCAAGGCCATTTCCAGATGTTCTTTCCCTTTAATTTTAATCTTTAAGATAAATCGCTCAAAAGGGAAAACATTGGCAATACAATAGACGCTTTCCAAAAGGGTGAGGGTGAAATGAGAGAAGACTTCCTTGGCAAGCCTTTTGATCTCATCCATTTTTTTTTCTTTTCCAAAAGCCACAGAGAGATTACTGATCACCCTTTCTCGGTATTTTTTAACCAAGTGGAAGGTAACCGCTCCCATGATCTTTGCAATAAACACCAAGCCTTTTGGCGATAAGCGACGGAATATTGGAAGGGAGATGGTGAGGAGGGCATTTAAAAGAAAATCCCCGACTCCATCCCTCATTTTTTTAAAAGAAGTTTTTCTCATGGGATATCGAGAGTTAAGAAAGATGGATTGAATGGTATCAACATAGATTATTTTAAGGAGGATTTCAATAGGAATTCGGGGTCAGGCTTCGGTAATTAGGTATTGACATTCCTATGCTCCTTTGGTAAAGAATTTTCTATGGCTCGTAGACCTCGAATCCATTTTCCAGGGGCTTTATATCATGTCGTCAGTAGAGGAAATCGGAGACAGGGAATATTCCTTGATGAAAAAGATATGAAGAAATTCCTTAGCTATCTTGTGGAGTATAAGGGCAGACGTCCTTTCCGCCTTTATGCTTACGCTTTGATGAAAAATCATTTCCACCTTCTTGTTGAGGTTGAAGCGATACCCTTGAGCAGAATCATGCAATCCCTGTTGTTTCGCTATACGGGTTATTTTAATAGGCGATACAGGGAGGTGGGGCATCTTTTTCAAGGTCGATATAAGGCGATTGTGTGTGATAAGGATGTTTATCTCTTAGAATTGGTTCGCTATATTCACCTGAATCCCGTTCGGGCAAAGATTGTGAAAAGACCTGAAGAATATTTGTGGACCAGTCACCTCAGTTATCTGGGAAGAAGAGGGGATGATTTAATTGATGAGGGGTTTGTGTTGGGCCAATTTAGCGGGAATAAATCTTTGGCGAGGCGAAGATACCGTCGATTTGTATGGGAAGGGATTCCAAGTGGGCACCAAGAGAAATATTATGAGGTAAAGGATCAGCGATACCTTGGGGAGGACAGTTTCATTAATCAAATCGAAGCGGAGAGGGGCAAGGGCGAAAACTGGGTTTATGAGGTTCCACTGGAAGCCATATCCCAAGAGGTGAGTAGAGTCACAGGGATTACAGAAGACAGGTTGTACTCAGCGACGAGGGAACGCGAAGGAGCGCGAGGGAGGGGGTTAGTGGCGTACTTGGCCATGACGGTATCGGATTATATGGTGAAAGAAATAGCCAGCCATCTCAAGCGGAGTCCTGTTACGATTGGAGAGGCAATCATCAAGGTTGAAGATCTTCTGCGGAAGGATAAATCGTTCAAGAATGCGCTAACACTCATGAAAGAAAATCTGGTCAAGGGGAGGAAGAGAAAATACCGTATTTCCGTTGCCTGACCCTATTTTCTAATGGCTAAAATGAAAGTGTATTCCTTTTTAAGAAAATGCTCCGGTTTGCTGACAAAAATGATCTCTTCCAGCAGGTCATCCAGTGCCCTTTTTATATGTCTATTGGCCGTTGTGCTCCTCTACCGGATTCAACTCACGATGGGTTTGTTTACAAGTCCGGTCAAGCCCTTTGATTTTAATCCGACACACTACTCCGTATGGTTTATGCTAACGGATTGGCCCTATGATCTTGTCCTGGTCCTGATCTGTTTTCTTCTATCCTGGTTCCTGTCTCAAATGTCCTACTTCACCCGACAGGGCAGGGTGTTTCCAATATTTAAAATTTCAGGGTTGATCTCTTTGCATATGGTTTTATTCATTCTGCTTCTCATCCACGGGGTTCATGGTCGCTTGCTTTTTGATGTTCAGACCGGGCTCGATACTGCGGCGATCAAAGGGGCATTTTCAGACATTTTATTTATTGAAACCATTAAACTCGTTGAGGTAAGAGATTATCTATTTCTTCTCTTTCCATTTGGACTTTTCTGGATGGTTTTTCTGTCTCCACTTGGCTTAAGGGTTTGGATGGGTAGGGTTTCTCTTATCCTGGTTGTCTTTCTATCCTCCCTTTCAATATTTACAGCAAACGACAAAACCAGAAATATTCCTGCTGAGATACGCTTAAATCCAGCCCTTTTTCTCTTGTCCGATGTTGCTGAAAATGTGTTTTTTAAACCTTCGATCGAGGACCGAAATATAAATGTCCTCAAAGGAAAGAGATCGGGAGCCCAACTTTCTCGGTCGGGAGAAAGCAATCCGCCAGACTCGGCAAAATTTCTCCCGGCTAAAAGTAATCATCCGTGGAATATACTCTTTTTTGTCATGGAGTCGGTGGGGACTCGATATATTTTTAATACAGACGATGGCCATCCTCTGCCCATGCCATTTCTCCATAAAATTTCTAAAGAGGGCTGGTTTTTAAAAAAGCACTACACCACATCGAACGTTAGCACCAAGGCCATTTTTTCATTATTCAGTGGGCTTTATGATTTTTTTAACCGTGAGACATTCGGCACACGGGCGGAGGCGGAAGTTCCCGCCATTTATAATTGGTTGGGCGAGGAGTACGATCGTTTTTTAGTGACCCCTTCTTCCATCTCCTGGTACTTTCCAACGAAGTTTATAAAAAATAGCGGACTGCGAGAAATTCATAGCTATGAAAATTTAAAATTTAAGATCAAAGAGGAATATCATTCCCTGGGTCATTATATTGCCAGAGACGAAATTCAAACAGTGGATTTCTTCATTCGAAGAGTGAGCCAGGCCAAAGAGCCTTTCCTGGGCATCTACATCAGCTTTGCTGCTCACTTCCCCTATTTTGATTATGGAGAAAATTACCGCATTATGAAAGAGGATGGCCCTTTAATCAACCGCTATTACAATAATTTGAATCTTTTGGATCATATGGTTAAACGTATCGTTGATCATCTGAAAGAGCAAGGAGTGTTGGAGCGGACGATTTTGGTCATCATGGGAGATCACGGCCAGGCCTTCGGCCAGCACCATCCTAATAATTTTATGCATTATCGATATAGCTATAATGAGAATCTGGAGACCCCGGCGATCTTCTATCAACCTGCACTTTTTAAGCCTAAGACATTTGAGTTTCCTACAAGCCATGTGGATATATTGCCCACCCTCCTTGATGCCATGAGAATTCCCTATCCTCCGATGGCCTTTGATGGAGAGTCTCTTTTTAATGGACCATTGAGGCAAAAATCTATTTTCTTTTATGGGTACGAAGAATCCGTTTCTTCATTGGACCCACATCTTATAAAGGTCCAGTACTCTTTAAAGAAAAAAAGGTGCTGGGTCTTCGATTTAAAACATGACCCGGATGAAAAAAACCCCCTTGATTGCTCCCACTATCCACTTCAACGGGAGACCCTTCAACAGTTTGTCAGCGACCATGATGAACATCTCTTGAAATATAATTCAAGCCTCAAAGAAAAAAGGGAAATTTCTGGAGTCCAAATCCCTGTTGTGAAAGACTGACCCTTGAGTTTTTTTCTTTGGTTTTTTAAAACGGAATAAAAAACGAGGGAATAAGATGTTGGAACTTTCTGAGAGGGTCAAAGAGCATTTCCGCAATCCTCAAAATGTCGGTGAAATTGAGAACCCGGAAGGGATGGGGGCGATTAATAATCCGGTTTGTGGGGATACCACAAGACTTTACCTGAGAATTAAAAATGGAGTCGTTGAAGATGCTAAATTTCTGTCCTTTGGCTGTGCCGTGACCATTGCCTCTGCCTCGGTGTTTACCGAGAAGATTAAAGGCAAAGAAATTTCAAAACTCTTCTTGGGAACGGATGATGAAGTCGTCCAACGATTGGTGAGCTTGATCGAGAGTGAATTGGGAGAGATCCCTGCGATAAAACTCCATTGCCCGCCCGCCACAGTTCAAGTCTTTCTGGAATCGATTGCAGGATATTTGGAAAGGGAAGGGGAGATCGAATTAAGCTTGAGAGCTAAAAGTTTGATTCCCCCAATATCCAGGTATTACAAGAGAGGTGAGAAGGAAGACTGAGCTTGTCATTATTTTTTACTTCTCCAACAGTTTTCAATTTAATTTCAAAATACCATTTTCTGCCTTGAAATAATTAAAAAAGGGGAAGAGTTTTTCAACATAGGACAAATTTTCGCTATTTTGACAAAAGTTCCATTTTCATTATCAGTTAGACTACGAAGCTCTCAAAAAAGATCAGGATTTATAAGTACTTATAAATTATTAAAAGAAGAAAATTTGGCCTAATAATTGCTTGTTTAAAGATTAAAAGATTTTGAAAAAGGGTGAGTACTTTTAAAATAAATCTGTATGGAGTCGATACGATATTAAAAAAGCCTTAGTCTATTTTCGATCTTTCTTCTCAGCCTTATAACTGTCTTGCAGACCAGGGTGTTTTGTTCACCCCAGAAAATTTTAAAGGAGGGAATTTTATGAGGAGTGATAAAATTAGATCCCCCAAAAGGGCCTTAATTATTTTAATGTTTTTTATAGTGGTTTGTTTAAATTCTATGGCCTATGCGGAAGGTACCTTAACAGTAACAGTAAACCGTTTAGATACAGGAGCCGGAGAGGTAAAGAGCTCAGATCAATTCTATAAATTGTGAGGGCGATTGCTCAGAGGTCTATTTAGATAATAGGAAGGTGACCCTTGAAGCATCAGCGAGTGAAAATTCATATTTTGCAGGTTGGTCTGGAGATGCCTGCGCTGGGATTACGAAACCGAATTGTTCTTTCACGATGGACGGTAACAAGAATATCACTGCAACCTTTGGGCTCAATCCAACTCTTAACCTAACAAAGACAGGGGATGGGCAAGGAAGCATAAAAAGCTCAATTTCAGGGATTGACTGCGGTCCTGATTGTCAAGAAAGTAGTGCCCAGTTCCCATACAAGAAAAAGATAACCCTAACAGCCAAAGTGGATTCCTCTGCCACATTTTTGGGTTGGTCTGGAGATGTCTGCGATGGCATCACAAAAACTCAATGCAAAATTTTGATGGATGCCAATAAGAATATTACAGCAAGGTTTGGGTTATCTAACATTTCAGTTTCCCCGGCCCCTTATGACTTTGGCGATGTGAAGGTGAAACAAAGTTCGCAACCTGCGTCATTCACAATAAGTAATTCCGGGATGGGCAATCTGAAGATAACTAAGATGGAAATGATAGGGGTGGACGCAAAGCTTTTCAAGATGAAAGGCGGAGGCAAAAAGACCATCAGCCCAGGAGGCCAATCTACATTTTCCGTTACATTTACACCGTCTTCGATAGGCTCAAAGGCGGCAGTGCTGAGGATCACTTCCAATGACTCCCAGATGAATCCGTTATGGAAATAGCACTCAGTGGAAAAGGGACAGACTCAATATTGACAGCATCCAATGCCCCGGTGGTGGCGAGTGCAGTCATTCAAACGATCGGTCTCGTAGGCTTGGCCACCGATTTAGGATCCTTATCCCCCTTGGGGATTACCATGGGGAACAACAAGCTAAGCACACCCAATCAATTATATTCCGCTCTGATATACAGCGGTAATTTTTCTCTACCCCCTGTGGCGTGCGAGGGAGGTGGAACCGTAACCATAAGCGCATCGTGGAGCGGTCCTGACATACCTACTGACCCTTCTCAGATCATCGATCTTAATATTAATATGAATTTTAGTTCTTGCACCGAATTTGGATTCACGATGAACGGGAGAATGGAGTTAGTATTTGAAGGCCCATTAAGTGAACCTACGAAAATAACCATATCTACACCGGAATTAACCTATGCCGATTCATACACAGGCGATCATGTAAGCATCAATGATCTTACGATCACCATCACTGACTTTACAATGGATATGATGAGCCAACTCCTGGCCGGAACCATAACCATTAAGGGAGGTATATCTGGTGTCATAGGTGGAAATCCAATTGATGTTGAGTGCGACAATTTCAAGATGGAATTCAATTTCTCCACAGCCGGGACAACTCTTTCCATATCGGGCAAAATCAAGGCATCGTGTCTGGAGGATTGGATAACCATCAATACAAATAGTCACATATTTACTCCAATCGATTCTTATTGCCCAACAGCAGGGGAAATCGTTGTCACCTCTGGCGAGTACAGCGTCACGATCACCATCGCATATGACTATAAGATAACGGTATACTATAATGGTACTCTGCTTCAGACATATAACAGCTGTTTAGAAGTGATGGGCCTATGTTGCAGTGAATGATTTACCCTAACTTTTCTTTACCGTTGCAGAAAAGCGCCCGAAGGGTTAGCCAATTGTGCTGGAAAATCATTGCATTTGCCTGTGCTTAGCCCCGCCTCCAGAGGCCTTGCGAGGGACAAACGCTTCGGCAGAGACAGGTTTGACGGAGGCAGGTTCGGCGAAGGCAAGGCGGTACCCTTCAGTGATGACTCATAGAGTTCCCACGCACTTTAAAATTCAAAAGTTTCCCTTTTAGATGTCTTTAAATTTTCTGTCCGCCTCTTTCTTCCTGAAGTCCACAAGGTGACAATCAGCTCTTTATACCAGATTACAAATGATAACCTCCAAAAAGATAATTTTCACAAGGCAGTTTTATTGATTGACTTATTCAACGTCTGGATGATATTCGTTTCATGAAATATAACCTACCTTAGGATCAATTAACCTAACAACCTAACCTCTACCCTTTTGGAGAGAGTTATGGAGGGAAGAATCCAGAAGATGCCAATATGATAGGCTCCATAAGGGTTTAAGTTCCTCTTGGGGCCAGCATGGCAAGGTTTTGGTGATAAGAACGATGGTAAAAAACATTTTTGGGAAGGGAGAAGAGTTTATTATGAACAATATATCTCGCTTAAAACGAAGTTATCCATTTAAAAGGAAAAATTGGGGGGTTTTTATTAGCAGGACGGTCATATTAATAGCTTTTTTTTTATTTGTTTCAGGCTTTGTAGTTAATCAAAGTGTAGTTGGCCAAAATGAACCTCGATTAAGGTTCGGGAGGACAGCAGGTCAATAAAATCCGGCAGCGAAACCCGCCCTCTATTCCTATACATCCCCAAAGGATATGATGAAAAAACTGCTCTTCCTCTGGTTTTGCTTTTCCATGGGATGGGAGGAGCAGCTGCGGGAACTGTGATGGCTGTTATCCGACCTCAGCAAGTGGCGGATGGAGAGGAAGTTTATTATTGCAGCACCTGAAGGTATATATGGTAACGCTACCTGGAATTATAACGAATATCGTAGATATACGGATCGATGTCGGAATTTGTAAAAGATTTAATCAAGGAAATCAGGTCCAAAATAGCAATAACCAAAAAAGAATATATGCCGCTGGATGGTCAGCTGGCGCGAAAGATGAGCTGTTGTCTGGCCTGTGAGCTTTCAAATGTTATTGCGGCCATCGGCATTGTCGCAGGGCTTGAATATTTCGAGAATTGCCCATCGACTCGCTCTGTCTTCGATAATTGCATTTCATGGTACAGCAGACCCCGTGGTTTCTTACTCCGATCCACAAGATGCATTATCCAGTTGGGTGAAAAAGGAATGCCAGTCTCAACTGCAAAAACCAGAAAAATATGGAGAGGCTGTACGCCCAACTCACCTATGGCGATTGCAGAGACAATGCTGAAGTGGTTTTCTATCGGATTGACGAGATGGGGCATGCATGGCCAGGTTCTGTATACCCCGATTATGTTGGAAAAACTAATAGAGATATAAATGCCAGCAATCTGATATGGAGTACTCTTTGAGGCTCACCCTCTGCCATAACAAAGGGGAAATTAGAGCGAAGAAGTTTGTAAAAATCCCTCATCGTACATTCATGGATGAATGTTCTTTGTGCTCTCATAGACATAACAGCTTTGGGTTTAAAAGTTCGCGGATGATTACTGCGGATTATAGGGTTTCGTTATCCCTATCTTCTTTCAATGTCTGAGACCCCAAAAAGTTTTCGATATTTTTAAATATATAGAATCGGGATGCGCGACTTCTTATCCGTAATCGTCAACTTTCTAGGTTAGCCTACCCTGAAGATAAGTAGGTGAAAGCCTTATTAAGATTTGCTAGGTCTGCTTTTTTTAATTAATATTTGCTACCAAATACTATGATTTGGAGGGGCGTTGGGTTAAAGCCGTTGCAGGGGTTTCGGTCCTGTGGGCAATTTGAGATGGCAATAATACAATCCATTTCAGCTTTTAAATCGATATGATCTCCAGGTTTAGAGATAGGTTCTTGGAGTTTCATCGACCCATCTGGTTGGAATGTTAGATTCATAAAGATATTAAAGCAACAATCGAAGTTAAAATCTTCTCGCTGAATGCCATGTGATTTGAAGGCAAGGGTGAGATTATCCGCACAATTTCGAGTGTTTCGGACTTTAAATCTGATAAAATTTATCTCTTGACTGCAGAATCCCCCACCGGAATAGTGGAGTCCAATTTTATCCTCTACGATAGTGAACATCGGCCGAGCCCGATTGCTATAAAGGGTATGGCCCTGGGTGAGCTTCCACGTTCCATTCAATAGATTGCTGTAAATACATGATAGCTTTTCTCCTTTATCGATTGCGCTCAAAGCGACAAAGTCTGCTACTTGTTTCCCCTCAAGGTCGATCACTCGGAGTATCTCTCCTCGATGGAGGATAAGCGAAGTATATTCCCGAGCAGGGATGACTTGTTCAAGAAGGGTTTTCCTTGTCATCGTCTTTTAATTTCTGGATTTCCTTTTGGACGTCCTCCCACATATGGCCGTGGAGAGTGAGGGTGAGCTTGCAGAAGGGACAGATTAAAACAGATCCCTCAAATAATTCTGTTAGGAGATAGTCTTTTTTACGGCCACAGATTGGGCAGGAGAAAGGTAACTTTTCAGACGGATGCTTCATACCCAAATTCCAGAGATGGGCTTTCCGCAATATCTGCACTTTCCATCCTTCAAGTGGATCTCTCCAACCATATATCCTGTCCGTTGAATGACCATTTTCTTGCATTTTGGACAGAAGGTGTTTTCACCTGCGTGGCCTGGGATATTTCCGACATAAACGTATTCAAGGCCTGCAGATAAAGCGACCTCTCGGGCCATCTCCAGTGTTGAGACCGGTGTCGGAGGGAGAGTCTTTAGTTTATACAGAGGATAGAAACGAGAGAAATGAATTGGAGTATCTTCTCCCAATTCTTTTTTTATCCAGACGCACATCTCCTTTATTACAGACATCTCGTCATTCTTTGTGGGGATAATGAGGGTGGTAATCTCCAGATGAACTTTTTCTTTCTTCAACGTTTTCAATGTCTCCAGCACCGGACTGAGTTCTCCACCGCACAATTCACGATAAAAATTCTCTGTAAACCCCTTTAGATCAATATTTACCGCATCTAAAACCTTGCAGAGGTTTTTGAGAGGGGCTGGATTGATAAAGCCATTGGAATGGGTCACGTTGAGAAGGCCTGCTTTCTTTGCGAGTAAGCTGATATCTGACATGTATTCATAAAAGATCATTGGTTCTACATAGGTATAGGCAACCGAACGGGCTCCTATTTCCTTAGCCCTGCTGACTATCAATTCAGGTGGAACGTCGTAGCTGTAAACATCCTCCGGAAAGGCTTGGGAGATTTCCCAGTTCTGGCAGAACTTGCACTGGAAATTGCACCCTGCTGTGGCAAGTGAAAAGGAAGTCGTGCCGGGAAGGACATGGGAAAAAGGTTTTTTCTCGATCGGGTCTAAATGAACCGCACAGGGATTTCCATAGACCAGGCTGTAATATTTTCCATCTCGGTTTTCCCGCACCCTGCAAAGGCCTCTCTTTCCTTTGGCTACGCGGCAGCGGTGAGGACACAACTCACACTGGATTTCTCCTCTCTCCAACGAAGTGAAATAAGGAGAAAGCTTTGTTTTGACAAGCCCTTTCTTCGCCATTTGTGCATGGGAGGTTTCCGCAAGGCCTGATAAAGACACAGAAGAGAGGGCACAGAGGCTTACTCCGCAATAACGCAAAAAATCCCGTTTTGTGAGTTGAGGATTTGAAATGACTTTGTCAACTCTCCAATCGTTCATGGTAATAAATTATAAAAGAATCAATCGAATAGTCAATCTTATTCAGATTTTTGATGCTTCACAATTGAATCATGTTGCTATATAATATTTTCTAATATGGAATTTACGCGCCGGGATTTCATTAAGAATTCTTTCTTTTTTGGAAGTTCATTTCTTTTCTCTCCTATTTCCGCCTACGCAGCGGTGAAGAAAGAAATAGAATGGATTCCAGCCTATGAAAAATTGGAGATGGAGGGGAAACTGGCTCAAAGGGTGAAGCAAGCCTATGCCATGTTTGAAAATTGTCAACTCTGTCCCAGAAAATGTGGAGTGAATCGGCTAAAGGGTGAAAAGGGATTCTGTCGGTCTCCTGTCAATCCTGTGATCTTTAGCTATCACCCTCATTTTGGCGAAGAGATGTCAATCGTAGGTGGAAAAGGATCCGGCACCATCTTCTTTTCCAACTGTAACCTTCGCTGTGTCTTCTGTCAGAACTGGCCTATTGCTCACGAGGGGAGAGGAAAGGAAGTTCAAGATGAAGACCTGGCGGACATGATGCTGAAACTCCAGGGCATAGGTTGCCATAATATCAACCTTGTCACTCCCACCCATGTCATGCCTAACATCCTCAATGCAACGCGGATCGCCTTGAAGAAAGGGCTCCATCTACCTTTGTTTTACAATACCAGTGGGTATGAACGATTGGAGATATTGAAGATCTTAGACGGCATCGTGGATATATATAAACCAGATATGAAATATATGGATTCTGATAAGGCAGCAAAGTATTCAGCCGGGGCTTCGGATTATCCTGAAGTGGCAAAGAAAGCGATTCTTGAAATGCATCGGCAAGTGAGAGTCCATAAGCTGGATAAAGAGGGGGTTGCCATTCGTGGTTTGATGATCCGGCATTTAGTCATGCCCAATCGAGTGGCTGGGACAGAGAAATTTGTTAAGTGGGTAGCTGAAGCCCTCCCTAAAAATACATATGTCAACATCATGGCTCAATATCGCGTGGAATATAAAGCCTATGATTATCCGGAGATTGCTCGTGGAATCACTATACAGGAATTTCTGGAGGCAATGGATTGGGCTGAAAAATACGGATTAACCAACCTTGACCCTCAATCCGTGGCACTCAGAAACTTTTATCACCACCACCGAGCAAACTAAAATTCCCAAATTAGATAATAGGTACCACTTGTCACCGTTCCAAGGACCCTTATTAACCAGAATACTGTTTTTAATTTTTTTCCTGTCTCGTAAGCATGATTTTACACTTTCTCAAGGGTGATTTGAAAGTTAACAATTTTTCTTGCTTTTTAGCTTATAACGATATATAATTAAACAAAAATTAGTTGGCTGGAGCCTTTTAGGCTAAGAAAGTTAAGCCCGCAAAGAACTCTAAACAACTTCTTTGCGGGCTTTTTTATTGTGGCATCAAATCAGCTTGATGATACCATATGTTACCATGGCGAGTTTATTGCGAAAGGGTTAGTTTATCTTTGAAGGCAACATAAAGCGGAGGGGAAAATGATTCGGAAACCTAAGATAAATAAGAAAATTTATATCGCTAACCTTCCCTTACAGGCGAGTGAACCTGAGCTCAAAGCCCTTTTCTCCGATGCAGGAGATGTCATGTCTGTCAAGATTGTAAAGGACAGGCAGACTGGCCAACCCAGGGGGTTTGCCTTCGTGGAAATGTCTACCCAATGGGAAGCCCGAAGGGCCGTCTCCATGCTGAATCGAAAAAACTTCATGGGAAAGGATCTTCTGGTAAAGGAGGCAAGAGTCTACCGTGGCTATCGGGAGTAATGGTGATGCAAGATAAGGCAGCTGTTTGGGTTGAGTCATTTTAGGAATTTACCTTAAAGGCAGAAGAGAACATAGATTTACCAGCATGGTAGGGGAGATGGATCATGAACAAAGAAAGACTTGAATGGGTTATGTCAGGATTAAGCCATTATAAATTAACTGCAAGGGAAGACCAATTTATCAAATTGGCTGAGGAGGATTTCAATCAAAAAAAATTGCTTACAGAACAGCAAGAAGAAAGGTTAGAGAGCCTTTATAAGGAAAAATCAAGATTGATACCGAATAAGAACTATTATTCTCCCAAAGAAAGCAGTAACCAAGTAAAGACCAAGGCCAAAAGGTCCCGCCCAAAATTTATACCTTGATCATGTTCTAAAACAACACGAAGTAATCTTTTCCTTAAAATTTCAGTCAAACCTCGAGTTCTGGAATACCCTCCTCCAAAGAATCGGACCATTATCTTCAATACCCTCTTCAACAATGCATGGTTTATGGGAAATAGGAAGAGGGATCAATTTGAAAAGGAGCACGGATTTCGACCTTCTTTTGTCATGATCCTCAGCCCAACTTGGCAATGCAATTTGAAATGTGAGGGTTGTTATACTCTCATGAAGGGTGAGATGGATGCCTACGCCGCAAGATTTGCAGTATATGCGGATAGGATCTGGAGAGAAGAGTATATCCAGCAGCACAGAGTCACGACCAGTTGCGCCTCCTCAAGCATCGGGGCGTCCATGGTGATGAATTCTGCAGGATAAGAGTTACTATTTTCAGTCCTGCGAGGAGAACACTTCACCTCTTCACTATTCACGAACAAGACTTTAAGGGGGTGCCTTTGGCGCCCTTTTTATTTTCATAAAATTCAATACTCAAACAAAGATATCAGATATAAGTCGATTGACAAGATATTTGTTTTTGCTATATTTAAGCCAAATTTTTGGGGCGACTTGAATGTCTGCATATATGAGTTTTGAAGAGCTTGGAGATCGCGAAGTGGAAGGTCAGGATTATCGAATCAGGTTCGAATCGAGAGACCCAGGCATTCTGATCATGGCCCCTCACGGTGGAAATATTGAAAGGGCGACATCAGAAATTACTGAAGCCATTGCGGGGATGGATTACTCCTTTTACAGCCTCGAAGGTTTAAAGGTAGAAGGAAATAGTGTCCTCCATATTGAGAGTCATCTTTTCGATGAGCGACGTGCACTTCAAGCTGTTGAAAACGCTGATATCGTCGTAACTGTGCATGGTCAAATTGACCAGAAGGATGGGTTTGTGATGGTTGGGGGTCTTGATGAAAGCTTGGGCTCTGAAATAAAACGGCAATTAGAAGGAGCAGGGTTTAAAACCCGCCCTCCGACAGGGAGATTGATGGGGACTGACCCGATGAATATCTGCAATCGAGGAAAATCGAAGCGGGGCGTTCAATTAGAGATCAGTCGAAAGGTCCGTGATTTACTCAGAACCAATAATGAGGAACTCCAAACATTTGCCAATGCTGTGCGAAAAGCGATTCAAATATATTTGCAAAGGAAAAATTGAATATGGAGATCGAGAGAGCAACCGTTCTTGATGCAGAGGAAATCCTTACCCTTCAAAAATTGGCCTACCGAAGTGAGGCGGAAATCTATAATGATTTTAACATTCCACCATTACTTCAGACGTTAGAAAGGATAGAAAAGGATTTTGAAAAACAGTTTTTCCTCAAGGCCGTCTTCAGTGGGAGAATAATAGGTTCCGTCAGGGCCTACACAAAAGAGGAGACTTGTTATATTGGGAGGCTAATTGTTCATCCTGATTTTCAGAATCAAGGGATCGGAACAAAAATGATGAATGAGATAGAAAAGATTTTCAGCCCCCATCAGAGATTTGAACTATTCACTGGCGACAGGAGTGAAAGGAATCTCTATCTTTATCAAAAGCTTGGGTATAAAATATTTAAAAAGGCGAACATTACAGATCAAACAACGATCGTTTACCTGGAGAAGAAGATCGAGACTGTCTCTAACGCCATGGAGAGGAAATAGAGCCAACTTGAAGGCCTTGAAGGGGAGTTTTCTGTTTTCTGCCTGCACCCAATGCGACACAATCCCCCAAGGGGGAGAGTGATGAGGTGAAGGGGTTATTTGGAGGGAAAACCTTAATGCTTCTATTTCCTGTGAGTGAAGAGAAGAATAAATGGCTTCGAGACAAGATGGAGGCTCTCGGGATCCATGAGAAGGACATTGAAGAAAAATTCATTCGGTCCTCTGGCAGTGGTGGGCAGAAGGTGAATAAGACCTCCACCTGTGTTTATCTCATACATATTCCAACAGGGATCGAAGTGAAATGGATGGAAGAAAGGAGTCAATCTCTCAATCGGTTTCTGGCGAGGCGTGAGTTGGTGCAGAGAATTGAGAGGTTGTCAGGAGAAGTAACATCGGATGATCGTGAAATGAGTAAGGTGAGGCGGCAAAAGTTAAAAAGGAAGAAGAGGGCGAAGTTAAAATATGGTGGAAGTGAAGTATGTTGCCGGGGCATAAAAGGGGGAAATTAGATTGGTTACGGACACGTGTCACGTACACGGACATGTTTTTCTTTATTGAGGGGAGGAGCATGTGGAAAAGGATATCGCAAAATTTCTATATGAGGTGGGTCAGCTTAAGAGGGTGAAACGTTCAGGGTGGTGGATTGCCGGGGTAAAAGATCCTGAGACTGTCGCAGAACATTCTTTTCGAACGGCTGTCATTACTTATCTTCTTGCTCGTTTAGAAGGAGTGGACCCTGGAAAAGCAGTCCTCATGGCGTTATTTCATGATATGCCAGAGACGAGAACCAACGATGCCCATCGAATTGTAAGGCGATATGCGGACTGGGAAGATGTTGACAAGAAAGCAATCAACGAACAATGCACAAGGCTTCCTGATGAAATGGGGAAACAAATGGTAACCCTATTTGAAGAGTTTGAAAAAGAAGTTTCCCCTGAAGCAAAGGTAGTTCGTGATGCAGATCTTCTGGAATGTATTGTTCAAGCTCGAGAATACCAGACATTGGGATATGGGGATGTTATAGATTGGATCTTCAACGCTCAAAAAGCACTTAAAACAGACTCGGCTAAGAGGATTGCGGCTGAATGCGTTAACACCGAACCTAAAGAATGGTGGCAAGGGTTGAAAGCTTAAAGAATAGGGGGGAGACTGGAGAAGATGAAGAAAAGGCTTGTAGTGATTGGAGGAGTGGCGGCAGGTCCAAAAGCAGCGGCGAAGGCAAGGAGATGTGATCCTGAAATGGAGATTGTTATTTATCAGGAGGAGGATGAGATCTCTTATGCGGGTTGTGGACTTCCTTATTATATTAGTGGAGTCATCAAAGAAAGACAGGAGTTAATTTCCCGAACACCTGGAAAGTTCGTTCTGGATGGAATTCAAATTCTGAAGAACCGCCGAATTGAAGGAATTGATGTCAAGAATCATACTATCTCTGGCCGAAAAATTGGATTGGGAGAAACCTTTACGGATCGCTTTGACCGATTGGTCCTCGCCACAGGCGCCTATCCCATCCGGCCTAAAATTGAAGGCATTGAATTGGGAAATGTCTTTTATCTCCGTTCTATCTTTGATGCCGATGCGATCTTCGAGAAAATTCGGACTGAAAGCATCCGAAATGTGGTGATCGCAGGAGGAGGTTACATCGGACTTGAAATGGCTGAGTCCCTTCTTCATTTGGGAAAAAATGTGACCGTTGTTGAGCTCGCTCCACAAATCTTGACCCTCTTTGATGAAGACTTCGCCGGAATCCTCCGCCAATATCTTGAAAGGAAAGGGGTGAAGGTCTTTACTTCAGAGGGGATTCAAGCCATGAGGGGCAAGGAAGGAAAAGTCACTCATGTTCAAACAGTGTCGCGCGAGATTGAAGCGGATGTGGTCTTGATGAGTCTTGGAATTCGGCCTCAAGTTGAACTCGCAAAACAGGCAGGATTAAGAATTGGCGAGACCGGAGCGATCTGGGTCAATGAGAAGATGGAGACAAGTGCCGAAGGGATTTATGCTGCAGGCGATTGTGCTGAGACGACCCATCTCGTGACCGGGAAAAGGGCGTGGATCCCCTTGGGGTCTACGGCAAATAAACAAGGAAGAGTGGTTGGAACGAATGTGTGCGGTGGAAATTCCACTTTTCCAGGAGTGATGGGGACAACGGTCTTCAAGACCTTCGAATTCAATGTCGCCAAAACCGGATTGAAGTATGAGAGAAGCGGAAAAGGAGGGATTCCATCCTGTTCAGGCTATTGTGAGAGGATATGATCGAGCCCATTATTACCCGGGAGGAAAGAGTCGACCCTGAAGGTGATCGCCGATAAAGAGACAGGTCGCATTCTTGGAGGACAAGCGATTGGGGAAGGACCTTCAGATAAATTCATCGATATCCTGGCCATGGCCCTTCATGGTAAGATGACCTGCCGAGAGTTGGCCTCCGTAGATCTCGCTTATGCCCCTCCATTCAGTCCAGTCCTCTCACCCATCATCGTGGCGGCCAATGTGCTTATGAACAAATTGGAGGGCAAGGTAGAAGGGATTCAAGCCTCGGAAGTGAAGGAGAAACTTGAAACCTCAAAAGAAACCTTTCAGGTATCTGGATGTCAGGGAAGAGGACGAGGTGAAGGAGAAGACGAATTCCGAGTTCCATCTGGATTCCTTACGGGGAGCTTAAAAAACGGATCAGTGAACTCGATAAGGGGAAAGAAATTGCAGTCCACTGTGAATCAGGTCTCCGTTCTTATAAAGCCTGCCTTAAACTTCAACATGAAGGTTTCACGAATGTGAAAAACATTGATGGAGGAATGCTCTGCTGGTGCTATGATGTCGAATCCTCTCCACCACCGTCCACAGAAAACTGAAAAGGTGTGAAAAAATTAATTGAGTAGGAGGTCAGACATGAATATCTTCCTGCCTACCGGCAGGCAGGCAAAGCTTTTCCTATACCCCTGCCCGACCTCCTTGTCTTAGAACAATTTTTTCACACCTTCTAAGTTGTAATGGTGGGCAGGCGAAGAATAAGTTTCAATTCCATAGAATTTTTAAAACCCGTCTTTAAAAACCCCTGTTGACATACCGTTTTATTAATATTAGAGATAATCGAATATTCTTTTTTCCATGAAATCAGGAGATGGGGTCCATGGAAGAACATTGCACCTTTTGTAAAATCGTCCGAGGAGAAAAATCGGCTGATTTTTTATATCAGGATGATTCTCTGGTGGTATTTAAAGATATCCGTCCCCATGCTCCGATTCATCTCCTTATCGTTCCCAGGGAACACATTCGAAGCCTCAATGATCTAAAAGAGAAGGATAAAGATATTCTTTTTAAAATGATCGTGAAAGCGAAGGAGATGGCAAAAGAACATGCTATTGCGGAGTCGGGTTATCGTTTGGTTTTTAATGTGGAGCGGGGTGGCGGTCAGGTCATTTTCCATCTCCATCTCCATTTGCTGGGTGGGTGGTAATGGAATTCACCTGAGATGCCTTTCAACAGGGTTATGGAAAATATTCGGTTCCGTTTTATACTTCTTCTTATCTTTCTCCTTTTCCTGTCAGGTTGTGCCCCTTTTTTAGCCAGACCCACTTCTTTTTCTTCTGAGGATCCCGAAGAATGCAAGAAATTTTTAAACCGATTGGATGAAATCGTCAAAGAGGCAGGGGTGAGAGATGTCTCCAGTGTTTCGGTTCCTGGATTTTCCTATCTTCGGGCTAACCGCTTTCTGGAATCCTTGAAGAAAAATGTGAAGAGCGATGAAGAAAAGAGGGAATGGGTTCGATGGATGCAAGAGCTCGATCTCGAATCAAGAAAAAAGGAGATCAGCAATCTCCCGGACCAAGCCATCCTATCCATAGAGATGAAAGATGTGAAAAAGATGGATCGGGAGAATCTATATGCACAGGTGAAGTCCTGCTCCTCTAAGCTTTTAAACTATGATCAAGTCGGACCGGGTTTCTTTGAGACGCTTTTTTCACTCGTGCATGTCCCGGATGAATATTCTTTTTTCAGAAGGGCCATGGGTCTATATCCGCTGATATCCATTCCTGTGGTGGTAGTCACAGAACGCTCCCGAGACAAAATGAGAAGCCGATTTGCAACCCCTCTCAATGAATTACCCGTGGATGGAAACCTCAGAGCCTATGTCCCCGCGAAGGAAATCTCTCTCGCTGAAAACGAAGTTCGAGAAATCATTGAACGGTCGAAAATGAATCCTCTTCGAACTCCCTCGGTTAGATAAAAATCAAGAGGAAAAGTTGGTTTGGTCTTTAGCTCCGGTCCTCATTCAGGATGTGGCTGCTTCCTACGACCAAATTGGGGAGGTGATATGGGAAAAGGGGCAGGTGGAGGTCAATCCAGAGAAGCCCACTGTCTATTATTATCTTTCCCACGCCTTTTTGAAAGGAGAACCGATTCTTCAAATCAACTATGTCCTCTGGTATTCGGAGCGCGCCGGAGAAAGGCCACCGGGAATTGAGAAAGGACGTCTGGACGGATTGACTGTTCGTGTCTCTCTGGACGGGCAGGGAAAGGTTTTCATGGTGGATGTGGAAAACAATTGCGGATGCTATCATTTCTTTGCACCCCAGAAGGAAAGGGTGGATCAGGTTCTTACAAGACCCCTAATGTTCGATGCTTTTGTTACCCAGTGGCTTCCGACCAGGGCTTCCGGAGAACGTCTTGGAGTCAGAATCAACTCGGGTTGGCATCAGGTGCAACGCTTAATTTCTGCGGGAGAATTTCCCAATTCATCTCCCTACACATTAATGCCTTATGGGGTTTTGGAAGCGCTCCCCCACAAAGACGGCCAAACAGAGAGCATTTTCAGTTCTAAAGGGATTGCCAAAGGCTCGGAGAGGGTCGAGCGGTTTATTCTTTTTTCCATGGGAATCAGGGCAATTGGGAGCATGCGCCAACGAGGTCACCATGCCATTGAACTCATCGGCAGGGCTCACTTTGATGATCCGGATTTATTTGATCAGAATTTTGTCTTCAAATAGAATGGATAGAAATATCCTGATATTTTTGGTGCTGGCCCTTATGTTTCTTAGGGTGGTAAGCTTTCCACCCTCATCAGAAGGAGCAGACGAAAATCGGGTCCTCGCTGTCGTTCAAAAAATGGAATCTGCATTTAAGACTGTGGAGGACTATACCTGCGAAGTAGAACAGATTTTTTATCAAAACGGGGAGGAGCACAGGCGGTTTCGGTTTAAATTATATTTCAAGAGAGGTAAGAAAATTCGAGTTGATTTCTCCCATCCCTATTCATCGCTAACCATTTTTTACGGAGAAGGGGATAAAGAGGCAACTGTGTTGCCCTTCCGTTTCATGCCCGCGCTGAAATTTCGAGTTACGATTGAAAACCCCATCATCCACACACCTGCTGGTCAAAAAATCAACCAGACAGATATGGAGTACTTCATCAAGTTCCTTTTCAAAAATCTTGAAAAGGTAAAACAGAAGATGGACGAGTTCTATGAAGATAAGGATCAAATAAGATTCTGGGTATGGGGCTTGGATTATATTGAAGGGAAAGATCTTGAAAAATATCGTATCTTCCTATCGAAGCGAAGCTGGCTTCCCATCCGTATTGAGAGATATCATTTGGAGGGAAAACCCCTTGAGGTGAGCATTATTCAAAACTATACAATCAATACCGGACTCGAAGATAAATTATTTGTTCCGTAGAGAGGGATGAAAGAATCAGAAATGGTGGGCGATGGGTAAGGAATGAGCAACACCTGGTCTATTCACGGCGGCAGCCCTCGTTTTGGAATTTCTGGCCAACAGTGGTGGGGATTGAAAGCAGAGGAGAATCATGAAGAAACTTGTTCATAGCAGGGGAATTTCTATACAAACTTCCGATCTGGGGGGTCATCACATCCTTGTGGAGGGGAGCCTGATAGATCATCGTTATCAGCCGAGGCAAAGCGATGCCCCAGAGGAGTCCGAACTTGTACATCATATGGTTATTCGATTGAAGGTCAAAGGTCCAGGGATGCTGATCGAACAAGCAGAAGCCACAATGCCTCACCATCCGAGGGAGGAATGCCCAGAGATGCTTCCTTGGATTCGGAATTTGGAGGGATTAGGAATTGCCCCAGGCTTCAGCATGAAGGTAAAGAGGGCCATTGGAGGCATCAAAGGATGTGCACATTTGACGAGCCTCGTCATCGCCATGGGGGAGTCCGCCGTCCAGGGGTACTGGGCTGCCTATGAAAGAGGGAGAATGGGGATTCGCGAACAGACCATAAAAAAATTCATCAATACTTGCCATCTTTGGAAGGAGGACGGTCCAATCGTCAAGGGGCTCCGAGAGACTTTGGTATCTCAGGACTCGTCAGAATAGAGAAGGCTTTTGCCAGGGCCTTTTTTACAGGGTTATTTCTCTCCTGCCCTTTTATGCATAGTTTTACCAGAGGTCTTTTCCTTTCAAAATAGTTTTAGAGTGAGGATTCTCAGATAAAGCCTTCACCTCCTTTTCTTGAGGGCTTCTTCCTGTAATGTTGTTTTTACATTTTTGTCCCGCAATACAACTTTTCAAATGCAAATCAATGACCTTTACCTCCCCTAAATAAAAATCTCCCTTATCCCACACAAAAGACGATTTTACAACCTCATTTTTAATATTTACAGGTCATGGTAAAAGGTGTAAACTCCTTCGTGAAACTTTCATTTGACGAATTTCCACAAAACATATATATTCTAATCAGTAATCCAGAAAGGTCGCGACAGAGTGGAGTTTTAAATCATTGAGTAACGGATAGCAGGGGCTTAGTCCCCTGCTATATTTTCTTTTAAGGAGGAAAAAATGAAAAGATTAATTTTTGGAATGTTTTCGGTGTTAATTGTGCTTAGTTTTGCATTTGGCTCAGCTTGGGCGCAGGGACGTATAGTAGTTGTACCCCCGCCCCCACCAAAGGTAGTAGTTGTTCCCCCACCTCCACCTAGAGTGGTTGTGGAACTTCCACCCCCCATCGTATTTGCTGCACCACCAGAGGTAATAGTGTTACCTGAAACAGAAGTGTATGTGGTTCCAGAAATAGAAGAAGACCTCTTCTTCTATGGCGGCTGGTGGTGGCGACCGTGGCGGGGTGGCTGGTATCGCTCTCGGGAGTATGGTTCAGGTTGGGTGGTTTATAGAGGTGTCCCCTCTTGGTATGCAGGAGTATATCCACATTGGAGAGATAACTATAGAAACCATATGTGGGGTGGACATAGATGGGATCATCGCCGGATACCTCATCATGAGTTTCGTAGTAATTGGAAAGGTTGGCACGACAGAGGGCATTGGAGAGACCACCGGAACTGGAGTACTGAAGGCAGACACCATCAGGCGGACGAGATTTACGACAAGACAAAATGGAACGTCGTGACCAGAGACAAGACAAAAGACAAGACCAGAGGCAAGACAAAATGGAACGCCGTGACCAGAAACAAGACCAACGTCGTGACAAAAGACAGGACCAGAGACAAGACAAAATGGAACGTCGTGACCAGAAACAAGACCAGAGGCAAGACAAAATGGAACGCCGTGACCAGAGACAAGACAAAATGGACACGACCAGAGACAAGACAAAGACAAGACCAGACGACAAGACCAAAGACAAGACCAGAAACAAGACTAGAGACAAGATAGACAAGGTCAGAGAATGGAGCGACATCAAGGTAGTGCTCAACAGCAACCTGCTGATGGTGGTCACCGAGATCAAGGCCATCAGGACAACATAAATAAATAAAAGACATTTAGTTGGATAGCGGGGGCTTAGTCCCTCGCTATTTCCTCGAAATCGAATATGGATTGAGAGCAAACTGACTTGACAAAATGTTTCAGATTTGGTGGAGTTACTATATGAAGGGTTTAACATTTTATATCTGTTTCGGGAAGTGGAAAGGGGTTACTGGTGCGGGCAAAGCCTTCGCTTTCACAAAAGGAAAGCCGATATCTCCAGAGACGTTCCAGAGTTGTACCAAGATAACGGGAGCATATGAATTGAAGAAATAGGCAATAGAAGGCTGGGCCTAAAAAGCAGGATCAGTAATGGTCCTGCTTTTATCCTTGAATAACGCTTTTTTTAAACTTGGGGTATGGTTAGCTGCTATATCTCTTCTGTTTTCAGACCATCGGGAATGTTTTCCATATGAATTTCATCTATTGAATTGGATGCGTGATTTCTTCCCATAACCTTCAATCCTTAAAGCATCCCTTGACCCAACAGTAGTAGGTAACATTCTATCAAGATTTAATTAGAGAATTTTCTTCATATTATGTTTGAGAAATTATTTTTTACGGGACGATAGTCCTAACCCCTATGTTCAATAGCATAAATCTTTATGGCCTGGCTTGTTCATAAACCCGATAAATCATTTGATAGTTAACGGTTCTCATCCTTCACAGTCCGCGCAGATCATCCGGTCTCTCCATCCCCCTATCTCCGCATCACCACCTCTAATCCCCCCATCCCCCCTTTAGTAAAGGAAAGTGTGAAAAAATTGCTTTAAATAGAAAGGGTGGGCAAGGATATCGAAAAAATTTTACAGCGTTACCTAATAGCGTTAACTGCCCATAATGATAAATTTTAATAATATTCATTACCTACAAAAGCCTTGTTACCTTTGCCTTCTAAAAGACCGCAATTGTAAAATCTTGAAGATATTCTTGCCTACCCAATAATCCCAATTTTTTCACAGCTTCAAGGGGGGCGAGGGGGAGGATTTAGGGAAGCGCATCTCTTAAAATCTGGATGGGATGAAGAACCTTCAGGCCAGTGAGATGGCGGATTTGCATGCGACAACCCTCGCAGTCAGAAAGGATGACCTCTGGTTTTAGACGATCAATAGCCTCTGCTAAATCTCTTCCGATCTCCTCAGATATTTCATATTTTTCCTTCTTGAAACCAAAGGTACCTCCCATTCCACAACAATCCGCCTCGATATTATCGATTTGCAAACCCGGGATGAGTCGCAGAATTTCAAGAGCAGGGAGACCGATCCCCAAAGCTCTTAAATGGCATGGAGCAAAATAGGCTGCTTTTAATGAGTGTTCCTTGAAATGGGTATTAAGGCCATTTGATTCTTTTAGATTCCTTAAAAACTCAAAGATGTCAAAAATATGCTGAGCCACCTCATCCGCTTCTGGAATGGACAGCAAATGGCTGTATTCATGTTTAATCATGTGACCGCAACTCGTCGAAGAAAAGATAATGTCAGAACCTGAACGAATTGTCTTAAGAAGAGAAGGAACGTTATAGCGGGCCATTTTCTCGGCCCCTTTAAAATCTCCATTGCCAAGCATGGGAATGCCACAGCAACGCTGAAGAGGGAGGATGACTTCAAAACCATTTGTTTCAAAAACCTGGACGGTTGCTTTTCCAACATCGACCTCGTTCGTATTGGTATAACAGCCATAAAAATAGGCAATCTTTCGAGTGCCTTTGGAATGGTGCCCTTTAAACCATTGTCTGAATGTCGAAGATTCATAACCTGGGAGTTCTCTCCTTCTATCTATCCTGAAGACAGTCTCTACGAACCATTTGATTTGAGGGTTTCTCAAGAGATAATTGACGAAAGGGGAGAGAAGGGATCCAAGCCAACCATAAAGATAGGAATGAGTGAGAAGCCAATCCCGAAAAGACCTTCCTTTTTCATCCAGGTATTTCGCTTTGGCGATGAGGTTGAGTTCCGAGACGTTTACTCCAGAGGAGCAAACCATATCACAGAGGTGGCAACCAATGCAGAGGTCAATCCAATCGTCAACAGAAGGGTCACCCGGCTTTCGGAATCGCTCAGCCCCAGGACCTGCCTGTTTGGGTCCTGGAAATTTTGGAGTCACTCGAGAGACAGGGCAGACCGCCATGCAGGTAGCACAGCGGATACAAACATCGGCATTAGTCTTGGGCCAGGATTCTTTTTTCATCGCTGATCATGTCTTCCGGCTTTTTACTGTAAGACTCGGAGCCAGAGTTCCAAAGCGCATAGCGCAAAGAGCATAGCGTTTTTTCAAAATATGAAATAGATTCAATAATCTCTTTCTAATTCTTACACTTGATTCTTTCAAAACATTTTATCTTGTTACTATTATTTGCTTTGCGCCATGCGCCATGCCCTATACGTTATTTTTCAAGTGCGTGCTTTGCGGCCATATACCCTGTACTGATCTCAATCCCTTCCCTTGATTTCTCATCAACACTTTGGTGATGGGCTAAGATCGAACCTGATACCCGCACATTTTCTAAGATAAGTTCTCTTCTTTCATTCACCGGTTGAAAAGACGAGTTGGTTAAAATACCGGCATGATGGATCGGATGAGGAGGACCTGTAAAAATTTTTTTTTCAAACCAATCCTTTCGTGACTTGGGTTGATAAACTGGAAGATGGAAGATCGGTTCAAAAACCTTTTCCATATCGGCCTTCAGACCTCCTCCAATAAAACGTCCGGTAGCAAGGATATAACGATCAGCAGTATAGAAGGTGGTCACAGGAGGATGAAACACTTCAATCCCCTCGCACCTTTTCCCTTTTGTGGTGGCTTTTGAAACTGAATAGCCTTGAAGAAAAGTAACTCCCTTCTGGATCATCCATTCTTTAAAGCGGTTAAAGATTCTTATCCCTGGAATCGATGGAGGGAGAATAGGGATTTCAAAAACCTTGACCCCTATGATCTCCTCTAAGTCTTCCTTAACCTGAGCCGGATCGTGCATCCCTAAAACAGCCGGGAAGCCAATTCGGGTTTCGCCTTGGAGTTGTTTTTTAATTTCCCTGCCGATGTTTTCTCTAAAAGATTTTTTTTCCATTAATCTTGCCAGGGCAGTCGCTGTCATTTCATCATGAAAGGCATCGGGAAGGGAAAGGGTTATCCCTCGACACTTCAGTTGATCAGCAACATAATGAGAGTAGAAATCCTTGTAGCCCTTAAACCCGGCAATGAGTTTATTCTCTCCATCGACGCAGATACCTCCAACCATGGTCATCGGAATGAGATAAGTAGGTCGGAGGGTTCCTGCACCCGTGGGAAGGAGGCAGTTCATATGATCAATCGTTTGAAACGAATAAGGAGGTGGAAATAGAGAAACAAAAGAAGAGAGCGCTTCCTCAACTTTTTCCATCCCCACTTTGGAGTAAGGGTGTTCAGGATGATCTTTGATCCATTGGGAAAGGCCATCTTTCATCTTGATGGTATTCGGGGAGCCTCCCAGGACATCGATCGAATTTGAAAAAAGGCAAAGGGAACCCATTCCCTTCCCAACAATGAGGACTTTCTGCCCGGCTTCCACAGCGGTTTTGGCTGCCATCAGCCCTGAGAGTCCCATTCCAATGACGATGAGATTGTAATGCATAGATTTTTCTAAATGCCGTCGGCAGTTCGAATGCCTGACGCTTCAGAGATTATTATTGTAGCGCCCTCATTTATGGAGGCGGTAAAGGTTGAAAATTCCTTTATAAATGGTTTCAATCAACTCTTCTTCTTTAAGTGCTGCCCCCCAGAGAATCGGCCGGATCCCTTTCCATCGCTCTTCAAGAAATTCTTTTAGGTCTTTATTGGAATCCCCTTCTATCATTCTTAAATCGTGCAGCATTCCAAAAAGGCGATAGACACAAAAACCCCCTTGACAGGTTCCCTTGGCAAGACGTGTCCGATGAAGGATGTCTTGTAAATCCTTTAATTTATCCATCTTTAAAAGCTCTTCCACTTCTTTCCTTTGAACCAGCTCACAGTCGCAGAGAGTCTCCTTTCTATCTATTGAGAATTGTTTGAGTTGTTCTGTTAGACCGGTAGGCCTATTTGCACCAGGGAGGGGCTTCAAATGGGTCGAACAGGATACATTCATTCCCATCTTTTCACAGAGGAGATCAGAAGTTTTTTCTGCCATCAACCGATAAGTCACTAATTTCCCACCTGTGATGGTGATCAAATTTTTTATCCCGTCCCTTTTCTCGTGGTCGATCAGTACAAATCCCCGGCTAATCGCTCGGTCATTTCCTTTTTCTTCGGATTGGAATAAAGGCCGGATGCCTGCATAAGCCCGGATAAACCTGGTTTCCTGAATAGCAGGGATCATCTTCGATGTCTCTTGAATTAAGAGGGAGACCTCGTGGGGAGTCACCTCAAAATTTTCAACCTCTTCCAAACGAATGGAGGTGGTTCCCAGAATGGAAACCGTATGGTTTGGGACAACGATGTCACCATCAAAAGGAGGTCTGCAACGATTGATGACGTGATGGGTGAGCCTCCGGTTCGTGATCAACATCGATCCCTTAGAGAGAGCCATGCTGATCTGAAGGCCAGCGAGTTTCAGGAATTGATTTGCCCAGGCTCCAGTGGCATTGATCATCGTGGATGCCTCGATGGTGTATTCCTCGCCCTGGAGAAGGTCTTTTACCATCGCCCCCTTTGCTTTATCGCCATCGAGAATCAGAGAAATGACATCTGTATGGAGAAGGATTCTTGCTCCGTGTTCTTCTGCATCTTTGGCATTTTCTAAAACTAAGGCAAACGGATCAATTGCCCCATCCGGGACCTTCACAGCGCTGAGGAGATTGGGATTAAGTTCGGGCTCCAATTCAAGGGCTTCATCGCGAGAGAAAAGGGTAGTTTGAATTCCCACCTTTTCACAGGCCCGAAGAAATCTTTCCCTGTAGTCGAAACCTTCCTCGGGAAGAGAGATGAAAAGACCATCTGTTTCTTCAATGCAATGAGGTGCGATTTTTCTAAGGATCCTATTTTCAGCCATGCACTCCCGGGCCGCTTCGGGGTCAGAGACAGCATATCTTCCACCACTGTGAAAGAGCCCATGGTTGCGCCCGGAGGCACCGGAGCCAAAATCTCCCTTTTCAATCAAAACAGAGGGGATTCCTCTCAGTGCCAGGTCCCTTGAAATCCCGGTGCCTGTCGCCCCCCCCCCAATGATCAATACCTCTGTTTTTATTTTCATTTAGGGCTCCGATTAATCCTCCCCACCTCCCTTTAGTAAAGGGGGGCGAGAGAGAATTAGCCATTTTTCTTGTTTGTGAATGAAAGTTGAATCATGGAAGATCAGGCTGTCTTCATCACGATGCTGCAGATGATGTTAGCTGCCTCGTCACTTCGATCGGCAGCATTGCTGAGGTGTCGATAAATCTCCCTCATCTTCAGCATATAGACCGTATCTGTCTTTTTGAAGAGGTCGGCGAGGGCTGAATGATAGGCCTTCTCCATAACATTCTCATAAGATTTGGCCTTGACGGCATGTTCCATGGCGATGTTGGGATAAGTTTCTAAAATTTTGACGGCATCATTGATTTCACGGGTTGCTTTTTTCAGAATGTCCACCATTTCCCGGAGATGTTCATCAGAAGACACTTCATAAATCTCCATTTCATCCACGGTGGAATTGGCATAGTCTGCGATATCATCAATTGCCCTTGAAAGGGCGTAGATATCCTCCCGATCCATTGGGGTGACGAAGGTCTGATGGAGTTCTTCAACGAGGATTCTTCGAAGTTCATCGGCCTCTCTCTCAATATTCTTTACTTTGTTTGCATTTTCCTGATTTTGGTTTCCAACAAAGGCTTCCAATGCTTCGATGCCTTCAAGGGTTTTAGAGGTCTGGTCAGTAAGCATCTTATGAAAATTGCTCTCTTTTGGAAAGATACGGTCTTTTAAGCCCAACCTCTTTCTCCCTTTAACCAACTTGACCCCCATTCCTTATGAATTGGGGAATTGCTCATTTTCTAACGAGATTACATGGATTTGTCAAGGGAAACGATTTTAGTATCATCCGAATTGCCAACGGGCAATATATTCATATTGACTTTTTCAGTTGGTGGAATAAAATGGAGTTACTTTCAAATTGTTTTTTGAACTTCCTTTCTATTTAACCCCCTCATGGATTACGAGGGATCTTCTTAGAGATGTCATTGGAGCCGACGATGGTTGAGATTCTAAAAAGCAGACATCATTTCCTCGATTTGGTTCAAGTGGCTTTTATCCTTACCGATGCCCACTCAAAAATCCTTTACACCAACCACTATACTGAACGTCTCTTCGGTTATTCGAGAGAAGAAATAGAGGGAGAGAGAATCAGGGTATTTTTTTTAGAAGAGGACCTGATCTATTTCCTCCCCAACATCATCTACCTCTCGCTTTACAAAAATGGTTTTGAAGGGGAAGCGCTTTTGAGACAAAAGAACGGGACGAAGATTTTCGTCCACCTCTTCACCACCACTTTTAAGGAAGAAGGGGAAGTTTTCATTTCTTTTTCCTTCCAAGAAATTCAACGATTGAAGAAGTTAGAGAGGGAAAGGTTGGAGATGGAGCGTTGGGCGAGCCTCGGTATGATGGTGGAGGAGATTGCCCATCAGGTTCGGAATCCGATCGTTGCCATCGGAGGATACACACAGCGCCTTTTAAAGACATTCTCCGCGTTGACAAAAGGTAAATCTTATCTTCATCAAATTCTCAAGGAGACAAAGAGGCTTGAAACCATGATTCAACGGGTGGAGGAGTATGTCCTGATTCCGAGACCCATTTTCCAAAAAGAAAAAATGGATGAGGTGATTGAGACCGTCCTTCGAACATTTTCCAAGGAGGCAGCAGAAAAGGGAGTTTCCATCAATCTGGAGACGAGGGTTTTAAAAGGGGAGAAGGAATTTTTCATTGACAAGGATCTTATCGCTAAGGCTCTGATCTATATATTGGAAAACAGTATGGAGGCTGTTAACCAAACCTCTGTGGGGAAAAAGGGGAGAATGATAAAGGTAACTCTTTTTGAAGATGGGGAAAACATTGGGGTGTCGATTTCTGATAGAGGGGAGGGGATCCCGTCAAAAAACCTGGATCAAATTTTTGAGCCTTTTTTTTCCACCCGACCTGAACGGGTGGGATTGGGATTGACCTTTGCCAAGAAAGTGGTGGAGGAACAAGGGGGAGGGATCCAAGTGGAGAGTCGTTTGAAGAGAGGGACAACCATCACGCTCACTTTTCCAAAGGACCGGCGTCGGATATTACGAAGAGAACGGATTTCTCCAGAGTCCATTGGGGAAAATATTGATTAACCCAGATGTTGAATAAGCGTCACCGGGCAGGGCACCTTTCAAAACCTTGCAACGCGGTCGTTCAAATAGATTTATGGGAAACCGATCATGTCACCGTTGAGGAACCCCTCGTTGGGTCTGGGGCGTTGGTTGCCAATTTACTAAAAGGTGCCACGGTAAGGCTTTTCAAGCACCCCTGCCAGTTCCTTCTTGCTTATTTATCAACCTTTCCTTCCATACCTTCAACAAAGAATAAGGGAACATTTTAATCTTCTGTCTCATATCGATTGGGCTCTTTGTCTTGTAGAAAAGGAGGAGAATTCTAAAAAGCGGCGATAGACTCCCTTAATGACATAGATTTCAAAAATGATTTAAGAAATTTGTGGATTTTTAAGAAATCTCTCGGGTCGGGGTTGACATCCATATCCTACAAGTTAAAATAAGTTGAATTTCAAAATTTGTTAGGCAATAGTGAATGGGGACCATTTAGGCCAGAGGGTTCGTTAAGTTTTAAATTTCTATAGGACGTATATGGAGAAGAGATTGATGGAAGTCAAAGTGATGGGTATTGTAGTGGACCCCAAGGCGTCTAACCCCGTTGTCGTTTTGGTGGATCTTTCTGGACAGAAGGCTTTACCGATATGGATCGGAGTCTTTGAAGCGGAGGCCATTTCAAGGGGTCTCGAAGAAGTCGTCACCCTTCGACCCATGACGCACGACCTCATGAAACAGATTTTGGATACCTTCCAGGTCATTCTTACCCGGGTGGTCATTCATGACTTAAAAGAAAATACTTTTTATGCCCATCTTTATCTTGATGTGGAAGGGGAAGAACTGATTATGGATAGCCGCCCCAGCGATGCGATCGCCCTTGCTGTCAGGGTGAAGGCTCCTATCTTTGTCACCGAATCAGTGATTGAAGCCACAAAACAAATGGGAATCCTTGCCTCCAATCTTTCAGAGGAGCGAGATGAACTTAAAACCATCATTGAGAATATGAAGCCAGAAGACTTCGGAAAATTCAAAATGTAACGCCACCTCTTATTCCTCCTCCATTTAGAGTTCAATTCGATTTAATCTCGTCTCATCAAACCCATTCAATACAATGGAGTTTGCACAAATCTTTCCTCACCCCTATACCCCCCCTTTGATTGAGTGGGATGGCTATTTCCAAATAGTTGACAATAATTCTCTGACTTTGACAATTTGTCGAGTCTGATGAAGTTATTTTTATATTTATTGCGTCTTCAAAAAATTAGGCTGGAGTTTAAAAATCAAATAGTTATGAGATCGGATGCCTATCGTTTTCCTATCGGCATATATTTTGCTTAAAATACATGAAAATCAAAACAAATGGAGGTAACTCAATGTTCTTAATGGAAAAAGATATGGTTTTAACCACTGATGAGGCAATTGAGTATCTGAAAATCTCCAAACCCACATTTCTAAAGTATATTCACCTTGGAAGGATCAAGGCGATTAAAGCTGGGAAAGGGTGGAGGATTCTTCAATCCGAATTAAACCGTTTCTTAAGGGGTGAAGTGAATTGATGATGAGAGGAATAAGAAAAAGCCTCACATTGAAATGGATGATCTTCTCGATTCTCTTAGCCACTATCCCTTTGGCCATTGCAGGGTTCAGTATCATTCAAGTCTATCAGAAAGATTTGAAGAAGTCGGTTATTGAAGTGGAGGAGATGAAGGCTAGTATGGTGGTCCAGAGAACAGAAGCTTTTTTGGAAAAGATCACCAGTAGTCTTCTCGCTCTGGTGAATGATGAAGATTTTAAAATTGGACATTCCTCTTCTCATGTAAAAAATCTTTTAGAAAACCTCCTTTATCAAAATGATTATATCTGGGAATTAACCCTTTTAGATCATAGAGGGAAAGAGTTGGTGAAGGTTTCGAAATACAGAGTGATTGCTCCCGATGATCTAAAAAATCAAGCAAAGAGCGAGATGTTTGGAGCCGCCTCAAAAGGGAGAGTGTATTATGGAGATTTTTATCTCACCCAAGATATCGTCCCCACGATGGGGATTGCGGTTCCTGTTAATGAATATAAGAGGGAACCAGTGGGTGTATTGAGCGCAAAGATTCACCTTCGCTATTTGTGGAATCTCGTTCCCCAAATTCAGATCGGTAAAGAGGGATTCACTTATGTGGTGGATCAAGAAGGGAATCTCATCGCCCATCCGGACACGAGAAGGGTTCTATTAGGATTGAATGTGAGATCTCTCCCTGTCGTTGACCAGGTTGTTTCCGGGAAAGAGGGGAATTTAGAATTTGATCATCCAGAGGGAGAGAGGGTTTTATGTGTCTATAAATTAATCAAAAAATTGGGTTGGGGTGTGATTGTTCAGGTTCCAGTAAAAGAGGCTTATCACCCTCTCAGACAAGTTGCCCATACTGCCTTCATTTGGATTTTAATCGGGTTGGCGATTGCCATGATCCTGAGTTTCCTCTTAACAAGGAAATTGATCCTCCCCATTAAGCGTCTGTCCAGTGGAATGGGAGAAATTGCGAAAGGGAATTTAGATACCCATATTGACCCCACCACACAGGATGAGCTGGGACTCCTTACAGAATCTTACAATCGGATGATTCAGGATTTAAAGCAATCTCAAGAGGCCTTAAAAGAAGCCGAAGAAAGATATCGAAAGATTTTCGAAAAGTCTAAAGATATGGTTTATATCACTTCGCTGGATGGCACATTCATTCATGTCAATCAGGCTGGAGTGGAGATGCTTGCCTATGGAAGCAAAGAAGAATTAATGAAAATTTTGGTGAAAGATATTTACTTACACGATGAGGAACGTGAGAAATTCATACACGAAATTGCCAGCCAAGGGTTTGCCAAGGATTTTGAAGCCAAATTGAAGAAGAAGGATGGAACTCTCATTGATACTCTCATCACGGCAAACGTGAGAAAAGACGCAGAAGGTCATATCATTGGCTACGATGGGATCATTAAAAATATCTCCCTCCGAAAAAAAATGGAGGAGGAGCTCTTTCAGAGTAAAGAGGAACTTCAAGCTCTTTATGATCTGAGCGTTTTGGTCAACCAGACCTTGGATCTGGACAAGGTCCTTCTCGATGCTTTCGATAAAGCACTCAGTTTAACAGGTTTTGAAATGGGAACCATTCATCTCTTAAACGAGGATGGAGAAACCCTCGATCTAAAATTTTGCAAGGAATTCTCTCCCGTTTTAGTTGAAAATGTGAAAGTTTTAAAATATGGCGAAGGGGTGGCGGGTAAGGCAATTCAATTAAAAAAACCGGTGATCGTATCGATCGATGAATATCCATCCTCTCGGATTCTTCCCATTTTAAAAGAGGAGGGAGTTCAATTAACAGTGGGTATCCCTCTTGTGGCTAAGGAGAAGGCCGTAGGGGCTATTACTCTGTCAAGTTGTTCTTTCCGGAATCTTAGTCAAAGAGAGATGAATTTACTTGGAAGCATTGGGAACCAGATCGGACTCGCCCTCGAGAATGCCAAACTCTTTTCAAATGTGGAAAAAGCCAAATCAGAGTGGGAGACGACCTTCGATGCGGTGACCGACCTCATCACCATCAGAGATAAAGATTTTCGAATCATTCGTGCCAATAAGGCAACGTTCAAACGGTACGGGTTGAAACCAGAAGAGATGATTGGGAAGAGATGCTTTGAGACCCTCCATCATCGCCATCAACCTTGCGAGGGATGCTATGTCGCTGAGACTTTAAAAACAAAAAAACCTGTATCCGGAGAAAGGGACAGCGACTATCTAAATGGTATATTCCAATATTACACCTTTCCTATCTATGGTGAAGGAGGGGAAGTGATGGCCGTGGTCGATCTGGCCCGGGAGATCACCGAAGAGAAACGATTGGAAATAGAAAAAGAGGTGGCAAGTAATATCAACAAAATCCTTGCCTCCAACCTCGATGTGAAACAGGTGATCAAGGCTATCCATTTTGAAATAAAGAAGGTATTCGGTTCCGAAAGGATGACCATCACCCTTTTGGATGAAAAAGGAGAGGGATTTCGGTATCTTGCCTTAGATAAGGATTACGAAGCTAAAGAATGGTCAGGGGGGTTGATTTATCCAAAAGAAGGAACATCCTTTGGCAGAGGCAATAGATACAGGCCACCCTGTGGTCGTGCAGGATACTGAGAAAGGCGATTCCTGGATCGACCAAAAATTACTGAAAGAGGGGATTCGTTCTTCATTAGTTTATCCATTGGAATATAAGGGGAAAATCATCGGCACAATGAATTTCGGCAGTAACGAAACCAACCACTTTTCAGATGATCATGTTGACTTTCTTCGTTCCATAGCACCTGGGTTAGCGATTTCGATTCAAAACGCCCTGCTTTTTGAAGAGACGAAAAATAGACTGGATGAATTAACCATTCTTTATGAGATCATGAGGATCTCTGCTTCTTCTTTAAATTTGAACCAAATGCTGGGAGAAATTATCCATTGTCTGAATAGCTTTTTTAAGTTTGAAGCTTTTGGGATTGTCTTGATTGACGAAAAAACAAAAAGACTAATCGTTCATCCATCCTTTATAGGCCATCCTATCAAGGAGATAGAGAAACTGGAACTCTGTTTAGGAAAAGGGATCACAGGATGGGTGGCCGAAAGAGGTGAACCTCTCTTAGTGAACGATGTCCGAAGCGATTCGAGGTATATCGTTTATGATGAGAGTATCGGTTCTGAAATTTGTATACCCTTAAAGGTGGGGCAAAAAGTGATTGGGGTGATCGACGCCCAGAGCAGAGCATTAGATGCCTTTTCAGAAAATGATCTCCGTTTACTCAGCATCATTGGGGGACAATTAGCCACTCTCATTGAAAACATCCGGCTTTATGAGGAAATTAAGCAGTCAGAAGAAAAATACAGGACAGTCATCGAAGGAGCCCATGACGGAATCTGTGTGATCGGAAAGGATAATCGATTTAAATATGTAAATAGAAGAGAAGCAGAATTGCAAGGTGTAACTCAAGAAAAATTAATTGGGCAGGATTTTCGAGATTTTCTGGATGAACCGAGCAAGCAAATCATGGCGGATCGATTTATTCAGTGGGGGAAGGGGAAAAAGTTATCCACTCGTTTTGAATTAAATATTCTCCGGAAAGATGGGGAGATTCGAAATGTAGAAATCAATGCGAGGGTGATAAAAGATTCGAATGGAGAGGCAAACTATGTCGTTTTCACCAAAGATATCACAGAAAAGAAAAAGATGGAGGAACAACTGCTCCAAGCTGAAAAACTTCGGTCCCTTGCAGAAATGGCCAGCGGTGTGGCTCATGATTTTAACAATGCCTTGGCGTCAATTCTTGGAAATACTCAACTCCTGCTCTTTACCGTTCAAGATGAGGAGTTAAAGGAAACCTTGAAGACGATCGAAAAAGTGGCCAAAGATAGTGCTCAGACGGTTCGACGACTTCAAGATTTTACAAGGAAAAGGGCTCACCAAGAACTTTTTAAGGTTGATGTCAACTCGATGATTAGAGATTCCATTGAGATTACGAAACCGAAATGGAAAGATGAAACCCAGAGGAAAGGAGGCCATATCGAAATCGTTTCAAGTCTTGAGGAAGTTCCCCCAGTGTCAGGTAATCCCTCTGAGTTGAGGGAGGTCATGACCAATGTAATTTTTAATGCAATTGAGGCGATGCCCAAAGGGGGAAAGATTGAGATTCGGACCTTCCAAAAAGGAAAGGAGGTTTTTATTCAGATTTCGGATTCAGGAATGGGAATCGCAGAAGATGTCAGGAAAAAGATTTTTGAGCCCTTTTTTACGACGAAACCATTTACCAATACAGGCCTAGGATTAAGTATGTCTTATGGAATCATTAAAAGGTTTGGGGGAGAGATCGAAGTTGAAAGCAAAGTTGGCCATGGAACGACCTTTACCATCATTTTGCCCATCAAAGGTGAAGGGAAAGAAGAGGCGACCCTTCCTTCAACTATCAAAAAGGGAAAAAAAGCTCGTATCCTGGTGATCGATGATGAGGAGTTTGTCCGAAGCGTACTTTCTCGGACGCTCGCTCAGGTCCACCATCAGGTCACCATAGCAGAGAATGGGGAAAAAGGCCTTCAGCTCTTTAAAGAAGAGAAATTTGATATGGTTCTGACCGACCTGGGGATGCCGGGGATGTCAGGTTGGGAGGTATGTCGAGCAATTAAAAAGATAAGTCCACACACACCCGTAGGAATGATTACGGGATGGGGGGCGGAAATGAGTCGAAGCAAAATGGAAGAGCATGGGCTTGATTTTTTCATCTCCAAACCCTTCGATTTCAATCAGATTTTAAATGTGGTGGCCGAAAACATCGAATCCAAGAAAGAAAGATTTTTATCTTGACTTTATTCTTTAGGATATGGAAAACTGAATCTATTGATCTGGGACTAACCCTCATGGGGTTGAAGAGATGGATTCTTACCTCCTCTACTTCATTCTGTTTTCTTTCATATTGATCGCCCTGATCCTCTTCATGGTTTTCTACACAAATGAACTAAAAGAAATTAAGGGACAATTTAAACGGAAACAATATATTGTTTATCTCTTGGGAAGCCTCTTCATCTTGGCAAGCATATCGTTATCTTATCTCCTCTATCTTTACGGGTTCATTGGGTTGGCCATCTCCCTTTTTATTGCATTTAATGCAATCGCCGTCTATTTTTTATATCGAGCGAGTACGATGATGAAGGAAAGAGAATGAAAGGGGTGAAAAAAAGGAAACTACTCTTTATCCTCTTCCTCATCGGAGCTTTTCAATCATCCCCAGCACTCACCCAAATCGAAACTCTCTTTTCTCCGGAGGTAAACCTCAAAGAGAAACTCCTTGAGGAAATGGAGTCCACCACTTCAACCCTTGATGTGGCGATCCATGAAATCACTTCCCTCGAAATGGCCCAGGCATTAGTGAAGGCAAGACAGCGAGGCGTCAAGGTTCGGGTCATCGTTGATTCAAAGCAGGCAAAAATGAGAACTTCCAAAATTACCTACTTGATCCAACAGGGGATCCTGATCAAGGTGCTTGGGGGAAAAGAGAAGGGAGTGATGAACCTCCGCTTTGCCATCTTCGATGAGAAGAGGGTTCTGATGGGTTCTTTTGACTGGTCAGATGACTCACTGAGATGGAATTATGAGAATATATTCATGACCGATGAGAGCGAAACCGTGACCATTTTTCGAAAAGAGTTTGGGAAGCTTTGGCGAGAAAAGAGGGTGATCCAGTAAGAATTAAAAGGTATGAGGTAAAATTGAGGGGGCATGGACGAAAATAAACGCTGGATCGTCCTTTTTATCATAATATCCATCCTTTCATTGATAGGCGTTTCTGCCCTCACATTCATTCTAACGAAATTAATAAAAGGGTAAATAACACCCTTTCTGAGCATTTTCCCCCTATACCATTTTTCTAGTTGATTTTTTCCTGCTTTTGTAATAAATAACATTGCAGATTTTTCTATAAAAGAAAGGAGGAGTTTATTTATGAAAAGAGGGGTCTTTCATTTCTGTGCCTTCGTTTTTACGGTTCTTTTTCTCACCTTTTCTGCCCACGCGCAAGATATTCCTATTGGATTCTTTGCTCCCATCACAGGACCGGCCGCCGCCGACGGCGCAAGCGCCAAACATGCGGTCGAACTGGGGCTGAAAGAAGTGAATGATGCAGGGGGAATCAAAGGGAAAAAGGTAAATTTAATTATCTATGACGATCGGCTGAATCCACAGGAGGCTGTCGCCATCGCCAACAAACTGATTGAGAAAGATAAAGTCGTCGGAGTAGCCAGTGGTTCTTATAGTGGTCCCACCCGAGTGACGGCGCCGATTTTTCAAAAAGCTGGAATTCCCATGGTGGCAGGCTATGCTGTTCATCCTGATGTCACCTGGGATTCGAAAGAGAAAAAGCCAAACGATTTTTGCTTTCGAAACGGGTTTCTTGGTGAGGTTGAGGGAGCGGCTGCCGCAGAATTTGCTGTCAAGAATTTAAAAGCCAAGAAGATCTCCATCATCTCTATGGATAATGATTTTGGTCGAGCCATCTCCGCCGGCTTCGCCGAAAGATCAGAAAAATTGGGGGCGTCGATTTTAACCAAGCAGATGTATAAATTCCCCGGAGAGAAAGATTTCCGTCCTTTTCTCACCCGGATCAAGGAAGGTAACCCTGATTTGATCTTTGCAGCAGGATATTATAACGAGGCAGCGTCTATCGTTCGACAGGCCAAGGAACTGGGAATTACAAGCCAGATCATGGGTGAAGAGGGTTTTGATTCCCCCAAGTTTTTGGAGATTGCTGGGTCAGCCGCAGAGGGTGTGATCATTGCTACCAATCTCGATCGGGATGACCCCCGGCCACTGGTCCAGAATTTCCTGAAAAACTACCGAAAGGCCTACAACGAAGATGCGGATATGGTTGGAGCCTCCAGTTATGATGCCTTTATGATTCTCGTCAGTGCCATTGGAAAGGCAGGGACAGACCCTAAAGCGATTCAGAAGGCTCTCCTTCAAACCAAAGACTACAACGGCCTGACAGGGAAAATCAGCCGCTTTGTTCAGGGTGAAGTGGTTAAACCTGTTCAGATTCAAGTGGTCAAAGACGGGAAGTTCCGTCGTCTTGGGGTGGTCGATAACCCGGAAGTCATTACGCCGCCCACCAAACAATAAGTTTGAGGTTAAAGGCTGGAGGATCGCTTCGCTTGAGGATCATTTTGTTTCAGACAAAAAACCTTGCCTTTATTCCCGAGTCCTTCGGAGAAGGACGATCCTCTAACCTCAAACGCTTCTACGAAGCGTATGCTCTGGCAACAACTCGCTAATGGAATTTCCATAGGTAGCGTCTATGCCCTGATTTCCTTGGGGCTGACGATGGTCTATGGGATCCTCCGTATTCTGCATGTGGCTCATGCCGGCATTTATGCCCTGGGGGCTTATGTTGGTCTGTTCTCTTTCAGGCTCATCGGCAATTTCTGGCTTTCTTTAATTGTTGGGATGGCTGGAGCATCCATCGCCGGATATTTTGTAGAACGTTTTTTGTATACGCCTCTTCTTCATTTGCCAAGGATTGCTCCCCTCATTGTATCCATTGGCCTCTTCACCGCTTTGGAAGAAGCCTTTCGCATCGTTGCCGGACCCCATACGCTGGCTTATAACGCCCGTGTTGGGCTGGGCGACCTTTCCATCGGAGGCTTCCATCTCACAGAGACGCAGATTCTTATTCTCTTCGTTACCTTCGCCATCTTAATTTTTCTCTGGGTCTTCCTTACGAAGACCCGTACCGGCTTGGCGATGCGGGCCTGCGCCCAGGATCCTGAAACGACCTCGTCGTTCGGGGTGAATGTGAGTGCCATTATCGCGGTAAACTTCCTGATCGGTTCGGCCATGGCTGGCGCAGCAGGAGTTCTGATCGGGGTCTATGATAACCAGGTGTGGCCGACCATGGGCAGCATTCCGGCCTATAAAGCTCTGGCCATTGTCGTTCTCGGAGGTTTGGGAAATATTCCGGGGACCGTGCTTGCATCGATCGTCGTAGGGCTGGCTGAGACCTTCTTCATCGGTGTTCTCGCCATTCCCTTCCCGAGAGATGCCGTGGCCTTTGTGGCCATGATTTTAGTTTTAATGTTTAAACCCTACGGGTTGTTAGGAAAAGCATAATAAGTTCGTAAGTCGTGAGGCGTTTAACACCTTACCCCCCTTACGCTTAGCGCCTTGCGAATTTCGGTAAAGAGATGATTAGCGGATACCTCATCACCATTCTCATCACCATTGCCATCTATGCCATGCTGGCGCATAGCCTCAACCTCATCACGGGTCATGCCGGCCAGATCTCACTCGGCCATGCGGCCTTCTTCGGGATCGGCGCCTATACTTCAGCCATGCTCTATGCCGAGGCTGGATTCCCATTCTGGATCTCTGTCCCTCTGGCTGCTGTGGTTGCAGGGATCGTTGGGGCCTTGCTGGGAATTCCTTGCTTGCGCGTCCGCGATGATTTCCTGGCCATTACCACCATGGGAATTAATTTTGTTGTGGAAGCCATTTTTCTTTATATTCCCTTTTTCGGTGGAGCCATGGGCATCGGAGGAATCAACCTTCCAAAATGGTTCGGACGGCGAAATGACCAAACCCGAGTATTTTGTTCTCATTCTCATCGTCTTCTTCCTTTTACTCCTCCTCGATCGTCGGATGGGTCGTTCATGGATCGGCTTGGCCTGGGCTTCGATCCGAGAAGATGAACAGGCCGCCGGAGCAATGGGGGTGGATGTTATACGTTTTAAAGTCTTGGCTTTTATTCTGGGCAGTGCCATTGCTGGGCTTGCTGGGGGATTTTACGCTCATTTCTTAACCTTCATCATGCCGCAGAATTTTGGCTTTGGTCAATCCATCGTCGTCCTTTGCATGGTTGTCTTCGGTGGGATTGGAACTCGCTGGGGGCCGATCGTTGGGGCTGTTATCCTGGGAATTCTGCCGGAAATCTCCCGGCCCATCATGGAGTATCGCATTTTAATCTATGGAGTCCTTCTTTTAGCTATGATGCGTTTTCAACCGGGTGGCCTCTTGGGGGCTGAATCAATTCTTTCAAAAGCTTTCCAGCGAACTATTTATCGCCTGTTGAGTTCGGGGTAAACCAATGACCCTTTTGGAAGTGACCGCCTTAAGTAAAGAGTTCGACGGCCTGCGTGCCCTGGATGGGGTGAGTTTTACACGTTGAGGGAGGGGAGATCCTGGGAGTCATTGGTCCCAACGGAGCAGGCAAGACAACCCTGTTTAATCTTATCTCAGGAATTTACCCTTCTTCAGGTGGAGAGATCAGTTTCCAGGGAAAGTCCATTCTTCATTTGAAGCCACACCAGATCAGCCGTTTGGGTATCGGCAGGACTTTTCAAATTGTCCGTCCCTTCCAGAATTTAGATGTTGAGACCAATGTTCTGGTAGCCTTTGGACATCGTTTCTATCCTTCTTTCTGGAAATCCACCGAGCCATTTCGTCAACCAGAAATCCTTAAAGAAGTTCAAACGCTCATTGAGAAGGCTGGTCTTCTTCCTTATACTAAACAAGTAGCCAAAAATCTTCCCCTTGGGTTTAAAAAGCGTTTGGAAATCGCCCGTGCGCTTGCTCTCAGACCCCGTCTTCTCCTGCTCGATGAACCTTCCGCCGGTTTGCGGTTTGAAGAATCGGCCCAGCTCATGGAACTTATCCGTCAGGTACGCGATCAAGGCATTGGCGTTCTCCTCATCGAGCACAACATGCATGTTGTCATGGACCTCTGCAAGCGAATCGTGGTTCTGGATCACGGCTCAAAGATTGCGGAGGGTTCTCCTGAGGGGATTCGTTCAAACTCCCTGGTCATCCAGGCTTACCTGGGGAAGGAGGCATAAATGCTGGAGGTTCGAGGGATCGAGGTTTCTTATGGCGAATTTCTGGCCCTCAGGGGAATAAGTTTCACGGTGAACGAAGGAGAATTAGTTACGATCATCGGAGCAAATGGAGCAGGTAAAAGTACGATTCTTCGGGCTGTCATGGGTTTGGTGAAATGCCGAAAAGGAGAAATTTTTTTCCATGGAGAAGATATTACTGGGAGTCCTTCTCACCAGCGTGCCCGTCTGGGCATCAGCCTTGTTCCTGAAGGGAGAAAGATATTTCCAGACCTTACTGTAGCTGAAAATCTACTCATGGGAGCCTACATTCAAGAGAGACCGAAAGGTGATTCAATCTCACATGGAAGAAGCATTTGCTCTTTTCCCGGTGCTGAAAGAAAGACAGAATCAGGTGGGGAAAACCCTGAGCGGGGGAGAGCAACAGATGCTGGCGATTGCCCGTTCTTTGATGTCCCGACCTCGAGTGGTTTTGATGGATGAGGTTTCTCTGGGTTTGATGCCCATCTATGTCGAAGAGACCTTTAAAGTTATCAAAAATCTGCACCGGCAGGGAGTCACCATTCTGCTGGTGGAACAAAATGCCCGTAAAGCCCTTTCCGCGGCGGACCGTGGCTACGTGCTCGAAACCGGCGAGATTGTCCTCAGTGATTCAAGCTGAAAATTTGGCCCATGAACCCCCAGGTCAAAAAAGCCTATCTAGGTGGTCCGTAATAGGAAGTTAAGAATTTAGAGTTCAAAATTTATAGTAAGACAAGAGGGTTTGTTAATCATTGAGGTAAGAGAAATGGAAAAGAAAAAAGTAAAAGTCAAAGAAAAGGTCGAATACTTTGACAGGCGTTCAGGTTGGAATCAAAGCGCCCCGAGGATCGAAGATTACCTGTAAGAGCTGGCAGACCGAGGCGGCATTAAGAATGTTGATGAACAATCTCGATCCGGAGGTTGCCGAGAAACCGGCCGAGCTCATTGTCTATGGAGGTTCTGGAAAAGCCGCCCGGAATTGGGAGGCCTACCATTTATTGGTAAAGTGCCTGAGGAATTTAGAGAACGATGAAACCTTGCTTGTCCAGTCGGGAAAACCTGTTGGAATCTTTAAGACTCACGAAGATGCCCCTCGGGTTTTAATTTCAAATTCGATGCTGGTTCCCCAAGTGGGCCAACTGGGAGAAGTTCAGGGAGTTGGAGGAACTGGGACTCACGATGTATGGCCAGATGACGGCAGGGAGCTGGATCTATATCGGGACCCAGGGAATTCTTCAGGGGACTTATGAGACCTTTGCATCTGCGGCAAAGAAACATTTTGGAGGTTCGCTGAAAGGAAGACTCATCCTTTCAGCAGGTCTCGGAGGAATGGGAGGAGCCCAACCTCTTGGCAGCCACCATGAACGAAGGAGTCTTTTTAGGTGTGGAAGTTGATCCTGCAAGGATCAAACGCCGCCTTGAGACAGGATACCTGGATGTGATGGCCGATCGTTTGGAAGATGCCCTCATATTGGCCTTGGGTGCAAAAGAGAAAGGAATTCCAAAATCGATTGGTTTGGTTGGAAATGCAGCGGAGATTCATCCAGAGATTGTGAAGAGAGGGATTGTTCCAGATTTAGTGACCGACCAGACCTCAGCCCATGATGCCTTAAATGGATATGTTCCTGCCGGGCTTAGCTCTTGACGAAGCAATTGAACTTCGAAGGAAAGATCCACAAACCTATATTCGTCGAGCCATGGAGTCGATGGCTGTTCATGTCCAGGCGATGCTGGAATTTCAAAAGAAAGGATCGATCGTCTTCGACTACGGGAATAATATTCGAGCGCAGGCATTTCAGGCAGGAGTAAAGGAAGCGTTCAATTATCCTGGATTTGTCCCTGCCTTTATTCGTCCTCTCTTTTGTGAAGGGAAGGGGCCTTTCCGCTGGGCTGCTCTATCAGGAGATCCTGAGGATATCTATCGTACCGATGATGCGATTCTGAAAGAGTTTCCTGACGATGCCTCTCTGGCGAGGTGGATTCGATTGGCAAAGGAGAAAGTAAAATTTCAGGGATTGCCGGCCAGGATCTGTTGGTTGGGCTATGGCCAGCGGGCGCGGATTGGAAAAGTATTTAATGATATGGTGGCCAAAAAAAAATTGAAAGCTCCCATTGTGATAGGCAGAGATCACTTAGATAGCGGTTCCGTCGCTTCCCCTTATCGCGAGACAGAGGGGATGAAGGACGGGAGCGATGCCATTGCTGACTGGCCCATTTTAAATGCCCTTCTCAATGTGGCTGCAGGGGCCACCTGGGTTTCGGTGCATCATGGTGGAGGAGTAGGGATTGGTTATTCCATCCATGCAGGGATGGTGGTGGTTGCAGATGGAACAAAGGAGGCAGAGAGAAACTTGTTGAGGGTATTGACGACTGATCCGGGGACTGGTGTGATGCGACATACCGATGCAGGATATGAAGAGGCCATTGAGGCAGCCAAGGAGAAAGGAATTAAAATTCCAGGAGTCACGATCTACCAAGGGAAGGTTAATAAATTGAGGAACAATGGGATACTGAAACATTGGAATAGTGGTCATTCAAAAGCAACAAAAAACCCGTACACTTTTGTCTTTCTAAATCCATCATTCCAATATTCGATCATTCGATTATTCCAGGTGGAGATTCTATGAAAACTGTCTTCATTGATGGAGAACATCTTACCTTAGAAGAAGTATTGGAAGTGGCAGAAGGGAGAGCCCAAGTGAAGATTTCTCCCTCTGTTGAGAAGAAGGTGAAACGGTCGAGAGATTTTATTGAGAAGGCTCTTGATCAGGGCGAAAAGATTTATGGAGTCACAACAGGGTTTGGGTTGCTCTCTGATCAGGTCATCGATCATGCACAGATCGAGGCCCTTCAGAGAAATCTCATCCGGAGTCATTCCGTAGGAGTGGGGCCATCCTTCGACGAGGCGACCACTCGTGCCATCATGCTGTTACGAGCGAATGTGATTGCCATGGGATATTCAGGGGTTCGAATGGAAGTTTTGAAACGTCTCGTTGACATGATCAACAAAGGGGTTCACCCCCTTGTTCCAGAACAAGGATCTGTGGGTGCAAGTGGAGATCTTGCACCCTTAGCCCATCTCACCTCTGTGTTAATGGGAGAGGGCGAGGCAATATTCAATGGGAAGATAGTGTCAGGGAAGAAGGCAATGGAGATGGCTGGTATTCCCATTCTCACTCTGAAGGCAAAAGAAGGTCTTGCCCTGGTGAATGGCACTCAGGTCATGACTGCCGTTGGTCTTCTATCCCTCCTCAGGGCAGAGCGACTCTGCAAAATAGCAGACATTGTTGGCGCTTGCACCTTAGATGCCTTGAAAGGAACCCTAAGTTCCTTCGATCCAGATATTCAAAGAGTGCGTCCTTTTCCAGGTTCCTTGGCCGTTTCAAAAAACTTTAAGAAATTGGGACAGACGCAGTGAGATTGCCAAATCTCATCAATTCTGCTCTAAGATTCAGGATGCCTACTCCCTTCGTTGCATTCCACAAGTTCATGGGGCGGTAAGAGATGCACTTGCTTATGTTCGAAAGATTCTTGAGATTGAGGTGAACTCTGCAACGGATAATCCACTGGTTTTTGCGCAACAAGGGAAAATTCTCAATTGCGGAAATTTTCATGGGGAACCCGTTGCCTTTGCCCTCGACCTCCTTGGTATTGTGGTCTCAGAATTAGGAGGAATCTCTGAGAGGAGAATTGAAAAACTCATCAATCCTGCTTTATCAGGACTCCCCGCTTTTCTCACTATGGAGGGAGGACTTCATTCCGGACTGATGATGGTTCAGGTGAGCGCTGCGGCGCTGGTTTCCGAGAATAAAATTCTTGCCCATCCTGCCAGTGTGGATTCGATCCCAACTTCTGCGGATAAAGAAGATCATGTTTCGATGGGGACGATTGCTGCCAGAAAGGGGAGGGATATTACAAGAAATGTTGAGCATATTTTGGCCATGGAGTTGCTCTGTGCCACACAAGGGCTGGAATTTCTTGCTTCCCCTCCAACCTGGTATTGGGATTAAGGAAGCTTACCGGGTTGTTCGAGAAAAGGTTCCGCCGATCAAAGGTGATCGAAGATTCAGTGAGGATATCAAAAAGATTCAACTCCTGATCGAATCTGGCGAACTTCTCCACCGCGTAGAGAAAGTAGTGAGAAAGCTCGGAATAGAGATTGCTTTCCCTATCATTCCCTTCTTCCACCTTTTAAAATTTACACGCCTATCTTGAATATCTTTGGGACGATCATCGAGATGCCCGGGAAATAGCTGAAGATCAGGAGAACGGTGATCAAGAGTATGATGAAAGGCCAAATTGCCTTTGAGAGGCGTTCGATAGAAATTTTGGCGATGGAGCAGCCAACGAAAAGACAGATACCTACAGGTGGAGTGATCATTCCTACAACCAGATTGAAGACAAAGATAAACCCTACATGAAGAGGGTGAAACCCTGCGTTGATTAGGATCGGAGCTAAGATGGGAGCAAAGAGGATGATCGCGGCTCCTGTTTCCATAAAACATCCGGTGATGAGGAGAAGGATATTTATAATCAGCATCAAGAGATAAGGGTTGTTTGTAATGGAGAGGAAAAAAGACGCCACTTTTTCCGGAACCTGTTGTGTTGCAAGGAACCAGAGGGCAATATTGGCGGTTCCAATGATAAACATGATGACGGAGCTGGTGATAGCGCAGTTGATCAGGATTCTCGGGATGTCTTTTGGCTTCAGCGTTTTGAAGACGAAGAAACCAAAAATGCATGCGAAAAAGACGGCAATCGCCGCTGCCTCGGTTGCCGTAAAAACACCGGACATGATCCCCCCGAGAATGATGACAGGGAGGACAAGGGCGGCCACAGCATCCCGACTGCCCCTGACGACCTGGCGAAAAGTTGGTCTCCTTTCATTTTTCGGGTAGTTTCTCTTCCGGGCATAATAATAGATCAGAGCCATCATGGCCAATCCCATGATGACGCCCGGTATGAGACCGGCAAGAAAGAGCCCTCCAATGGAGACATTCATCGTGACCCCATAGACCACCATGGTAATGCTGGGCGGGATGATCGGTCCCAACGTTGCTGCCGAGGCAACAACGGCTGTGGAAAAATCGAGATCATAGCCCTCTTTGGTCATGGAGGGGATCAAGACCGTACCCAAAGCAGAGGCATCTGCGACAGCCGACCCGGTAATGCCGGATAAAAACATCTCTGCCACAACGAGTGTGTGACCAAGGCCTCCCCGGATATGTCCGACCAGGATATTGGAGAATTTGATGAGCCGGTCTGTCACGCCCCCCAAATTCATCAGGTCACCGGATAAGATAAACAAAGGGATGGCCATCAGAGAAAACATATCCATCCCATTGAATATCTTTTGTGCGACGAGAACGATGGAGTATTCCCCTTTAATGAGAACGACGGCAAGCGAGCACAAACCGAGGCAGAAGGCGATCGGAATCCCAATGATTAAACTGATAAAAAAAACGGACCCTAAGAGGAGAAGGACCATCGTTTCTTCCTTACTTTTACCCAGTCTTCAACCAGCAAGTTTAATAACTGGATGATCATGAAGAGCCCACCCACAGGGGCTGATAAGTATGCATAAGCCATCGAGAAAAGCAAAGCAGGTGAATCTTGATCTCGGACAGCCCAGGACACCCGAAAGCCCCCGATGGTGAAATAGATTAAGAAGATGAGGATTCCAATCTTGGCAATCAGATTAACCCACCCCCTCATTTCTTCCGGAATTCTATTGATCACAAATTCAACACCGATATGAAACCCATACTTTAAAGCAAGGCTTGCCCCAAGGAAAGAAACCCAGATCATCAGATATCTGGCAACCTCTTCAGACCAGGATAGGGAGTAGAGAAATAGGTATCGCATGAAAACCTGAATGATGATGATGACCGTCATCACGGCGACCATCCCAACGAGAGTAACTTGGACAACCCTCTCAGCAATGCGACTCATTTTTTCAGATATCTCTTCGATTGATTTCACTTAATGGTCTCTCCAAAAAAATCCCCCCATCCCTCCCTGCCTACCGGCAGGCAGGCTTTTCTAAAGGGGGGTAAGGGGGGATTATCAAATTCTTATTCCTTCTCCGAGTCTTTTGCAGATTTCAGCGCCATGTCGATCCATTTCTTGTCAATTTTCTTTTCAGCAAAAGTCTTCTCCACGAATTCGATCACTGGCTTTTGAGATTTTTGTTTAAACACTTCGAGTTCTTTCTCTGTCGGTGTATAGATCTCCATTCCTTTATCCTGTAGGCTCTTCACCCCATTGTAGACATTGCGCACATTTTGTCCCCTTTGGACAGCCAGGGTGACTTTTGTCGCATCCACAAGAAGTTTCTGGAGATCCGCAGGCAAGGAGAGGAAAAATTTATCATTGATGAGAAGTGGGAGGAAACTATAAATATGGCCATCGAGGATAATGTTTTTGGTGACCTCGTTAAATTTCATAGACTCGATGAGGGAGATAGGAGCCTCCCAGCCATCCACCACTCCTTGCTGGAGAGCCATATAGACTTCTCCCCAGGCAATAGGAGTTGGGCTTGCTCCCAATGACTTTACCAAGGCCATGTAGCCGGGATGTTCCATGACCCTGATTTTTAACCCTTTCATATCGTCTACGCTCTTGATCGGCTTATTACGGGTTGAGAAGTGCCTGAAACCATTCTCTCCAAGGCCGAGGGAACGGACACCTGTTTTTTTTCTCATCTCTTCCATCAACGCTTTCCCGAAAGAACCATCGAGTGATCGGAAGGCCACGGCCTCATTGGCATACAAGTAGGGGATCCCCAGAACCATGATCTCAGTAAAAAAACCTGCCATGGGGCCCTCAGCGATCCAGCACATCTCAATGGTTCCTAATTTCGTCCCCTCAAATTGTTCTCTCTCCTTTCCAAGTTGATTGGAAGGGTAGATGTCCACCTTCAATCTTCCCGGGGCCTTCTGTTCGACGAACTTCTTGAAGACGACCGCCCCTCGATGGAGTGCTTCTTCCTCATCCGGTGGCATGCCCGTTGCAAACTTAATGGTGATCGGAGCAGCCCACAATTGAGCGGCAACGAATACGATGAATGTGAAAACAACGATTGGAGTAAAACCGATCTCTGCCATCCACTTTCTCTTTGACATCTTACCTCCTCCTTTTTGGTAGTGATTTTTGTTTTGGGTTCTCTTCGCTATGGAAAGAGAATAATATCCTAACTGCTATCATGAGACGATTTCCATATCATTTATTATGTTCCTTCCTTTTTGTCAAATTTTTTTGAGGAACTCTCTGGAAAATTACCGGGCAAAACAGAGGACAGGCTTCCAGAGTCTCAGAAAGAGGGCATATTTAATAAAAAAGGGGAATGGATATTACCGTCCATTCCCCTTTTCATCCGATGAGCCGCTTCAATCCTTCTCTGATGCCTTTGCGGATTTACGGGCCATCTCGATCCATTTCTTATCAATCTTTTTGTCTGTAAATGTTTTATCCAGGAATTCGAGCACCGGTTTTTGAGACTTATCTCTGAACATCTGAAGCTCTTTCTCGTTAGGGGAGTAGACCTCCATCCCCTTGTCTTGAAGGCTCTTCACGCCATCGTAGACCTTCTTGACGTTTTGTCCTCTCTGAACCGTTGTGGCTGTTCTTGCAACATCCACGATAATCTTCTGGATATCCGGAGGAAGAGACATAAAGAATTTGTCATTGATGAGGATGGGGAGGATGCTATAAACATGGCCATCCAGGGTCAGATATTTCTGGACTTCATTAAATTTTGAGACCTCAATGACCGAGACAGGGTTTTCCTGACCATCCACCACTCCCTGCTGAAGTGCCATATAAACTTCTCCCCAGGCAATGGGGGTGGCGCTGGCTCCTAAGGCCTTCACCATGGCCATGTGAGCGGGATTCTCCATGGTTCTGATCTTCAACCCTTTCATGTCATCCGGGGATTTGATAGGCCTAGCACGATTGGTGAAATTTCTGAAACCGTTTTCTCCGATACCCAGGGCTCTTACACCTGTTTTCTTCCTCATCTCGTCAAAGAGGGCTTTTCCAAAAGGGCCATCAAGGGACTTCCAAGCGGTCACTTCGTTTGCATAGAGATAAGGAATTCCAACCACCATGATTTCAGGGAAAAATCCGGCCATGGGACCCTCAGCGATCATGCACATCTCGATCGTTCCCAATTTGACACCTTCAAACTGCTCCCTTTCCTTCCCCAGTTGACTGGCGGGATAGATATCCACCTTTACCCTTCCAGCGGTCTTCTGCTCAACCATCTTCTTAAAAATGACGACACCCCGATGAAGCGCCTCTTCTTCATCCGGGGGCATGCCGTGGGCGAGTTTAAGGGTAATTGGGGCAGCCGATGCGGTGGCTCCTACGAAAAAGAATGAAAAGACGATCACCCATGAGAGAATGCCCATTCCAACAGAAACCCTTTTTTTCAACATCTTATTTCCCTCCTTTTCTAATTTGTTTGAGAATGCTTGTGATTCGCTCTGATCAATGAATATGGACTTCGATCCCCCCTCCCGTCGTGAAATGTTTCCAATAACATTTATTATGTTCTTATTACTTTGTCAAATCTTAATTTCGGATAGTGGAATAGAAAATGCCTTGAAATTTTTCCAAATTCCATTTAGATTGTCAAGAAAAACTCCAAAGTGAGCAATGGAGGAAGGAAGATCCGATGCAACTTTTTAATGAAATGGCTAAGGCAGTTATCGAGGGAGATGAGGAACGAACGGTCTCCTTGGCAAAGGAGGCATTGGCGAAAGGGATGGACCCAACCGAGGCCATTGAAAAGGGTTTTGCTGAGGGGATGAAGGAAATTGGAAGACGTTTTGAAAAATTAGAGATCTACCTGCCTGAGGTGATCATTTCTGCCGATGCCATGGTGGCAGGGGTTGAGGTTTTCCGCCAGCACATCCTTGCACGTCTCCTTAGCAAAGGAGGATTGGCGAAAGGGATGGACCCAACCGAGGCCATTGAAAAGGGTTTTGCTGAGGGGATGAAGGAAATTGGAAGACGTTTTGAAAAATTAGAGATCTACCTGCCTGAGGTGATCATTTCTGCCGATGCCATGGTGGCAGGGGTTGAGGTTTTCCGCCAGCACATCCTTGCAAAAGGAGGACAATCCTCCCCCAAGACGGTCCTTTTGGGAACGATACAGGGGGATGTCCATGATATCGGAAAAAACATTGTTCGAATCATGTTGGAGAGCAATGGGTTCAGGGTCTATGACCTTGGAAGAGATGTTCCTGTTCTTCAGTTTATTGAAAAGGTGAAGGAGCTCAACCCTGACATCGTCGGGGTTTCTGCGTTGATGACGACGACCATGGTCCATATGCCGAAATTGATCGAAGCCCTTCAAGAAAATGGGTTAAGAGAGAAAGTCAAGGTCATGTTAGGAGGAGCTCCTGTTCTACCGGAATGGGCCAAAAAGATCGGAGCGGATGGTTATGGAGAGTCAGCGATGGAAGCGGTCAGGGTGGCTAAAAAACTAGTTGGTCTTCAAGGCGAGGGAAAGGGAGATTGAGGATGAGAGATCAAGGGAGATTTTTCGATTTCTTAGAAGTGATCAAAAGAGCCGAATCCGGAGAAGTGATGAAAGAGGGAGACTACGATAAGCGGTTAGGCAAGAAAGTGTTGTCGCTCATGAAACAATATGAAATCCGCTATGATCCTGAATGTGTAGTTCCAACAGACGATGGTATGGCTGATCGAGTTTATAAGGCAGCCGTTGATCTCTTTCTCGATTTGGGGGTTTACTGCACAGATACCCAAAGGATCATCCGCTTCACTCAGGAGGAGTTACAATGGGCATTGGAAAACGTTCCCCAAGAGGTCCAATATGGGCGAGAAAAAGAAAGGGTTTCCGTTTACCCGAGAAAGGTGGAAGATCGAAGAGATCCAGTTTGCTTTTTCTCAGCAGTCGGGACACCCGTGACCGAAGAAATGTTTCTTCCTATTGCTCGAAGTTATGCACAGGAACCTCATGCGGATACTTTTTCCGGACCTTTGATCACCAGTTATAAAGGAATCCTCGTGACCTCGGGGTCTCCGATTGAAGTGGAAGCCGCCATCTGGAATACCCAAATGTTGCGAGAAGCAGCAAGGCAGGCAGGACGACCCCACTTAGGAATCCATAACTTTCAGTCCACGGGTGAAAAAACCGATGCGACCATTGCATCCGCACAAGAGAAGTTTGGTGCTTTTCCTGGGGATGGATTGTTGGTCGCAGCCATTGCAGAGATGAAAGTGGACTTTGAGCGCCTGAAGAAAGTTGCTTTTCTTCGGCAATCCCCCTATGTCCTGGGTGCATTGTATGGACCTCTGATGGGAGGTTATGCAGGGGGGCCTGAGGGGACGACCATTGCCCTTGTTGCACATCATTTTCTCGGGCTTCTCGTATTCTCTGCGGAACGACACAATTCATTTCCCATTCACATCCACCATGTTTGCAATACGACGAGAGATATGCTCTGGTTGATCTCGATGGTGGGGCAGGCATTGGCGAGAAATACCCATTTGATCATTGCCTCCAATGCCTTCATGGCTTCTGGGCCGTGCACAGAGATGGTCATTGATGAGCTCTGTGCTCAGTCCATCACCTCCACGGTTTCGGGTTGGCATCTCAATCCTTCTGCCGTTGCGAAGAATCGCCAACCGATGAGGTGTAGTGGTATGGAGCCCCGGATCCATGCAGAAGTAGGGCATCGAGTTGCGCAAATGGGCCTCAACCGAAAGGAAGCAAATCGGATTGTTCTGAAGTTGGTAGAAGGCTACGAAAAAAGAATTCCAGAGGCTCCCATTGGAAAGATGTTTCAGGAGTGCTACCAAATGGATAACATTCGTCCTACAGATGAATACGAAAGTTTGTTTGCAAGGAAAAAGAAGGAATGGAAAGGGTTGGGTTTTGAGGTGATTTGAATGAAGATTGAAAGATTGGCGAGAAAAGGGGTTCTAAAAATAGCTTCCTATGTTCCTGGGAAGTCGATTGAGGAGGTTCAAAAGGAGTTCGGGGCGAAAAGATGGGTGAAGCTTGCCTCCAATGAGAATCTGCTTGGTCCCTCTCCAAGGGCAGTGGCAGCCATCCGCGATGAACTCCCCCATATCCATCTATACCCAGAAGGGCCCTGTACGATTTTGAGAAAGGCTATGGCCAAGAAATTTGCGATCCCCGAGGAGAGGGTCGTTATTTCTAATGGCGCTGATAACTTAATACTCATGATTGCCAATGCCTTTGTCAATGAAGGGGATGAAGTGGTGATGGCAGATCCCACTTTCTCAGTCTATACCAATGTGACTCAGATCATGGGAGGAAAGCCGATCAAGGTAAAGTTAAAGGATTTTACCCATGATCTGGAGGCCATGCTCAAGAAGGTCAACCGAAAGACAAAGTTGGTCTTTATCTGTAATCCGAATAATCCAACCGGGACAACGGTCTCTTTGGAGTCGTTTAACACTTTTCTTTCAAAGCTTCCAAAACGTGTCATCGTTGTCCTGGATGAGGCTTACGGGGATTTTGTGGAAGATGCATTCTACCCAAATGGATTGGACTACCTCAAAGCAAAGAACCCTATGATGATTCTCCGAACCTTCTCAAAGGTTTATGGACTGGCAGGGTTGAGGATTGGCTATGCTTTAGGAAGAGAGGACCTCATTCATTGCCTCTACCAGGTGAGGGATCCTTTTCCTGTCCATCGGCTGGCGCAGGTAGCTGCTGTGGCTGCATTGAACGACGAGGATCATGTCATCCAAACGATTCAATTCGTTTATGAAGGGAAGAGGTACCTTTACAAAGAACTGGATGGGATGGGACTTTCCTACGTTCCCAGTCAGGCGAACTTTATTTTTATTGATTTTAAGAAAAATTCAGAAGAGGTGTTTCAGGCCTTATTAAGAGAAGGGATCATCGTCCGTCCAGGAAAGGTATGGGGGTATCCCACTTTCGCCAGGGTGACCATCGGAAGGATGGAGGATAATCAGAAATTTATCAAAGCCCTCAAAAAAATACTCAAATAAGTTATTAAGGAATTATGGGATCGAGGGATTAAAGGATTTTTAAATTCCCAAATTCGCAATCCCTAAATACCTTAATCACGGATTAACCTAACAACTCAACGAACCCAATGAACCCAACAAACCCAATGAACCCAATAAACCCAATAAACTGTGAAGGTGACCTCATTATCAAAAATGCTCAAGAGCTTCTAACACTTTCATCTTCCTTTAAGGATGAATCGGGATTAGGAATTATTCGAGATGGAGCAGTCATAATAAAAAAGGGAAGGATCTTCTGGGTTGGGAAAACAGGGGATCTGCCAAAAGAGTTTGGCTTGAGCAAAGAGGGTCGGGAAATTGATGCGACAGGAAAGGTGGTGATGCCTGGGCTCATTGACTCTCATACGCATCTCATTTTTGCTGGGTCGAGGGAGAGTGAATTCGAGCAACGAATTCAAGGCCTTTCCTATCTGGACATTGCAGGGAAGGGAGGAGGGATCCTTTCCACAGTTGAAGCGACCAGAAAGGCTTCTTTCGAAGAACTTTTATCCCTTGGGAAGAGGAGACTGGACCGGATGATTTCCAAGGGGGTTACCACCATAGAGGCCAAGAGTGGATATGGACTTTCTCTCCAAGACGAGATGAAGATTCTCAAAGTGATGAAGGCATTAAAAGAGATTCATCCCATGGATATCGTCCCTACCTTTTTAGGAGCCCATACCATTCCTAAAGAATTTAGAAATGACCGAACAAAATATATGGATTTGCTTACCGAAGAGATGATCCCTGAAGTTGCACAGGAAAGGGTTGCTGAATTTTGCGATGTCTTCTGTGAGGAGAAGGCTTTTACTCTCGAAGAGTCAAAAAAAATTCTCGAGACAGGAAAGCGATATGGTCTCAAACCAAAGATCCATGCAGATCAATTGAGTCCGGGTGGCGGGGCAGAACTGGCTGCTGAGGTCGGTGCCTTTTCCGCGGATCATCTTGAATACGTGAGCCAAGAAGGTATTAAAAAAATGGCTGAGATAGGAGTCATTGCCGTTTTACTGCCGGGGGCGAGTTTTTTCCTTTCAATGAAAAAGGTTCCTCCTGCGAGGGAGATGATCGAAAAAGGCGTATGGATCTCTATCGCAACAGACTTAAATCCCGGTTCCTCGATGACCGAATCCCTTCCTCTCATGATGACCATGGGTTGTACGATGTTCAAAATGATCCCTAAAGAGGTGATTCAAGCGACGACCCTTCATGCGGCAAAATCCATGGGGCGAGAAAAAGAGATTGGCAGCCTGGAAGTCGGAAAACAAGCAGATATCTTATTGCTTGACATTCCCAATTATCGTTACCTCCCTTACCACTTTGGTGTGGACCATACCGGATATGTGATTAAGCGTGGGAAGATAGTCTATCAGAGACCCACGTAAATGCGGATTGCGCCTGCCTGCTCGGTATGTTGCAACTGATTACGGATCACTGATAACTGATTACTGATTACTGTCTACTGCTTGCCGAGAAGTGACTATGAGACTTTTAGAATGTGTTCCCAATATCAGTGAAGGCAAGGATCAAGATAAGATTGCCTTGATGGTGGAGGATGTGAAAAAACACAGAGGGGTTAGACTCCTTGATTTCTCTTCAGACAAGGATCATCACAGAAGTGTATTCACTTTTATTGGTGAGCCCGAAGCAATCAAAGATGCAGCTTTCTCCTTGGCGATGAAAGCCATTGATCTGATTGATATGAGGGAACATCAGGGAGGTCACCCACGTTTGGGGGCAGTGGATGTTGTTCCTTTTGTCCCCATTCAGGGGGTGGAAATGGAAGAGGCTGTTCAAATTGCCCATGAATTTGGAAAGGGATTGGGGAAGAGAGGAATCCCTATCTTTTTTTATGAAGAGGCAGCGACCCAGCCGGAGAGAAAAGATTTACCATCCATTCGAAAAGGAGAATATGAGGGGCTGGAGGAAAAACTGAAAGATCCGAAATGGAGACCCGATCAAGGGCCTCATCATTTCAATCCAAAATCCGGGGTGACCGTTGTGGGAGCTCGATTCCCTTTGGTGGCTTATAATATCAATCTCAAGACAAAAGACCTTACCCTGGGCAAGGAGATTGCCAAAAAGGTTCGGTTTAAAGATGGAGGGTTTCCGTATGTCAGGGCGATGGGAGTTGATCTGAAGGAAAAAGGAATGGTTCAGGTTTCAATGAACCTGACCAACTATCGAGTGACCAATATCCCAAAAGTATATGAATTCATCAGGGGAGAGGCTTTGAAAAAAGGGGTTGAAATAGAAGGATCAGAGATCGTGGGATTGATTCCAATGGGTGTTTTAGAAGGTATCGCCCAAAATTATTTGAAATGCCCACAGTTTTCGGTTCGCCAGGTCATTGAACAACGAATTTTAGAATTTGAATAAGGGGGGACCTATGGAACTCAAGCGATTCTTGGAAAAAGTGGCCGCCGATACCCCAACGCCCGGAGGAGGAAGCGCTTCAGCCTTGGCGGGGGCTCTGTCTGCTTCACTTGTGGCTATGGTGGCTGGGCTTTCTTTCAAGAAGGGTAAGATAAAAAAGGGAAGGATGGAACAGATAAGGAAGAGAGCGTTGGCCATTCAAAAGAGGCTCTTTCGAGCAATAGATGAAGATTCAAAATCTTTTGACGCTGTCATCAAAGCCTTCCGACTCCCCAAGGGTTCAGAAAAGGAGTGTCTCCATCGGGTCAGGAAGATTCAAGAAGCCTATCAAAATGCCACGTTAACACCACAGGTGGTATGTCAACAGTCGATTCAACTGTTGGAGTATTCCAAAATCCTTATTTTAAAGGGGAACCCGAATGCAAGGAGTGATGCGGGGGTAGCTGCCTTTCTTGCGGATGCCGCCTTGGCGGGAGGGTTGCTCAATATTGGTATTAATCTGGTGGCAGTGACTGAAAAAAACTTCACCCAAAAGATGAATTTTTTAATGCAGAGATGGGCGAAAAAGAGGAACGACCTCATGAAGACGATCCTGATGAAACTTGTCGGAACCGAACAGGTGTAGAGGGGTTCCCATTTTTCTCCCTTTTCGATTTGTGGATATCGTTAAATTTTTTTTGAAGCCCCGGTGTCGGGAAGCGATATGGTAAAGGCTCATCATTTAATAAGAGGGTTCCTATTCCTTTTTTTTATTGGTGTCGCCTCTCCCATCATGGGTCAGGAAAGCCTACCTGTTCTGATAAAAAAAGTGGAACCCTCCATCGTTGTGATTTTGGTTTACAATAGGGAGGGGAAAATCCTCGGCCAAGGGAGCGGTTTTTTTATCAATAAGGAAGGGGACGTCATTACAAATTTTCATGTCCTTCAAGAGGCAAGCCGGGCTGTCATTCGAACAAAAGAGGGGAAGGAATATCCTATAAAGAGAGTTCTCGCTGAAGACAAAGAAGGTGATTTAATTCGAGTTTCGATAGATATCTCAGAAGAAGGTGTAAAGCCTTTACCCGTGGCCAACAAACTTCCTGATGTAGGGGAGAGAGTCATTGTCATCGGGACGCCCCTCGGATTCGATCAAACCGTCTCAGATGGCATCGTCTCTGCCGTGAGAGAGATTCCTGGATTTGGGAAGATCATTCAGTTGACCGCCCCCATATCCCCTGGATCAAGCGGCAGTCCAGTCATTAACATGAAAGGAGAGGTGATAGGGATTGCCACCTTTTTTGTCATGGCAGGTCAGAATCTCAATTTTGCCATTCCTGGAGAGAGGTTAACCCAGTTGATCCTCCGTCAGGGAGAAACTCTTTCAGAGCGTGAAGAAGGGAGAATGAAAGATTGGCTTGCCTCAGCAGAAGGTCTCTATGGCATTGGACTTCGCTTCCTCTGGGCAGAAGATTATGAGAAGGCTCTTCCCTATTTTATTGAGGCAGCTAAGAGAAACCCAGATCAAGGGCAGGCCTATTTCCAAATTGGATATTGTCTCACCAGACTTGGACAGTATCAAGAGGCCATTGAACCTTATAAACAGGCCATTCGAATCCAACCTAACGATGCGGAGGTTTATAATAATCTCTGTTTCGTTTACGGAAAGGTCGGACGCTTTGATGAGGCGATTCAATCCTGCGGGCAGGCCATCCAACTCAAGCCTGACCTTGCGGAAGTGCATAACAATTTGGGTTGGGCTTACCAAATGCGAGGACGTTATCAGGAAGCCATCCAATCTTGCAAAGAGGCCATCCGCCTTAAACCCGATTTTGTTCTGGCTCACTACAATCTTGGAAATAATTACGCTGCCTTGAAGCAATATGAAAAAGCCATCGAGTCCTATAAGGAAGCGATACGTATCCAATTTGATTATGCAGAAGGGCACTCAAACTTAGGTGCTGCTTATTTCCATGCAGGGAAATTTGAGGAAGCGATCGTTTCCTATAAACAGGCGATCCGGCTGAAACCTTCCTTGGCTGAAGCCCATCTCAACTTGGGCATGTCCTATCTGAAGCTGGGGGATAAGGGATCTGCCATTGAGGAATATAAAGTTCTGAGGGCATTGGATCAGGGACTCGCCAACCAACTTTTTAATTTGATTTATGAATGAGGATTTCACCAAAAATTTCATGGACGGAGGGGATCACCATGGAAGAAGAAAAAATAGGGATAAAATTTATAGCAACCGTTACGGGCTTGAAAGGGGACTGCCATGCCCACCACCAATTGGGGCAAACCTTTGAATTAAACTGCTATGCGTCGGGTGGACTCTGCGGGTTTTTTTATCATGATATTTTCCCCTATCTCAATACCATGCAATTTGGTGGGAAATATCCATGGTGGGATAAGGATTTGATAGAGGTTGAATGTCCAGACCGGTATAACACGGTCTCCCTGAGAATCGAGAGAAAAAAATAGGGGTTTTCCCCTAAATTGGAACAGCGGGGAGATATATTCTTCCCCGCTGTCAATCAGTCAGAAGGATTTAAATATCCTCAATGTATGGATATAGAAATCCCTTTTCACAGAAGGGTTCTTAATCAAGCTCGCTTGTGTTAAGTTAAATTATTTCTTAGGTGGAACGATTGTTTCCTTGCAAGCCTTGGCGATACGCATCTTCACCACAGTCTTGGCTGGGATATTGATCGGCTCACCTGTAGCCGGATTTCTTCCCACACGTGCCTTACGCTTAACCAGGACGAGTTTGCCGATCCCAGGGAAGGTGAAGGCTCCCGCCTTTTTGGTCTCGGCGATTGCTAAGGCGGCCATCTCGTCGATGACTGACGAAGCAGCCTTTTTGGAAAGTTCAAACTTTTTTGCAAAATAGGAAACGATCTGGGCTTTAGTCAGGGGTTTCTTTCCGGCCATACTCTTTCCTCCTCTTCAATAAGTGGTTTGAATGTTAAGTATACAAAAAAGTTTCTAAAAAGCAAGCACAAAATCACTCAGAAAGTAAATTTGGAGCGGGCAACGGGGGTCGACCCCGTGACCCTCGGCTTGGGAAGCCCGCCAAGGTTTTTTTAACAATTCTTACTGAGTGATGTCAAGTTTTATTTTGGTTTATGATTTGAGTTTCTTGACTTTGTTTTTTTGGTATTGAGTGATATTGGGAAACATCGCTGTTAGACATCTAATATGGACACTTAATACGGGAACGATGGACACCTATATGGACGCTAATAAAAAAGAGGCTACAGCGTCAATGCCATAACCTCTTGATTTTTTTTGGAGCGGGCAACGGGGATCGAACCCGCGACCCTCGGCTTGGGAAGCCGATGCTCTACCAGCTGAGCTATGCCCGCCCTGTGGCAAGATTAAAATAAAAGAAAGTGACAGAAGTTGTCAAGGTTTTTTCTTGTTTATTTAGTTTCTTTGGTTTCTGAAGTTAACCTCAACCTTACCCTTAACCTAAATTATTTTTAGTTCTCTTGGCAGATAAGTTAATACCTCTGCTCCGTTTGAAGTCACCCGGACCATATCCTCGATCCGGATACCTCCTGAGGCTGGCAGATAAATCCCTGGTTCGATGGTAAAGACCATTCCTTCCTGAGCAGGTTCTTTATTGTCCCGATTCACAACAGGCTCTTCATGGACAGCGAGGCCAATCCCGTGTCCGGTTCCGTGACCAAAATACTCATCATACCCGCAATCCCGGATATAGTTTCTCGCCGCTGCATCTATTTCATAGATAGGAATTCCGGGACGAACTTTTTCAATCGCTCTGTCGTGGGCATCCTTCACAATCTGGTAGATCTTTTTTTGATCAGGGGAAGGGTTTCCACAGACGACCGTACGCGTCTGATCGGAGTGATATCCATCAAACCGGGAGCCGAAATCGATCAGGATCAAATCTCCTTTTTCGATCCGTTTCTCACCTGCCTTTCCGTGGGGGAGGGCAGACCGCTTTCCTGAGGCGAGGATGACATCAAAACCCATGGCGTCCGCCCCATTCTTTTTCATGAAGAACTCCATCTCCAGAGCGACGTCTCTTTCAACAACCCCTTCCTTCATCATCCCCAGGATGTGCTCAAAAGCCCTCGAGGAGATATCAATCGCACTTTTCATCGAGAGGAGTTCCTGATCATCTTTGAGGGCCCTCAAATTTCTTATTTCATTCTCCAGGGGAAGAAAGTCCACCCCGTTGGTGATTTTCTTCATGAGGGATTGATGGAGTGAAAAAGAGAGGGAAAGAGATTCAAAACCGATCCTTTGCAGCTTCAGGTCTGCGAGGTGAAAGGCAATTCCCTCCAGTTTTTTATTGTAACGGACGATCTGAGAACCGATCACTTCCTTCTCCGATTGGGTCCAATATCGCGAATCCGTGAGAAAAAAGGAATCTTTTTTAGTAAGGATCTGTGCTCCGTCGCTACCGGTAAAACCACACAGATAGCGTATATTCTCAAGCCCGGTAAAGAGAATTCCATCCAGTTGGTTGGAATCCATCACCTCTCGAGCGACTTTTTTTCTCATCTCATAGAAGGTGTTTTCCATTAATTTTTTCTCCGCTTCCGAATATTTTCGAGCCATTTCTCAAGATGATGTATCTTGTCCTCTTTCGTGTGAGGATAGGGGAGATGGACGGGAGGGGGATGTAGCTTTTCTCTTAACTCCTCCAGCCTCTTCCGGATCTCCATATCCTGAGGGTCTTTTTCAGCAAGATATGTAAAGATTTCATAAGCTTCCTGAAGATAGCCCTGCTGGAGGCAGATTTCAGCCATGGTTTTGGTCATGATGCGTTCCATATCTCATTTCATCCAAGAAGGATATTTCTAAAAATTAGAGGAAAATGCTTCAAAAGTCAACCCTTTGACTGCCTTTTTTGGCTTGACGGTTGACCCTGTTTTTGATATAGATGTATACTGTCAAGAAATGACTCTTTTTTGAGCAAAAGGGGGACACCATGAAAAAGCTCTTAGGGTTAGTTTTAGCTCTGCTCGTGGTTATGGTCACCTTAAGTGTGAGTGATGGGCAAGAAATGGGTATTACCACAGGTAACAAGAGGGGAACCTATTATCAATTCGGCTTGAATTTAGCACAGCTTGTCAAGTCACGCGGAATCAAGTTAAATGTCTTTGACTCCGCCGGTTCGGTGCAAAACGTTCTTGCGGTGTATAAAGCCCCTGGCACCCAATTGGGAATCGTCCAGTCGGATGTTCTGGCTTTCATTGCCAAAATTCAGACGGATCCTTTTTTGAAGAAGGTTGCGAACAGGACGAGAATGGTTTTCCCGTTATACAATGAGGAAATTCATTTGCTTGCCCAACCGGACATAACAGACTTTGATGATCTTGCCGGCAAGACCGTAGCCGTCGGAGAGGAGGGAAGTGGCACGTATCTCACTGCAAGAATACTCCTTGAAGTGTCTGACGTGAAGCCCAAGGACATTGTCCCTATTGGAACCGACGAGGCCTTAGCGCAACTGAAACAGGGAAGGATTGATGCGATGTTTTACGTGGCAGGCATCCCCGTTAAGTTATTTACCGAAGCCGTTACGGCCGATGATAAGCTTGCTCTCGTCCCCATTACCAACAAGAGTATCCAGGATTTCTATCCAGTCGTTCAGATTCCCGCCAAAACCTATGGTTGGCAGGATCAGGCGATTAACACCGTCGCGGTAAAAGCGGTTCTTGTTGCTTATGACTTCAGGGGAATTACGTGTGACCATGTGGGAAAACTCGCCAAATCTCTTCACGACAATCTCGAATGGCTGAGGACCAATGGCCATCCGAAATGGAAATCTGTCGATCTTAATGCCCCTGTCAAGGGCTGGGAACAGTACGATTGCGTCAGGAAGGCCATTCAGATATCCCAACGTAGCACGCCGGAAAAACCTCGCGAGGTGAATCCTATCATGGAAGCCATAAAGAAGATGTTCTCGGATTAGGGAATCAGTAAGAACTTTTCACCGAACGGCTGACTTCCGTATGACACCTCTGCGCATTGGAAACATATGTACCTTTCTCATTTCAATCTTCATGAGAAACCCTTCAAGATAAGCACCGACCCAAAATTCTTGTGGCTCGGAGAAAAACAGAGGAAGGCCCTGGAAATGCTACGGTACGGGATTCTGTACAATGACGGATATGTTGTCGTAACAGGTGACGTGGGTACTGGCAAAACGACGATCGCTACGGCCCTGGTTGATTTCGTTAGCGACAAAGTCGTCGCAGCAAAGATTTCTTATTCCGATGTTGACACGCTTGATTTTTTCAGATTGATTTCGGTGGCCTATGGAATCGCCGACCCTTTTCAAAGCAAGGGGGCGTTTCTTCAACTTTTTGAGTCTTTTCTCCGTGGCACCTTCTCGAAAGGGAAAAAAGTTGTTCTGATCATTGATGAGGCGCAAAGACTCAATCATGGACATCTGGAAGAATTACTGTACCTGTCGAATGTCGAAGAGAACGGTATAAAACTGTTCAACATTGTCTTCGTGGGGCAGAATGAATTTAACAATGTTTTGTTGGAAGAATCCAATCGAGCCTTAAGACAGAGAGTAGCGATCAATCATAACCTGGGTCCGCTGACCCAGGATGAAACCAGGCAATACATTCTACATCGCCTCAAAGTTGTTCAATGCCAAAGAGAGCTTTTTACTCCAGAAGCCATTCAGGATATCTTCTTGCTTTCTCAAGGCATTCCCCGCTTGATCAATATCATTTGTGATCTCGCTCTTTTGCTTACCTATTTTGAAAGGTCGCAAATAGTCCAGCAAGAAACGATTCAGAAATGTGTGGATAGACTCCGTCTCCCTGGCGAGAAAATGGAATCTGTCCGGATTGAGGCGGATCATTCTTCAAGACCTGAGGGAAAAGTCGATGACGAGTTGGATGAAAAAGGGTTCGATGAAGTTGTAAAGAGAGTTAGAGCAGAAAGGAGGAAACTCCCTAAACCGATGACCCTGTTTGCTATCGGGTGTGCATTGATCATCATATTGTTGGGATTAACCCTTGCCTTATTTAGGAGTGACCGGGTCCGACAGAGTGGAACACATGAGGCGCTCAAAGAACAGGCGAGACAGGAAGGTGCCGGAACAGAGACCGTCAAGGGACAAAGTATAGCTGGGGTTGTCCATTCGGCTGCAAAAGAGCAACCGTTTTCACAAGATGTCGGAGCGGGCTCTGATGCTTCCCTCCAAAGGAAAGGCCTAGGTGAGGGACAGGGGGCTAAGGTCTCCAAGGGGACAAGTGCTCGAAGTGAAAAAACAGGAGGCCAGAAGCCTATCGGTCCGGGGGCTTCAGGCGGGTCAGCTGGGCAGGCTATCACTGACCCTTTGCGTCAAAAAACCGGCCCTGACGAGAAAGAGAAGGGTTTCTATGAAAGAGGAGAAGCTTCTTCGGAAGACAGAAGGGGAAGAGTGAGTGAAAACTCTCGCTCGGCCGAAGAATTGCGGAGCAAAGAGGTAGAAGAGATTGAGCCAAGTAAGGCAATCGATTGGCTTTTAGAAAAACGTTCAGGGAAGGCTCAGGAATGAGTTGCCATTCAGGTTTCTGGAGGCAATGATATCAATGAACCTCCACATGTATAGGAAATGGTGAAATGTACCTTCGTTATTACAAGCTCCAGTACATGCCGTTTCAAATAAGTCCAGATCCAAGGTTCCTGTGGCTTGGAGAGAAACACAAAGAAGCCTTAGCGGTCTTAAAGTACGGGGTTCTCAACAACCAGGGATTCGTGCTCCTTACGGGTGATGTAGGGACCGGAAAGACCACTCTCATCAACGCCCTGGTGAGGGACCTTGGCGCCAACACATTTCTTATCAATATCGAAGACCCGCGTCTTGATAAGCTCGACTTCTTTAAGCTCGTTGCACACTCTCTCGGATTGGAGTTCAGATTAAGAACAAAATTCGATTTCCTCGTCTCTTTCAAGGATTTTTTGAATCGAGCACATGAAAGCAAGAAGAATGTATTAATGATTGTTGATGAGGCACAGAAACTGTCTCTTGACTCGCTTGAGGAAATACGGCTTCTTTCGAATATCGAAAGGCAGGATACTAAATTATTAAATGTATTCTTCATAGGACAGGACGAATTCAACGATACGTTGATGCGGACTGAATGTCGGGCTCTGCGGCAACGGATCACCATTGTGCATCATATTGAATCACTCAATGAAAAGGAGACGGTGGAATACGTTAAGTATCGTCTGAATGTCGCAGGAACTCAACGGGAGATTTTCACAAACAAGGCATTCAAAGCGATCTTTGCGTTTTCAAGGGGCTACCCCAGGCTCATTAACATTATTTGCGACCGGGCCCTGCTGACGGGTTACTCCGAGAATCTCCAGACGATCGGCTATAAGATCATCCGCGAGTGTACAAGGGATCTCAGCCTCCCGGGAGAAATGAAACAAAAAACGTCAAGAGAGACAGCTAAAAGGGCGAGAAGCAGCTTGGGCGCTATGACCAAAGCAGCGATATTGGTCGGTCTGGTGCTTTTTCTCGCACTTTCTGGCTACGTTACCGGCTCCATATTCTCTGGTAATCCGGGGTTCAGTTTGCGAAAATACTACACGACTCTGTTTGGTGCTATCGAAAAAGGTCCGGCTGAACGTCTACCAAGAAAAACCGGCACCCAAGAAACGGATTCTTCTTCTCTTAAAGCCCCCTTGCCTTCACAGCCCTTAACCGATACTGTTCCTCAGCAAGCCGAGGTAACGACGAACCAGCAGGATAAGAATCTGGAAATGGGGAGCTCTGCGAGTCTTAAGACCTCAGGTCAGGAGGATCTCTTCCAAAAGTCAGGATTTGTGATTCCCTTCGGGTACAATACAAATGAACTTCCTCCCGAGATTCTGACCAGGCTGGACGAACTTGCCGAGTATATGCGGCAAAAAGCGGATTCCGATATCGTCATCAAAGGCTTTACGGATACACTGGGTAGCGCTGAATACAACAGGAACCTCTCAGCTTTCAGGGCGAATGTCGTAAAAAGCTACCTGGTTGGCAAAGGAATAAACCCTAACCGTATGAAGGTTATCGGAATGGGGGATGCTGCGCCACGGATGCCCAATAAGACATCAGAGGGGCGCGCCGCAAACCGCAGGGTCGAGATCGAGTTCGTGGCCCGCAAACCTTAATCTTTTCTTTTCGGGGGTCCCTCGCAACCGGGGGGATACCTGGTTCCATTTAAAAATCTGGCTGAAACCTCTCCGTTTTTATCCAAATTCTTTTTCCCCTCTTGATGAAATCCAGATAAATCCCCTTGCCCACCACAAAGATCCAAAATTGGAAATAGTTTAAATACATAGCCAAAATGAGAGGGAGGTTCCTTAAGGAATCCTCTCCTTCATAAGTTCCCAAGCTTTACAGAAACGGACAGGGACCTGTGGGGGTATTGACAGTACCGGGATTATCAAATAGAATCTATAAGTTTTTTGATAAAGGAGGACTTTTATGGAGAAGAAATATCTTTTTTCACCCGGACCAACCATGCTCCCACCGGAGGTACTTCTTAAGATGGCAGAACCCATCATGCACCACCGGGAACCCGAATTTGAAAAAATCTTTGCAGAGATCCGAGAGGGGTTGAAATACCTTTTCCAGACGAAAAACGAGGTATTGATTTTTACCTCTTCTGGAACGGGGGCCATGGAAGGAGCGGTTTCCAATATTCTCTCCAAAGGGGACAAAGCCTTAGTGATTCGGGGGGGAAAGTTTGGTGAGAGATGGGGAGAGATCTGCAAGGCCTATGGAATTGAGTTTGTTCCCATTGAGGTCGAATGGGGGAAAGCCGTGGATCCGGAGCAGATTCAAAAAGTCCTGAAATCCGATCCCGCCATTCGAGCGGTTTACACTCAGGCCAGTGAAACCTCAACCGGAGCAAGGCATCCCATTCGGGAGATTGCCGAGATCGTAAAAAAACATGAAGAAACCATCATCGTCGTCGATGCCATTACGGGCATTGGCGTCTTTAATATTCCGATGGATGAATGGGGGATCGATGTGCTGATCAGTGGTTCTCAAAAAGCCCTGATGCTCCCCCCGGGACTTGCCTTCGCCGCTTTGAGTGATAAGGCATGGAGGTTCGTGGAACGATCAAACCTACCCAAATTCTATTTTAACTTCAAAAAGGAGTTGAAATCTGCTCAGAAAAATCAGAATTCCTTTACCCCAGCCATCTCTTTATTCGTTGGTCTTAGAGAATCGCTCCATCTGATTCGGAAAGAGGGTCTGGAAGCCGTTTTCACACGCCATGAAAAGTTGGCAGATGCCACCCGTGCTGCGGTGAAGGCCTTGGGCCTTGAACTCTATGCTCCGGATTCTCCAAGTAATGCTCTCACAGCCGTCAAGGTCCCAGAGGGAATACAAGGGGGAAAATTGAAAAATTTGTTTTTTGAGAAGTTCGGCATTACTGTAGCAGGAGGCCAGGATCAAGCAAAAGGCAAGATTATTCGAATTGCCCATCTGGGGTATTATGAGCGACTGGACATGGTCATGGTCATTTCAGCTCTGGAGATGCTTTTAAAGGAGATGGGCTATCCATTTGAACTGGGATCTGGGGTGAAGGCAGCTGAAGAGATCTTGATGAAATGAGAGAATACGCAAGGCGTTTGAGGTGAGGTGAGATGGAAGAGATAAAAAAAGTATTGGTCAGCGATCCTTTGTCGAAAAAGGGATTGGAAATATTAGGAAGGGCGCAAAACCTGAAATATGATCTGAAACCTGGACTTTCTCCAGAAGAGTTGAAAAAGATTTTGCCGGAATATGACGGAATTATTATCCGAAGCGAGACGAAATTAAAAGGTGACATCATCGAAGCCGGAACACGCTTGAGAGTGATCGGAAGGGCAGGGATTGGTTTAGATAATGTGGATCTCCCTGCGGCGACGAAGAAGGGTATCGTGGTGATGAATACTCCCCAGGAGAATGCCATTGCGGCGGCCGAACACACCATCGCCATGATCCTTTCGATTTCGAGGAAAATTCCTCAGGCCACCGCTTCGATGAAAGCCGGTAAGTGGGAAAAGAAAAAGTTTATGGGAGTAGAACTTTATAATAAGACCCTTGGAATGATCGGGGTGGGTGTCATCGGGACGGTCGTCGCCGATCGGGCGAGAGGTCTAAAGATGAAGGTGATCGGTTATGACCCTTATCTTTCAAAAGAGGTTGCGGAGAAGAAGGGAGTGGATCTGGTCTCCTACGATGAACTGCTGAACCGTTCTGATTTCGTCACGGTCCACACCCCCTTAACGGATGAGACACGAAATCTTATTGATAAAAATACCTTGGATAAGATGAAAGACGGGGTGATTCTGATCAATTGTGCCCGAGGGGGAATCATCAATGAAAAGGACCTTTACGATGCCATCAAAGGAGGGAAGGTGGCTGGAGCGGCCTTAGATGTTTTTGAAAAAGAGCCTGCCACTGGAAACCCTCTTCTGGAATTGGAAGAGGTGGTTACCACTCCGCATCTGGGAGCTTCCACGGGGGAGGCCCAGGAGAATGTATCAATCGCTATTGCCCAGCAGATTGTCGACTATTTAACTATAGGAGAGGCTCGCAATGCCGTCAACATGCCAGCCGTCAGCCCAGATATCCTTCCTTTCTTAAGGCCCTATCTCCGGCTGGGAGAGAAACTGGGAAGTTTTTTAGGTCAGATCTCTAATTACGCCATTGAAGAGTTGCTGATCGAATATCAGGGCGAGGTTGTGGATTACGGGACAAAACCGATCACCATTTCGGTTTTAAAAGGCCTCCTCACACCTTTTGTGGGTGAGACCGTAAACTTTGTCAATGCCCCGGTCATGGCGAAAGAGAGAGGGATAAAAATAACCGAATCCACCAGCGCTAAAGCAGAAGATTTTGCAAGTTTAATTGCCCTCACCGCCCGGTCGAAGATGGAACAGAATTATATTGCAGGAACCCTCTTCGGAAGGAGAGAATTGCGGATCGTCAAACTTAACGATTTTTTAATCGAAGCCCTCCCCGAAGGATATATTCTGTTAGTGAACAATTATGACAAACCGGGGGTGATTGGAAATCTTGGGAACGCTCTGGGGAGCAGAAATATCAATATTGCGACGATGCAGTTTGGGCGCGATCGAATGGGTGGCAATGCGATCTCACTGCTTCATTTGGATGCTCCCTTACCTCCGGGGATGCTGGGCGAGATTTTGAGGTTGCCGAATATCATCTCGGTTCGTCAAATTCAACTATAGCGGCTTTATCAAAAATACCCTTTCTCACTCAATGGGAGAGGGCTTGCCCTGTGGAGTAGTGAAACTTACCCCACAGGGTGAAGGTGAGGGTGAATATGGCCAATGTCGTCATCGTCGGAGCTCAATGGGGAGATGAAGGGAAAGGGAAGATTGTCGACTTATTGACCCAGTATACCGATCTGGTGGTAAGGTTCCAAGGGGGAAATAATGCCGGCCATACGATCGTTTTAAAGGGGGAAAAGTTTGTCCTCCATCTCATCCCTTCGGGTATCCTTTACCCGGATAAAAAATGTGTGATCGGTAATGGGGTGGTATTGGACCCGGCCGTGCTGATTGAGGAGATCGATGAGGTTAAAAAGAGAGGGTATTTCAAAGATGACTCTCAGTTAATGATCAGCGAAGAAACTCACCTCATCCTCCCCTATCATCGGAGGATTGATGTTGCCAGAGAAAAAATTTTCAAGATAGGCACCACTGGAAGGGGGATAGGGCCTGCCTATGAGGATAAGGTGGCCCGGTGCGGAATTCGAGTCGTGGATCTCGTCGATGAAAAAATATTTCGGGAGAAGTTAGAAGCCAATCTCATCCAGAAAAATATCTATTTGACAAAAGTGCTAATGGAGAAAGGTTTTGAGTTCTCAGAAATTTTTGATGAATATCTTCAATATAAAAATCGACTTGAAAAATATGTGAAAAATACTTCGCTCATTCTTCATGAAGAAATTCAAAAAGGGAAGCATGTCCTATTTGAGGGGGCGCAGGGCGCCCTGTTGGACTTGGATCACGGTACCTATCCTTATGTGACTGCCTCGAATACGTTAGCGGGAAATGCTTGTGCGGGTTCGGGAATTGGTCCCACGATGATCAACTCCGTGATCGGGGTGGCCAAGGCCTATACGACTCGAGTGGGAGAGGGACCCTTCCCCACAGAACTTCAAGATGAAATAGGTGAGAAAATTCGTGAAAGGGGAGGGGAATATGGGGCCACCACAGGGAGACCGAGAAGATGTGGTTGGTTCGATGCGGTGGTGGTCAACCATTCCATCCGGGTCAATGGCATCCGGGAAATGGTCATTACAAAACTGGATGTCTTAAATGATTTCGATACGATCAAAATCTGTGTGGGGTATCGTGTGGATGGAAAGGTCTTTTGCCATGTCCCTTCGAATCTGGAAATATTGAAACACTCTGAACCCGTCTATGAAGAATTGAAGGGATGGAAATCCGAAATTAAAGGGGCAAGAAATTTTAAAGACCTTCCTCGTCATGCACAGCGATATCTCAAAAGAATTCAAAAGTTGATGGGTACAACCATTGCGATGATTTCTGTCGGCTCAGAAAGAGATGAGACCGTAGAGGTTAAAAACCCCTTTTTAAAGAAATCTCATAGAAGATAATTCTCCATTTTTACTTGACAATCTAATCAATTTTCTCTTACTCTGAAACGAGGGGCCGTTAACTCAGGCGGTAGAGTATCTGCCTTTTAAGCAGAGAGTCGCTGGTTCGAGTCCAGTACGGCCCACCAGTTTTATTTCGGAATTCGGAGTACGGAATTCGGATTTTTATTTTTTGATTTTAGATTCCGCAATCCGCATTCTGAAATCTAAATTAGGAGGTCCCCATCGTCTAGCCCGGCCAAGGACACCGGCCTTTCACGTCGGCAACAGGGGTTCGAATCCCCTTGGGGACGCCAAACTTTTTCAGGGGTTAGCCAATCGGCTAATCCCTGAAATGCACGTATGCAAGCCTGACCCCCACCAAATAACAAAACTTTCAATCCTTAATCGACTCATTCTCTTCCAAGTCTCCTCCGGAACCTAATGCCTCCCTCACCATTCCGCAAATTCTTGCAAAGGCCTTGGTCTCTGTCATGGACCGATCCCGGGGTCTGTCCAGAGGGATGGAAACAATTCGAACGATACGGCCTGGTCGGTGGGAAAGGACCACCACTCGATCTGACATGAAGCAGGCCTCAGAAATGGAGTGAGTCACCATGATGATGGTTTTTTTGGTCTTGGACCAAATATCGAGTAGGAGCATCTGCATCGATTTTCGAGTTAGGTCGTCCAGGGCTCCAAAAGGTTCGTCCATTAAAAGGAGAGGAGGATCCAAAGCGAGGGCTCTGACAATCGCTACCCTTTGTTGCATTCCTCCGGAGAGTTCCTTGGGATAATAAGGCCAGAATTTTCTATCCAAGTCTACCATTTCCAATAACGATTCAATCCTTTTTGTCTGTTCCACTTTTGGGAGTTCACTTTTTGCAATCCGGAAGGGCAAAAGGCAATTTTCAAAGACGCGATACCAGGGAAAGAGGGTGGAATCTTGGAAGACGATTCCATATCCTCTTGATCTCCTCAATTCTTGAGGTGTTTTTTCATCGATCAGGATCTCTCCCTCGGTAGCCCCTCCCTCATCGCCGATATCTCCCAGAAGCTCAAGAAGTGTACTCTTCCCCGATCCAGATGGACCGATCAGGGAGATCAGCTCGCCCTGGGCGACCTCCAAGTTGACCCCGCCCAAGGCCTCCACATCCCGGTCTTTAAAATGTTTCTTCACATTGACCAAACGAATGGCGATCGGAGGAGTTTCTGATTCATTAATCTCTCTTAGACCCTAATTGAATCTAATCTATCTCCTCCCTTGACGGGAGGGGAGTTACCCCCACCCTCCCCCTCTTAACGGGGAAGGGAATAATTTTTAATGTCCTCTTCATTTTGGCGAAGACGTCCAAAGCGCCTTAAAGTATTCTAACAAGGTGTGATTAAAATCAGCGACCTTCTTTTTGAAATTCTTTTGCCCGGACATCCACGGTCCAGAAGTCCCAGTCTTCTTTTTTTGGATCCATCCCCAGAATTTGCATTTCCCAGAGGGTATGGATGGAGTATTGTAACGGATCTTCCAGGCTCTCCCCGATGTCACCCACACAACACATCCGTGTCCCCTGGTAGCGATGAAATGCCTTTTCATAGAATTCGTTTGTTGTAATGGAACCCGGGCTGACCACGGAGAGGTCGGTGAGCGGAAGTCCTGGAAGGTTTCCCGTTTTTGAAACCTCAAAGATGCATTGAGAAAAGACAGGGATGAATTCGACATTCTTCTTCAGACATTCCTGATAAATTCGCTGTATTCCTTCCAGGCTACCGCATGCCGTCATGACATAGACTTGTTTTGGTAGGTGATGGTTAAATCCATTTCTCAAAAAGTAAGCGATCGTTGAACCCGAGGCAATGGCTGTATCCGGGATTAGCCAGATATCTCCATGGTATTTTCCGATGAAATTTTGAGCGTGGATTTCCCAGTCTGTGCCTTCCTGGTTGAGAACTCTCTGGAGTTTGATAAAACCCGTTGGGAGGAGCAGGCGGTCGTAGGGTGGGGCATACCCGAATGCATATTGGAGATCGAAAGGGTAGGCGCCCCTGAGAATGATGTATTGAGATAATTTTTTCCCAATAAGTCGTTCAAAAAATAACTCGGCGAATGATTTAGCGATGTAGCGAATCATATTAAATTTGGGTCGACCGCTCACCCCTCGCCCGAGGAGAAATTGTTGAGCGACATCGCTTTCGATGACATAAATCAAAGGGGGAATTCTCGGATCATGATGGAGATGACGCACCTCCCATGCCTTGGCACTTCCAATCGCATTGATGCTGAAAGGATTTCCAACATTTTCGAGAAAGGTGCGTTCTGCCATTCAGAGTCTCCTACTTTTGGAAAAATCCAAATTTTGTGTTGCGGTACTGCGGTGTTGCAGTGCTGCGGTTTTGAAGTTAACGGCAACACAGCAACACATCATAACTGCAGCACAACAATAAACCCCTTACGACTTACGCCTCACGCCTTCACGGGATTTCGGATTTCCCAGTGCTTCGAATTTATCTATTTAGGCATGACCCCACTCGGAAATTTTTCTGTATAGACCTTTTTCACATCCGGCATCTTTTCCATGAGCCCGGCCTTGAACATATCCTTAGCTACATTTTCCCATTTCTTGGGAAGGATGTAACCCAACCCCTGCTTTTTTGTGTCAGGCGTGATCATCAAAGCCTTCATCGGAGCCACGGCGTCCATCTCGTGGGCGAGGTCGAGGCCCTCATTGATCTTTTTTAGAATTTCAAAGGTCTCTTTTGGATTCTCAAGGGCCCATTGGAATCCTTTATATCTTCCCATCACCACGGCTTGGACCACCTCCGGATGTTTTTTAATGATTTCCTCCGTGGTGAAAAGGACATTATCCATCCAATCGATCCCCAGGTCTTTATAGTCTGTCGTATAAAATGTTTTTCCCATTTTTTTTGTTTCGCGCTGGGCTGTGATCAATTCATTATAAGTCATTGCAGAAGCAATGGGCCAAGTCCCTGCGAGCCAGGGTTTGATATCTCCGCCTTGATTTTGGATCGTAAACTGTTTCTCCCAACCCTTGCCGACCGCACATTTTGCTTTGGCATCATACCCAATCCAAATGCCAAAGTCTCCCTTGATGTCTTTGGATGATTTGATTGGCTTCCAGCTGATGATCCTCATGGCACTGGTTTGAAAATCGACGCTCAGGACAACCAGATCGATTCCTTCCTTTTCCCGTGCTCGAATGATATTTTCTGGATAGTCATTTCCAAAAGCAATGTTCCCGGCTCTCACCGCAGCTACCACCTTTTGAATCGGAGAGACCCCAGGCCCTCCCTGGACCTCTTTCACTTTCACCTTTCCATAAAAACCCTTATCCACGGCTACCCAGCCTCCTGCGGATTCCATATGAACAAACCAGGCTTCATGGACAATGGCTTCCTTTTCTTGGCCCATGGCATAACAGGGCAGACTGATGACCGTCAGCAACACAAAATATAATAAGAATCTTTTCATTTTTTTTCCCTCCTCCTTTCTTTTAGAACGCAGAGCGCATAGAGCATAGCGCATAGCGTTTTGACACCGAACTGCGAACTCCGAACTTAAATCACCTCCTCTCCTCAGAGATATGCCAAGCAATGGTCTTCTTTTCAACCAAGGTGATGATGCCGACAAACGAAAGTCCCAACAGAGAACAAGCGATAATGCTGGCAAAAACCCTGGGCGTATCCATAATGTAGATGGCATCTACAATGAGAAATCCCAAACCTCGATAAGCTCCAAATACCTCTCCCACCACCGCACCGATCACAGCGAGTGTCCAGGCCACTTTAAAGCTGGCAAATATCTGTGGAAGGGCAAAGGGTAGTTGGAGATACCAAAATTTTTGCCATCTGGATGAATGATAGGAATTCATCCATTTCATCTCCGTTGCCCCTACGGAAGCAAGGGCCTTAAAGGTGGGCCCCAAGACAGGGAAAAAAACACAGATGATGGCGGTGACAACTTTGGACCCCATGCCGCTTCCAAAGATGATGACAATGGGCGCCGCGATGGCGACGATGGGCGTACTATTGAGAATAACTGCATAGGGGTAAAACATCTCTTTCAAAGGCCGGAACCAGAGGAAAACGATGGCTGCCACAATAGCGGAAAAAGAGCCGATGATGAAGCCGGCTCCTGCTTCCAGAAAAGTCATCAGTGTATGATTGGCGAGGAGTTGAAATTTGGCGATGATATAAGAGATGATCGTACTCGGTGTGGGAAGAAGAAATTTTGGGATCTCCAAACCTCTGACAAGAAGCTCCCATAGCAATAAGATACCGACAATCGATCCAATCGAATAACGGTTCATCTAATTCAGTTCATTTCGTTTCTTTGGTCTATTTGGTTTATCTGGTTCACAAAAGAAACTAAAAAGACTAAACAAACCAGAGAGACCAGAGAAACCAGATTAAAGACCGTTTTGATTCTTAAACCTGCCTTTGTAGGAGGCACTTCCTTCGGTGCGCTCAAGGATGATCTGACAGATTCGCACTCCGGGTTTCAGGACAAGAGGAAAGGGAGCCAGGTTCCCGATCTCAAGGACCTGGCGATTATTAATCCCGGGTTGAACGAACCCCGCCGTCATATGAATGACCAGTCCCATTCGAGCAAAGCGGCTTCTCCCTTCAAGCCAGCCACAAATATTAGCAGGTAATTTAATTCTTTCATGGGTAATCCCCAACACCGTCTCCCCTGGCATCAGAGTAAAAGATTCTTCTGCCTCGAGGCGTTCCGTGAGATCTTCGACCGATATACTATCTTCAACAATACAGGCATTTCTGAGCTTTTTAAATACCCTGAACTCCTTTCCCAAATGGAGGTCAATGGAACCCGGGCCCACTTGATCTTCTTTAAAAGGTTCAATTTCGATGGTTCCCTGGCGGATCTCTTTTAGAATTTCTTCCCTTGTCAAAACTCCCATAATGGATCCTCCATTTACACGACTGTTGGATGGGTGGCTATGGGTTGTTGAAGAGAGGGGAAAGAAGGGTCGATACTTTGGTGATATTCCTGAACCGACTTCACCGACATTCCCCTCTTCAAGGATTCAATGGCATTGACGACGGCCTCTGCCCCAGAGAGCGTGGTGACACAAGGAATATTATGCGCTACAGATTGACTTCGTATGGCGACCTCATCCGCCTTGGGTTTCTTTCCACTTGGAGTATTGATGATCAGATGGATCTCTCCATTTTTAATTTGATCGACGATATCGGGCCTGCCTTCACCGACCTTGAATACGGTGTGGACGGGAATTCCATTGTTCGCCAAGACCTTCGCCGTTCCTTTGGTGGCCACGATCTCAAATCCAAGATCAACTAATTTCTTGGCGAGGAAGACAATGGACCGTTTGTCCTTATTCATGACGCTGATGAACACTTTCCCTTTTAGAGGGATATTGACCCCGGCGCCGATTTGAGATTTAGCAAAAGCCATCCCGAAATCAATATCTATTCCCATGACCTCCCCCGTGGATTTCATCTCTGGACCTAACACCGTATCCACTCCGTAAAAACGATTAAACGGGAAGACCGATTCCTTGACAGCGATATGATGGATTTCAATTTCTTTCCGGATACCCAATTCATAGAGCTTTTTGCCCACCATCACCTTGGCAGCCACCTTTGCCCAGGGAACTCCTGTGGCCTTGCTGATGAACGGAACAGTCCTGGAGGCTCTTGGATTGACTTCTAGGACATAGATGATATCGTTTTTGATCGCATATTGAATATTCATCAAACCGACAACCTGGAGTTCCTTGGCTAAGGCATAGGTGTTTCGTTTCAAGCCCTCGATCAAATCATCGCTCAGGGAATAGGGAGGGGTGACGCAAGCACTGTCTCCAGAATGGATCCCAGCCTCTTCGATATGTTCCATGATTCCGGCGATGACACAGGTCTCTCCGTCAGAGACCGCATCGACATCCATCTCAATCGCGTCCTCTAAAAATTTGTCGATGAGAATGGGATGTTCAGAAGAAGCCTCCACCGCACGGCGGGCAAAACCCTCTAAGGCTTCCTCATCGTAGACGATCTCCATGGCTCTTCCCCCTAACACGTAAGAGGGTCTTACGACGACCGGATAGCCGATCTCTTCCGCAACGCTCCTCGCCTCTTCTACCGAGTTAGCCGTACCATTCGAGGGTTGGATGAGCCCCAATTTCTTGAGAAGGGCTTTGAACCGTTTTCGATCTTCAGCCCGATCGATATTGTCAGGAGTGGTTCCAATGATTTTCACTCCTTCCTTTTCTAAAGGAACAGCAAGGTTAAGAGGGGTTTGGCCTCCAAATTGGACGATCACCCCATCGGGTTTTTCAGCATCGATGATATGGAGAACATCTTCAAAGGTGAGGGGTTCAAAATAGAGTTTGTCAGAGGTGTCGTAGTCCGTCGAAACCGTTTCCGGATTGGAGTTCACCATGATCGTTTCATAATCCAATTCTTTTAAGGCGAAGGAAGCATGGACGCAGCAGTAGTCGAATTCGATCCCTTGGCCAATTCGATTGGGACCGCCCCCTAAAATCATGATCTTCTTTCGTCGAAGAGGCCTTGGATTCATCTTCCGTTTCATAAGTCGAATAGTAATAAGGGGTATAGGCTTCAAATTCCGCCCCACAGGTATCCACCAGTTTGTAAGTGGGGAGAATCCCTTTCTCCTTTCTGATGTTTCGAAGCGTGATTTCATCAAAACCGAGGAGGTACCCCAATTGGTAGTCAGAGAAGCCAAACTCCTTTGCCTTTCTTAAAAGAGAGTCTGGGAGTTGAAGTTGATCAGGAGTCAGGATCTTTTTCCAGAGCTCCAGGTCACGCACCTTCGTTCCATAAGATCGAATCTCATTTTCAAGATCTGTGATCTCTTGAATATTGGTGAGAAACCAGGAATCGATCTTCGTCAACTCGTGGATCTCCTCGACCTTCATCCCCAAGAGCAAAGCGTGTCGAAGATAAAAGATCCTTTCCGCATTCGGGGTGGAGAGCTTTTTCCTCACCTCTTCAAGGAGGTTGAATCGCGCACTTTCACTGGATATCTCGGTGGGGAAGGGGAATTTATCCTTCCCATCCGCCCCTAGACCGTGTCTCCCGATCTCCAGAGAACGGAGTCCTTTTTGTAGGGCTTCCTTGAAAGTCCGGCCGATCGCCATGGTTTCACCGACTGATTTCATGGAAACGGTCAGCGTGGCATCTGCTCCAGGAAATTTTTCGAAGGTGAATCTTGGAATCTTCACCACACAATAGTCAATGGTGGGTTCGAAACAGGCAGGCGTCTTTTTTGTAATGTCATTGGGGATCTCATCGAGAGTGTATCCCACAGCCAACTTGGCTGCCATCTTGGCGATGGGGAATCCAGTGGCTTTGGAGGCGAGGGCCGAAGAGCGTGAGACCCGTGGGTTCATTTCAATGATGACCATTCTTCCATCTTCAGGACAAATCGCGAATTGGATGTTAGACCCTCCGGTCTCCACTCCAATCTCTCGAATGGCTCGAATGGCTCCGTCTCTCATCCTCTGATATTCTTTGTCCGTCAGTGTTTGAGCAGGGGCAACGGTGATGCTATCCCCTGTATGGATGCCCATGGGATCAAAATTTTCAATCGAACAGATGATGACGACATTGTCATGGAGATCCCTCATCACCTCCAGTTCGAATTCCTTCCAACCGAGAACGGACTCTTCAATCAGAATCTCTTTAATCATGCTCCACTCGAGTCCACGAGCCGCCATCTCTTCGAACTCTTCGATATTATAGGCCACTCCACCCCCGGTCCCCCCCAGAGTGAAACTGGGCCGGATGATCAAGGGAAAACCGATCTCTTTGGCCACCTCCAAGGCTTCGGACAGAGAATAGGCCAACCCGCTTCTGGGGAGATCGAGACCGATCTTCTTCATCGCTTCCTTGAAGAGATTTCGATCTTCTCCTTTCTTAATGGCTTCATATTTGGCTCCGATCATTTGAACGCCATATTTCTGAAGCACCCCGGATTCATAAAGGGTGACGGAAACATTGAGACCGGTCTGACCGCCCAAAGTCGGGAGAAGTGCATCTGGTCTTTCCCGCTCAATGATTTTTTCTAAGATTTCTGGGGTGATGGGTTCGATGTAAGTCCGATCAGCCATCTCAGGATCGGTCATGATGGTGGCGGGGTTGGAGTTGACCAATACCACCTCAAATCCTTCTTCCTTCAGAGCTTTACAGGCCTGAGTACCGGAGTAGTCAAATTCGCAGGCTTGACTGATCACAATGGGTCCAGAGCCAATGATCAGGATCTTTTTGATGTCTGTCCGTTTAGGCATAGATCCTCGAAATTTCGCCCAGATTGAACTTAATACGCCTCTCACCCTTCCCCTCTGTCCTCGAGGGGAGAGGGACTCGGACGTGAGGGGTGATCTCTCGAATTCAATTCCATCATCTCTACAAATTCTGCAAAAAGGTTTTGTGTATCATGAGGTCCTGGAGAAGCTTCGGGATGGTACTGTACGGAAAAGATGGGAAGCCGTTTGTGCCTCATCCCTTCCAGGGTTTGGTCGTTGAGATTGATCTGGGTGAGTTCCACCTCTGATGGATTCAACGAATTGGGGTCAACACAGAACCCATGATTTTGAGAAGTGATCATCACCCTGCCTGATTTTAGATCTTTAACAGGTTGATTGGCCCCCCGATGGCCAAATTTCAATTTAAACGTTCTTCCTCCAAGGGCCAACCCTAAAAGTTGGTGTCCTAAGCAGATTCCAAAGATCGGTTTTTTTCCGATCAGTTGACGGACGGTCTCAATGGCATAGGGGACTCCCTCAGGGTCCCCTGGGCCATTGGAAAGGAGAATTCCATCTGGATGATAGGAGAGAATGGATTCTGCTCGGGAGGAGGCAGGAAGTACAGTCACCTCGCAATTCGAATCGTAAAGGGATCGGAGGATATTATATTTGATACCATAGTCTATCGCAGCCACTTTATAACGAACATTGCGGGTCGGAGGTGGAATGGTGGTGGGTGGAGAATTGAATATCATTTCCCCTGGCCCAAGGGTAAGGCTTCTCACAGGTGACCTCTTTGACCAAGTCCCGGCCGATCAGGCCTGGAGAGGTCTTGGCCTTTTCAATCAGACGATCTCGGTTGAGGTCTTCCGTGGAGAGGACAGCTTTCATTGCACCCGCCAAGCGGATGTGCTTGGTGATTGCCCGGGTATCCATGCCTTCCACGCCCATGATGCGGTGTCTGATTAAATAATCAGAAAGGGATTTATCTCCACGCCAATTGCTGAAGATGGGGCTATTCTCTTTAATGATGAACCCTTCAACTTTTGGCTCCCGGGATTCAATATCCTCTTGGTTGATCCCATAGTTTCCAATGAGGGGATAGGTCATGGTGACGATCTGACCTTTATAGGAAGGATCGGTGAGGATCTCCTGGTAGCCGGTCATGCTTGTATTGAAAACAACCTCTCCTGTCTTTTCTCCCGAGCACCCGAAAGACCACCCTTCGAATATAGCTCCATCCTCTAAGGCCAATATGGCTTTCTGTGTAGATTTCATTCGCCTATCCTTGCTTAAAATGCTCAGGTGTGATTGAGGTAAAAAGTCATCATTGGGTCATAAAAAAAGACCCCCGATCCCGATTGAACAGGATCGAGGGCCTTTAAGTTGTTTTACTCGTTTGATCATATCAAAAATTCTTTATATCATTACTAAATTTTTACCACACCCATTTTTAATTGTCAACCCTTCGAAACAACTTACTCGGAGTTGGTCGCGAGGAAGCCTTTTAACCGCTAACCTGGACAACGGAAGTTCGGCGCCCTCGAATGGGTCAAGACGCCGTTGCGAGCACCAGAAAGGTGCGTGGCAATCCCTATTAGGCATACAAGTATATCTTTGTCTTGGTGGGTCTGGCCATTAGTTTTTCGATCTTGGCCTGGATCTTTTTTCTTTCCAGATTCTTTTCCCACGCCTTCCAGTCCTCAACGCTCTGCCACGTAGTGATCACAATATAGTTATGAGGGTCATCCTGCGCCCGAAGCGTTTCCCCTGAGATATAACCCTTTGAGGGAATCGCTTTGGATCTCAATTCTCTTAGCATTTTGGCAAAATCCGATTCTTTCCCTTTCTTCACTTTCCGATCGATGATGATCCTCACTGCCATGTTTTCCACCTCCCTCATTTTTTTATGATCATACCAAGTCTCTTGGAAGATTTCAAGTAAAATTATTTTGAGAATTATTTTGATTTGTATCATAGGATAGGGCAGGGGAGAGGGCGTCCGTGCCCTTGGAATCATTCTCGTCTTCGAGATGTCCTCTGCAATTTTTTCCCGGGAGGTCACTGCCGATCCTGGCGATGCCCTGCCCTATTCCTTTCAAAATCAGTGCAATTGAAGAATTAACATGTCAAATTAGCAATGATAAACTTTTAATGCTAATTGCTAATTGGTCATTGTTCATTTTGCAATGATCCTTTAGTGGTAGCCCTCCAGTTCTCCCTTCGGTAAAATCCATCGAAAACTCTCGGGTGTGATGGTTTGCAGTTCTCCGTCGATATGAGCGGTGAGATGTCTGTTTTCTCTCGAAAATCCGAGAGCGAAGATCTTTCCCAAGTTTCATCAGGCGTTCCATCGATTTCTTCCCACTTTTTGTCGTCGATCGGTTTCACCATGCAACTCTTGTACTGAGCCTCATCCAGTCTACCCTTGGGATCATAGAAGATGATCTCTCCAGCGGAAGCGCCGGCCAAGATCTTTCCCCCGTTGTAGGGAGAGTCCATTCGATGGAGGATTCCATCATTTCCCCAGTAGAGCCCTAACATGATGACCGACCCTCCCATGAGGGCCTGGCAGAGGTGTTCATAGGCCGTGCCCACGATATTTACCTGCAATCCAGGACCCCGCGGGTCACTCACCGCACAGACCCATCCCCGGTCTACGACATTGCCAAGGATATTGAACGTGCCTCCCTTTGCGGAGTATCCTGTCACCTTGCCCACATCACCATGGATCTCCAGTGTTCCGGAATGCATCACCATTCCGGTGAAATTCTGGGCATGGCCGTGTACCCGCACCAGGGCACCCATGTTGAATGCACCGCAATACTCACCCGGGCTTCCATAAACATCCACGATCGTGTCCAAGGTGTTACCGGAGCCCATACCCATGCCAATGCCGCGCTGGCCCTCCACTCTATAAACGATGAATCTTCGCCATCCCATTCGATGGGCATGATCGAGGAAACAACTCAGTACGCTTAAAGGATCGATCCCTTCGGGTCGAAATCCTCGGGCATCTACCACCAGCATCTGTTTTGAATCTTCTGGTTGTTCTAACTTTTCTGCATTCTCCACGGTCACGCGAAACATTCCGTTTCCACCATTTACACGATCCAGCAATGAATCGATGTGCTCGCGCACGATATGAATTAAAGCTCCTCTGTCTTTATCTCCTGTGTCCCAGCCGGCTAAATGGTCATGAATCTTGGGTCAGCTCTTCAACCGCTTGTAAAGGAGGAAAGTTCTTCGTCACTCCCTTTAAAGCCGCCTCAAATTCAGCAAATCTCCATCGGGGCAATCGATCCTGAAAGAAGGTTGAAAGGATTGGATTCCGAATCGATCTTTTCACAGCCCTCCGCAAGAGGGAGCCGGGTTCTGAAGAAGGAAATGTCCCGTGAGGGATATTTATTTTCTGGCCGAATTTGTCCAAGACCTCGTGACCTGTAATCCTTCCCTTTCTCATCGTAGAACACCCTGCTCACCATGCCCGTGTTGACCGTGAAGGTCAAAGGAGGAGACGGTGCTTTTGATCAATCCGAGGCGATAAAGTTCCTGCAACCCCGCATCGCTTCCCTGTTTCTCAGAGCAGATGATGCTTACGAAGTTTTCTCCATCGTCATAGAGCATGGCCACATTGGGCCGAAGCAAGGATGGATCGATAATATCCAACCGTTCGATCACCCTGTGATAGGGGTCGATGCGGCCGCAGAGATACTGGTAGGGACCATCCGGAGCGCTTTCCAGTTCCACCTCCTGGACACGCTCGAAGCGTTCCCTGATCTCAGGCGGCAGCTGGGTCAGGTTCCATCCTGTGGTGGGGGAGAAGGATTCAACCAGGGCATCGAAGGGATAATGCAGGTACTGGCTGAGCAGATGGAGTTTGAGAGAGGCCACGGCTGTGTCGGTTTGAGCCAGCGGCGTCAAGTTGAATTGAGAGACCCGGTTGAGCATGGTGCGATAATTCGTCGTTTCTCCATTATGGGTCAAGGCGGTGTGCAGCTCGGCAAAAGGATGGGCGTTCATCTGGTCGACGACAGAGCCGGTGGCCAGCCGTCGATGGATGACATTCACCGGGGCTTCAGGGAGTTCCCACGGGATTTGCCGACCATCGCTCTTCCAGCAGCCGGAATTCTTTCCACAGGAGAGGACGGCCGCCTTCTTCTGTTGAACCTCCACATAGTTCTCTCGTGTGATCCTGCGGGCAAGCCGATAGATGTATTCGTCCTCAGCCTCCTGCAGAAACTCTATCTGTTCTTCTGTAATTTTCAATGGTCAGATCTCGGATAACGCATCTGCCGCGGCGGCCAGATAGGGTCATTCAGCAGATCATTTTCGATAAAGCGATACAGCTCTTCCTGACGGACCCGCACGAAGAATCGGAACACATCACCCGGGTCCTTCTCGCCAAAGCATCGGAAATCCTGTTCCTGTCCTTCTTCATCACGTCGATACGGAATACGGCATTTCTCCAGATCGCCATCGAAGCCATCCAGTTCAAGACCTTTGAAATATTGTTCCATGATTTCCTGCATGATGCGCCGGCGCCCGGCCAAGATCTCCTGCCTGGCCCTTCGCCGGATTTCTTCCGGATCAATATCCGGTTCTCTGGTCGTGTATTCCTGCTCGACTTGGGATTGAAGGGTGCCCTTGACCAATACATGAAGGGCATAGTGATCCATATGATGGGGATAACATCCTCCCTTCCAGATTCCAACACCATCCATCCCGCGGTTAGCCATCCGATCGAGCATCAGATCCATCACATGACTCGGGATGAAATGGTTGGATACAATGGCAGCGACCCCGCAATCCGAGGGAGCGGGCATCGGTTCTGCTGTCAATGGCTGTTGTCGAGGCAGGTTCTCCGGCTTCCTGCTTTCTTAGAGGTTCAGCCAATGAAATTTCTGCCCTGCGACGGCGACGGTCCTTCACCCTCTCCTCAAGAAGGGGCCATTCGATGCAGTCATACCGACCCCGGAGTTCTCGAATGTCTTTCATGCCCAGGGCGGCGAGGGCTCTGGCTGCCTGGGCCTGGAGAATGGCACGAAAGTTAATGATCTGCTGGGCATTTAATTCCACATTGCGTAGCAACTGCATTTTCGGTTCGATGGTGGAGATGCCGCTTCGACACCCTGACTCGCAGTTGCGGTCCCGAACACAACCGATGGCCACAAGGTCTGCAGTGCCCAGGACGACTCCATCGAGCCCCATGGCGATCCCTTTGATCACATCCCCCCATGTGCGAAATCCGCCGCTTCCCATGAAGACGACATAATCTCTCAGCCCGTCGTCCATCAATTTTTCGTGGCAGATGGGGATGGCATACTCCATGTGCATTCCCATCTGGCCCTTGATGATGTCCGGAGCTGCACCTGTTCCTCCACGGGGTCCATCCAGCCAGACCTCGATGACCATCTGGTTGTCCTTGGCAATGCGAGCGAGGCCGGAGACGATGAACTCAATGTCAGGAGAGGGTGAAACTTTGATGCAGATCGTGGTGCGGCGGTTGATCATGCGCACGGCGTCGATGAATGCCTTGACGTCCTCAATGGAATAACAATTATGAAAAGGAAAAGGAGAGATGAGGCTGACCCCTTCAGCCACTCCTCTCAGCCTGGAGACCAGACCAAAGACTTTTCTTCCCAGCAGGTGACCCCCCACACCCTGTTTGGCTCCCTGGCTGTAAGCGATGACCACACGGCGAGCACGTCGGATGGTCTCCTTGGTGACTCCAAATAATCCTGTCTTGAGCTGAGTGGAGACATAGGGTTCATCTTCGGGCGTGACAATGGGAACATACTGAATCGGCATGGAAGCCGGGTATCTTTTCAGGGCATCCAGTAGTCCCTGATATTCAGGAGATTCGTCCATCTCCTGGTGGACCCGTTTGATCAACTCTTCCACAGGAATGAGCTTTCTCTCTTCCATGATCCGGCCTAAAAGGGCCACCTGTTGATCGGTTAAATCCAAAGGATTCCACTTCGAGTCAAGGATAAAAATGGTCGGGTATCCTCCTTCGCCCGTGTCCATCTGGGTCCCGAGGGCACGTGTCGCCAGGACACGGGCACGCCAGGTTCCTGGACCGATGGACCCAACAGACATCCCGGCTCCGATGAAGGGTGCCTTCAGCCGCAATTGAGGCGAGATCTGAAGGCCGGTCGATACCTCATCCAACCTTTCCTCCGGAAGGGTGTCAGGATTTTGCTGGAATCGGACATGAATGAAATCGAAACCATCTCCAAGATTTCCGCGCTCCTCCGTATGGCCAAGGAGTAAGGTTTCCCGATCGCCACTGGCCATGCGGCCGACGGATGCAATGAGGGAAGCCGGCCAGACATAATCGCGATCGAAGATGCGATAGCATGAAGGTTTCAGGTCACAATTGTAAAACCGATGCGGATGTTCTGCGGGCTGGATCAGATCCTTCAATTGACTGTAACGCCATCCGTAGCCATCTCCCTCTCTTTGAATACGGGCGATGTTGCATTGACTGTTTCGTTCCAGCCGGTCTTGGTTCTTGAAGATGTCGTAGATCCTCTCTTCCAGGTCATCAAAAATGAGCAGTCGGTTTTCTTCACCCACGGTCTTTTTGATATCCTTGAAACCGGAAGCGCCCAGAACCTCGATGATCTGGACATTCCAGACCCGGATGAGGTTGGCGATCCGTTTGGCCAATGCCGGCGGATCGTGTGAGAACTGGAGTCGCGTTCCCCTCTCAGAAATTTTTGCCGTGCCATCGGATCGGCAGTCAGCAGGACCGGCCAGTCGATCTTTATTCCATTGGCACCCCGCTGGATCGTTTTTTGGGAATCTGCAGCAGAGCGGATGCCGCCGGCGGCAAGGATGGAAAACCGGTGTCGGAGTTTCTGCTCGACCAGAAAGCGATGAACCGCAGGCACGGCATCCGTGGTGGGGTAATATCCTTTTTCCGAATCGTAATCCGAGGTGAGGCAGAGGACATCAAAGGGCGATTGGAAGAGAGATTCCAGCATTTTCTGAAAGGCCGGGGAGGGCCGAAGCTCGGAATTCACGTCCTCCTTTTTAATTTTTATCACGGCGCAGAGAACGGTTGATTCGGGAAAGAGATCCCTTAATTCATCGATCCGTTCCGAGAACATGCATCGTCCACTTCGATTTCTACCAGATCGAGAGAATGATTCTTTAAGCACCTCAGGCCACTTTTTCCCGGAGCAGATTTTCATGTCTTCGGCTGTCAGCCGGAGGATCAGGGCATTTGATTCTATCTCCAATCCTCGATCCGAAACGTTCAACTTCCTCCAGCCGGAGGGTGAGACGGGTTCCCATGGTCGAGGCTGCTTCAAGCATGGCGTCCAGTAGATCCTCTCCTCCCTCCATGGGCATGACATCGAGGATGAGAGGGGTTTTCAGCCCGATCAGGCGGGGAGCCGGAGTCTCGATCTCCTTCTCCATTGAAGGTCAGGTACTTGGGCCGCTGTCCCAAGCTGAATGGCAATGGCATCTGCAGAGCTTTCATAGAGGAGGTTCTGAGCAGGTCCGACGATGTGAAAGTGACCGAAGCGAATGCCGTCATTGCCGGAGCCGCGATGGGGGTCTCCTTGACCTGTTCCGGAGACAGGGATCTTGCCTGTCGTTGCCTCCAGGTCGATGCGGGTGATGACCTCGCTGTTCCAGTACGGATCATCCATGCTGAGGTAGTCCGGATGGAGTTCCACGGAGGTGGCCGGCAGTTCTGCTGCAATCTGCGGGCACCGTTCCAGGCAGGCCCCACAGCCGCGACAGAGTGCTTCATCGGCGATCACGACGTGACGGGGATCTGACTCATCACGCTTCCGCACGCTATACATGCAGGCATCCACGCAGGTCCCGCAATGGAGACAGTACTCTTCGTCGATGAGGACACGGTACCTCGGGAAAGGTCTGCCGCTGTTCGCGAATCTTCTGGTCGAAACCCGTTCGGATCACATCCAGGAACCGGTAAAACTCGGGGCTGTTTTCCACTTCCTGGATAAAGTCCGTCACTTGCTGAATCGGGAAATCGATGGTCGCGGATAGATATTTCTCCAGATCGTTCGAAAAGCTGGCGATGTTTCAGGTTGACCTGACATTCTTCGTCGCAGCGGCCGCAGTGAAGACAGAAGTAAAGGGGCAAGACCTTCGACAGCTCGAGTCTTCTTCGTTTCCAGCGCCCTCTTCATGGTGAGCAGCTTTCCCCTGGCGGTGAAGGTTTCGTCTCCCGTGGCACGATAGACCGGACATCGGGCCACACAATTTCCGCACTGGGCACAGGAGAGGATATCGTTTGAGATCTCTTCAAGCCCTTGGGGAACGACCGGGATGCGTTGTCGAAGTGTCTTCTCCGGGATGATGGAAAAGAGCTTGAAGAGGAGCCACTGGGATGGAGAGCAGTTCGAGGTTAAAGATGTCCGAATGAAAAAGTATTTTCTGAAGAGGCCCCAGTCTTCCTGAAACGCTAAAGAACTTTCCCGGATTGAGGATTCCATCCGGGTCCACTTTTTTCTTATATCGAACCAGTTGCTTTCAGCTCCTCCTTCGGATAGAGGTCGCGCAGGAAAGGGGTGTTCCATATTCCCAGACCATAGGGCTTTCCCTGATAAAACTGAACGGCGAGCCTGACCATCATCGGGACGAGCAGAAGGTCTACATAAAAGATGGCTTTCCGATGATCGGAGGTGATCATGGCAAGAAAGAGCACCTGCTCCTGGTTGATGAGATGGGAAGATGGGTAAAAGGTCACGCCTAGACGCTTGCCCCATTCGCTGATCTTTTCGATAGTACGGAGCCACCTGATCCAGAGGAAGAATGACCTCGGTGGCCAGGAGAGAGGGACCCAGGTGCTTGATGGACATGGGAAGGAACCGCTCTTCCCAGAGGTAATTGGCCGATTCTTCATCCGCCGTTTGAATTCCGTGCTCATCGAGATAAGCCTTGAACTCATGGGCTTGTTCATCATCGGCAAAGGCGACCAGGACCAGATTCTTATCCTCAACGGACATCCTTCCGTTCGATTGTGTCCTTGAGGATGCGTGTCAATTCAGAATGGTAGACGATGAGATCATCAGGTTTGAGTGAGGGATGACGGGAAAGCTGCTTCGCAAAGGCATAGGCAGCAGACGGTTTTTCGAAGGGGAGCAAAAATGGGAACCATTGAGATGGCCGTCGGCCAACCCGGAGCGTGGCCTTGACGATAATCCCCATCTGTCCTTCGGTGGAAAGGAAATAGCCGATCTCCGGATCTTCTGCTTTCAGATCCTTGAATCTTTCCTTCGGGGGTGATCACCCGAATGGAGATCAATTGATTCCTGCACCGGGCCGTGATGAAAGGTGCCAAATCCCATTCCTCCTGTGGCCATCCAACCGATGAGGGTTCCGCCTTTTCCGGAGGTCATGCTGAGGAGGGTGAGGCCATGGCGTTCGAGTTCCCGGTGGATGTCGAGAAAACGGGCACCTGGACCCACGGTCAGCTGAAGGGTCTCGGGATTCACCTCAATCGTGTCCATTAAGCCGAGATCGATCAGGATCCCGCCACGGGTGGGAACTGCTCCGCCGTATCCCCATGTTCCAGCGCCCCGGACCGTCAATGGAATTTTATGTTCACGGGCAAAGGCAAAGATTTCGAGGAGATGCTCTTCGGTGGTGGGCTGGAGAATGAGATCAGGAAGACTCTTCAGCATCAGGTCGCGGATCAAAGGCGGGAGGTCCACGTTGAGGTCCTTGCGGTAATATTCGAGTTTCTCCGGATCGTCAATTTTCTTCAGGCCGGGATTCCGGTGTAAAAGCGCTTCAAGAGATTTCATCCAGGCTAATTTATGTTTCTTCTCACTCACCTTGCCAAATACCCCCGATTCATCGTTGGAATCATTTTCTAAATTAGAGTGGGCAACAAGAATACAGGATCATGATTAGAGCATAACATGATTGAAGGTCACACTCCGATCTTTGCAGGATGTGACCTTCAATACGATACTTTATTATAAACGATTCAACCCACTGAATCATTAAAAAATTATGACTTTGGTTGAATTAAAGAATAGGGAGATATTTCTCCAATTCAAACTGGGAGACATGGGTTCGATATTGATCCCATTCGATTTTTTTATTCTCAATAAATTTTTGAAAGATGTGATCTCCCAATGTTTCCTTGACCAATTCACTTTGCTCCGTAAGTTGAATCGCCTCCAAAAGGTTCCCTGGAAGAGAGTCGATCCCGTGTTTCTTCCTTGCCTCCTCGGACATCTCAAAGATGTCCTCTTCAACGGGCGCAGGAAGTTCATAACCCTTTTCAATCCCCTTTAACCCAGCGGCCAACATGACGGCAAATGTCAGATAGGGATTGCAGGCTGGGTCTGGGGACCGATATTCCATTCGTGTGGCTTTTTCCTTCCCCGGTTTATACATCGGGACCCGGACGAGTGCAGACCGGTTTCTTCGAGCCCAGGAAATATAGACGGGTGCTTCATAGCCCGGGACAAGCCTTTTGTAAGAGTTTACCCACTGGGAGGTGATGGAGGTGATCTCCTTTGAATGTTTTAAAATTCCGGCCATATAAGACTTGGCAATCTTTGAGAGATTGAAATTCATCTTTTGGATCGAAGAAGGCATTCTTATTACCCTTAAAAAGAGATTGATGCGTGTGCATGCCACTTCCGTTCTGACCAAAAATGGGTTTGGGCATGAAGGTCGCATAGACGCCATGCTTCAAAGCAATTTCCTTGACCACGAGCCGGTAGGTCATGGCATTGTCTGCCATGGTCAGGGCATCTGTATATCGCAGGTCAATTTCATGTTGGCTGGGAGCGACTTCGTGATGGCTGTATTCGACATGAATTCCCATTGCTTCTAAGGTTAAAATGGTTTCTCGTCGAAGTTCGGTTGCCACGTCAAGAGGGGTGAGATCAAAATAACCCCCTTTGTCGAGAATTTGTGGGACTCCCTCACTCGATTTGAAATAGAAATACTCCAGCTCAGGTCCGACGTAAAGGGTGTACCCTTTCTCCTCAGCCTTTTTGAGCGCCCTTTTCAACACCCATCGGGGATCTCCCTTGTAAGGGGTTCCATCAGGCTCATAGATATCGGCGAACATCCTGGCGACCGCATTCTCTTTAGGCCTCCAGGGAATGATTTGAAAGGTTTTGGGATCAGGTTTGGCGATCATATCGCTCTCATCGATGCGGGCATAGCCCTGGATGGAGGAGCCATCAAATCCCATTCCTTCTTCAAGAGCCCCCTCCAGTTCATCGATGGTGATGGCAAATCCTTTTAAAAATCCCAGAATGTCCGTGAACCAGAGCCGAATGAATTTAACATCATTTTCCTTTGCCATCTTCAATACATTTTCTTTCTCTTTATCCATCTCTTCCTCCTTTTATTTCCCCCTCACCCTTCCCCTCTCCCCCGAGGGGAGAGGGAAGAGGTGAGGGGAGATAGAATTTAAAAGGGCGTCCTTTAACTGCTTTAGAGACGCCCTCGTCTGCTTCATACCCCCTTGTATTGACGCCATTAAAAAGCAAATAGCATGCCACTCATCCCTATTTTGGCGAATCAACTTTTTTATTTATAACTTATTGAGATTACGTAAAATTATTTAGGTGACGAAAAGAATAATTTTTTGAGAATGGATTTAGGATTGAAAGTAAATGATGGATTTTAGACAAGCTGTTTAAAAAAGGGCAGGGAGCTAAACTCAGATTGCACAGATTATAAATGTATTTAAAATAGAAGGAATCTGTGTAATCTTCTTTTAAAATCCCTGTAATCGAGAGAGCGTGCAGTAGTTTTGTAAAGCTCTCATATAAAAGAATTGACAAACAGGAGCCATTTTCATAGATATATGGGTAAAGAAAAGATATTGGGACTGTGTCAGATTTACACCTGCCATCGTTAGGCAGGGACGGAGTAAAGTCCCGCGTTTCGAGAGATAGAATCGGGAGTGTCACGGAAGGAGAGATCTATGGACGTAGACAAATTTTTGGAAGTTGACAAAGAAGCTGGATTCGAAAAAGAAGGGGAAAAAGGAGGAGCTGGAAAAGGTACAAAAATTCTTTGAACGATTCCATCTTTTGAACCGGGCTTATTTAGATAAAGAGACCTTTGAAAAGGCCCAGGAGTCCATTTCCTCCGTCGCCGAGGCAATGGCCAATACGATAAGATATTTAGATTCTGAGATAGCAAGGTTGAGAAGCAAGCGCATGAAACTGCCTTTTGAAAATGTCGAATTGGGGGAGATGCAGAAAGTCCAGAAAAAAAATGAGATGCTGATCAAAGAGTTTCTGTCAGGGTCGCCGAAATAAGATTTCCCCATTTAGCTCTTGATTAATAGTTTCATAATCATGACGGCATTGTTTTATAAAATCCCTACCCACCTCCCCTGCCTACCGGCAGGCAGGCTTTCACAAAGGTCATCTCTCACCCTGTATTAGGTTTTTCAAAATCAATCTTTGATTATTTTATTAAATTTTGAAAAAGATAGTTGAGAATTTAATAACCCTCTCATCTTGAACCGTGGTGGTGATGGTGGCCAGGGTGATGGCCGTGGTGATGCCACCAGTGGCACCCTACTAATCCCGAAGTCAAAACCAACAATAAAATCATCAAAGCAATCTTTTTCATTCATTTCACCCCCTTTAAGTATTTAACCACATTTTAGATTTTTCCTCTGGAAAAAGAATATCCCATGAAACATTTTACTGTAGCCTGTTTATGTTAGTTAGACGCAAACAATGGGGAAATTATTCACCTCCCCCCCCTTTTATTCCGTCAGGCTGATCAGGGCAGGTAAGGTAGAGAAAGAAGGAGAGAAGGCAATACTTGATGAAATTTTGTCTTTGGAAAACGGAAAAACTTTAAGGAGAATCGTTAACTTTCATCCCATGTTTGCCTATCATGTTGAACCGCCTTTGTTCAAGTATCCTTTCGAATAACTCTGGCCAACCGAGGACCCCAGCTTCGATTGTAGTGTATTAAGTCGGGAAAAGAGTGTCAATGGGAATTGAAAGGGTGGTTGCCTAAATTACGCCGCTACACATTGAACTAAATTTGACAATCGGAGCCTCTTAGACTTTGGCGATAACACCTACTTATCCGCAAAGTTAAGCCAACCTGCAACCTCCATGATTTTGGAAAGAAAGGAAGTATAACGGGGAGTTGAGTCGCGAGTGTAACGTGTCGACTCCAACGTCTTGTTATGTGGCCTTCTCCCTGGACGAGTACTGTGCACCTAACTTCAATCCTTTCTCTCAGCGATCTCCTTCAATCTCCCACTGGAGAATTTTGTTATGTTCATGTAGAACTTCTTTCTAAACCTGGGGATTTTTGTCAATGCCATCATGATGGGGTTGGCGATCCACAACTTGAGCTCTTTCTGTGGAAAATCATACTTACCATGCTTCTTATAGTATCTATGATCTGCCTGCCAAATCATGCGGAGCCTTCCCCAGATATCGTCTCTAAATACTTTATGTCCACCGACACCAAGGAAGTTCTGCGGTCTAACGTACCCCTTTTCAGCAAAACTGACCAGGCGCTCCGCAAAACTCTGTAATATGGCGTCGAGTTCTTTCGAGCTTTCACACTCATCGGTGACTATGTCTGCGTGATTGGCATCCTGCCGTGTGGTAGAAGAGGCTTCGAGAATCTGAATGAGATTCGGCGTGTGACTCAAAGGCCCTGAGATTATATACCCCAATTGCTTACCGACCAAAGAGGGGGTGTGGTTCCAGAAAAAAGCGCGATCATAGAATTCCTTCCATTTCGAGGATAGATATGGACCCCTGACTTCTCCAGCAAACACAATGATATCTGCAGTCATAACTCGACTGTTGTAGAAGTCGGTAAACCCATCCTTTTGAACACACGTATAGTCGTATCCACATCGCATACAGCCTAAGCAACCGCCCCTGATGTCGATATCGTTAAGGTCGATTATTTCGATCTCCTCCGTAAAAGGCTGCTTGAATCGGTCAATCATCTTTCCTAAGTTTGAATTGCTGTCACGCACGTCTGTAAGGACGACAATCTTCTTGCCCCTCGTGGCGATCTCTTTCTCCGGAGAAGAGGGCTCATAGACAAAATCGCTAAACGCTAGCGGCTTGAAAAGTCGAGCCGTGGTGAACCTCTTCTCGATTGCCTCAAAGAAGTTCTCAGCAAAAGTTGTGAGGTCTCGTCTTCTGTTCTTGTCTGTTAGGTCCTGTAAATAGAGAGATAGTCCGTCAGCATATATCATATTAAGGTCTTCACAAACGGCCCTCATATAGTTATGAGCCGTGTGGTCAAAGAAGTGAATCGAAGTTGTGAGAACCGCTGCATACTTGTCCTTGAAGGCGTCTTCCACGCCTCTTTCGTAAATCAGCTCGACGAACCTCATATACTGAGAGGGTGCAGCAAGAACAAAGACACCAAACGCCCACAAGATACCATCAGACGACCTGACTTCCTCGATGATCTCTCGAAAGGTCTTCTCATCCGTCTCGAGCTTCTTGATACGTTGTGAGACATGAAAGATTTTTAGCTCATGCTGAGAGAACTTGTTTTGAAGGAAGTGCACATACTGTAGTGTTATGCTCAACTCGCCCTTGGGACTTCCATTCAGAACAGTGACCTTCATACGACCTCCTAGTATGATAATCCTGAAGGCCATTAGCCGAACAGCAAATAGCGCGGCGTGGACTTCATGTATTCTCGGTAGGCATCCCCATATGTTTCAAGGCAATAGCGCTCCTGTGCCCGAATCGACGGATAGGATACGACGGCGAGGAGCAGGCATGCCCCAAATATGATCCATGATAGTGTGGCTATTCCGACACCTATCCACATGATAATAGCCAGCACCTGTATGGGGTTTCTCGAAAATCGATACATGCCCTTTCTAACAGGTTGATCTTGGGAAGTTGTGGCAAAGTTGATCATGGCAATGGCCGTTAGAAGGGCACCGATAAGAAAGATGAATACCCCGATCCAGAGCCATAGGGTGTTCAGTTCGAGAGGCACAAAGATCGAATAGATCATGATCGCTCTGCCAAATAAGGCAGCGCCGAGTAAAACAGGTATCTTTTGCTTGATGGATTCAGACTTGGGAAAACGGAAGAATCTCTTTGAAAACTCTCTACCATAAATCGCGACGATTGAGATCGTGATCAACACGTAAGTGGCTGGAAACCACCACGCATATCCCCAGCCTATATTCAGTTCAGGTAACAATGTTCCAAGAGTCTCGCTTTCTCTTCAGTATTCTTGATCTTGTTTTGAGCATCATAACATACGGCGCTTGTGTTTCGTGCTGATACAGCGTAAGGAGCCACATAA
>CAWFSX010000041.1:0-27365 GCA_963818595.1 uncultured delta proteobacterium
GTCAATTTTGTTGACTTTCACATAAATAATGGAACGAAGATCGCCATCACAATAGCCCCCCTCACCTTTGTCCTCTCCCCCCGTGGGCGGGGGAAAGGGAGGTGTGAGGGGGAATTAATAATTATGTATAAAGTTGCATTACTTTTACGAAGCACAATAGTATCCCTCAGAAGCTGTGAAAAAATTGGGATTATGGGTGGGCAAGAATATCTTCTGCACCGGCGGCAAAATTTTACAATTGCGATCTTTTAGAAGGCAAAGGTAACAAGGCTTTTGTAGGCAATGAATATTATTAAAATTTATCATTGTGGGCAGTTAACGCTATTAGGTGCCGCTGTAAAATTTTTTCGATATCCTTGCCCACCCTCTCTATTTAAAGCAATTTTTTCACACCTTCTTCTGAAAGGTTACTCTTGTAAGTCAGTATCGAAAAGGACATTAAAGAATTATTTTGGGGTCATTTAAAATGAATCTTTCTGGTTGGTTATGTTCTATATTTTAAAATTAAGGAAGGAGTTATAAGGAAGTAATAAAAAGATTAATGTTCAAGGGTGGGAGGGCATGAAAACCCACCCTTGAACAAGATTAAACCATACAGACTAACCCTAATTTCTATAATATCCCTCTACCCAAACTCTTTTCTCCATATAGTACCAGGAGCTTGGCGATCTTCATAATGTCCTGCTACCATGTTTCCCCAACGATCGTAGTGGTCAGGGATCCACGCTCTTTGCCAGGGGCCAGGAACCCATTCACGCGTCATTTCCCAATGGCCCGGGACATATTCCCGTGGCGGAGGAGAATAATAAGGTTCTGGAGGAGGTGAGTAAACAACTTGAGGCGGAGGAGGGGGTAGGGTATGTAAGCCATGCAGGATCAGCCCTCCTAACGCCAAACAGCCCCCAGAGCAATACCAGCCCCTTGCCACCTATGACCGCGCTCTCTGATCCAGGCCTCAGCAGGGGGGATGGTGAATGCAGAAATTAAGGCCAAAACCAAGATCATCAATGCTAACTTTTTCCACATAAAAGAACCCTCCTTTCAAACATATCTATCACTCTTTTACCTTTTTAGACGTAGGAAGCAGGGAACTCATTTCAAGACGGATTTTTTCCAAAGTGCCCTATTCCAGCTTAGACCATAGGTCTTGGAAGAGAAGAGAAGGTTAACCTTACCATTTAAAAGGGAGGCGAGTGTGCTTCCAATCCTTTACAATTGCGGATTTTTTCTATGGTTTATGGGTCATCTACGATGTCGCCTGCGGAGGCCTTTGTAAGATGCTTTGAAACTGAGTAACAAAACGTTTAAAGGTGCCGCTGTAAAGGTTTTTCAGCACACCCCCTCCCTTTTTATATAATTTTTATGCAGCTATAAGTTTAACTCTAAGTGTAGGGAGTGGGAATTAGAACTGGGCAGATAGGGTTATAATGATCACTCCTTCCCCGTGTCTCGGGCCTCCGATGGAGACCGTTCTCCCCGGGGAGAGTCTCACCTGAGTATTAAGAATATCCATCTGCTCCCGTTTGATCTTCACTCTCACATCCGCGACATTTTTATGCTGCCTGATTAAAGTGAGCTCAATATTTCTCCCGGGATGAGCAGGGGATGAGACGGGCTGGTTGAGGGTGAGGGTAGGAGTTTCCTCTTTCAAAAGGCGATAGGAGGAAAAATCGACAAGAGGCTTGAATTGATCTCTCATATCCCTTAGAGATGAATCGATTCCAGTCCCGACGTTGGAAGCCTCAAAGACTCTAAGCCGAACCTGGACCTGACCATAGGACAACGAAGCCGAGAGTAGAGAAAGGGTAAGAATGAATAGTAAAATGGGGAATATCCTTTTCATGATCTGGATGATTCTAAATTATCCTCGTCGAATAGCCATATCACCGTCATTTTTGTCTTTTCAGACTCATAGACCATGATATTATGGCTCTCACTTTCGATGTATTCTATAACAGATGCGTCAGAATAGGAAGGGATTTTTTTAAAAATAACTTGGGTTGATATGAAGAGAAGTACGATGACAGTCGCTACTGCAGGAATCCAAACCTTCTTTTCGAAAAGGGGGGAAAGATCCATCCAGGACCGTAGGGATTGCCACCAGCTTACTTTTTCCTGCAAACGAATTTCCCGCTCGATTTTCTGCCATACCCAAGGGAAATCCTCCTGTTGGGTAGCCTCTTCAACAGGAGTTTTTATTAATGTCCTCAGCCCTTCCATGGACGTTAAGGCATCCCGGCAGGCTGGACAGCTCTGAAGATGACCTTCTACTAAAAGCCTCTCCCTGTCCGTGACCTCTCAGTCAAATTTTTCTAAGAGTTTCGATACCGAAGAACAGGAATCTGTCATCTGACTCCCTCCTCTTTTATAGGATTGGAGGGGCCACTGCTTTGGCCTTGAGGTCCCACATAATCCTTCAATAATTCTTGCATCCTCTTTCTGGCATAATGAAGGCGGGACATCACCGTCCCGATCGAACATCCCACGGCATCTGCCATCTCCTGATAGGAAAGACCTTCCACTTCTCTGAAACAAGGGTATCCTCTCCGTTCTGCAGGGAGTTTCTCCATCGCCCATTTCACTTTTTCTTCCAACTCCTTATGGAGGAGAATCCTTTCCGGCCCTTTTTCAACTTCCTCAGAGGGTTCAAAACTTCCTTCCTCATTGAGGCTTGAAATAAATTGTTTTCCCATCTTTCTTGCATGGTCAATGGCCGTGTTCATGACCATTCGATAGAGATAAGTGTAGAAATGAGACCTCCCTTTAAAGTTTTTAATGGAACGAAATAGCTTGACAAAGACTTCCTGTACAATATCAAGGGCCTCCTCCCGATGCCTCACCACACCATAGGCGATTCGATAGACCTTCTTATGATATTTATCGAAGATCTCCTTCAAAGCCTCTTGATCTCCTTGTTGACATTCGGAGATCAGTTGAATCTCTTCATCATTCACTCTCTTTTATCCTTTTAGACGAGAAATATGCTTAAATATTCAAATACTAAAATTATATTAATTATAGCTTAATTGTCCATTATTATTTTAATTGAAAAATGGGAAATTTCTATGTAATAATAAGCACCCCTTTCGAAGGAGTTTACTGACGGATGTTGACACCGGAGCAAAAGGTATCTGTGACTGGCCGATATTCCCATTGGTTCTTGCTGGTTGCCTCCTTTTTTATCACCTGTTTGATCGCTTCCAATATCATAGCTGTTAAGTTGGCCAATATTTTTGGTTTGGTGTTGCCGGCAGCCATCCTCATCTTTCCCGTTAGCTATATTTTCGGTGATGTGCTCATGTAGGTTTATGGTTACCGACAGGCGAGATGGGTGATCTGGCTTGGTGTTTTTTCTGTAACCTGATTGCTGTCGTTGCCATTGGCCGGGGCAAGTATTACCCGCCGCCTCTTTTTGGGATGGGCAAGCCGCCTATGAACGGATACTGGGCTACACTCCACGATTGCTGGGGGCATCGTTTCTGGCCTATTTGTGGGAAGAATTTGCCAATTCATTTGTTCTGGCCAAGATGAAGATTGCAACCCATGGACGGTGGTTATGGGTCCGAACGATTGGATCGACCCTCGTCGGTCAGGGTTTGGATTCTCTTGTGTTCATGACCTTAGCATTTATAGGGACGATCTCTCTGCCCATTCTCTCAGGGACTATCCTGGTTCAGTGGCTTTCCAAATCAGCATATGAAGCCATCGTCACACCACTGACTTATGGAGTGGTAAATTTCCTCAAAAAGAGGGAAGGGATCGATGTTTTTCATTATGGCACACGATTTAACCCGTTTTTGTTTGGAGAATAATTAATCATTGGATTCAATTAAAAAAATTGGATTGCTGATCATCGGCTGGTTATTTATTGTCTTGGGGGTTTTTGGCCTTTTCCTCCCCTTTCTGCAGGGCATTTTATTCATCCTGATCGGTCTGGCTATCCTTTCCTCTCGGAGTGAAATCATTAAGCGTTTATTAAAACATCTTGAAGAGCGTCACCCCCACCACCACCAGCGAATAGAGAACTGGAGAGAGAAGATCAGGAATTGGTTTAAAAAGGAGGGCACTTGAGGTGAGAGGTTGGAGGATTTAGGCAAATGATTTTGCCTTTGGCCTTAGGCCTCTAACCTAACGCAAAGTATTGCTATGCCGCTTTCCCGGAACTTCCGAAAAGTCTCATCTTGGATTGAACCGTTTGTTTGATCGCCTCCCGGCCAGGCCCCAAAATCTTTCGAGGATCGAACTCTTCGGGTTTGTTGGTGAGAACCTCCCGAATGGCACCGATAAAACTAAGTCTTAAGTCAGTATCAATATTGATTTTGGAAATACCCAAGGAGACTGCCCTTTGGATGGCATCGTCAGGAATCCCTTTTGCCCCAGGAAGCTTAGCACCAAATCGTTCCGCCTTCTCGAGGACCGCGTGGGGACACCCGATGCGCCGTGAAGGACTAAAGGAATGTTCACCCTCCGTGCGATTTCTTTTAGGCGTTCAAAGTCAAGCTTGACTTCCCCTTTGAATTTGTAAGCGCCATGAGATGTCCCAATGGCGATGGCTAGGGCATCCACCTCCGTCTTTTTGACAAACTCCTCTGCCGCTTTCGGGTCGGTGAGAAAAGCCTCTCGTTCTGAAACAGACACTTTATCCTCGATTCCTTTCAACCTCCCCAGCTCTGCCTCTACCGAGACCCCTTTTTTTCTGGCTATCTCCACCACTTTTTTTGTAATCGCCATGTTTTCCTGAAATTCGAGGTGTGATCCATCGATCATAACAGAGGTAAATCCGTTCTCAACGCAAGACCGGATGATGTCCAGATCCTTTCCATGGTCGAGGTGGAGGGACAAAGGGATCGACGTTTGAGCAGAGGCTATCCGGCCATCGATACAATGAAAGACAGCCCCGCATACTGAATCGCTCCTTCTGAAACGGCGATGATGGCAGGAGATTTTTCCGCCTCTCCTGCAGAAACAATGGCCTGAAGGATTTCCAAATTGTTGATGTTGAAGGCCCCTACCGCATAGCCTCCTCTCTTAGCAAGGGTCAGCAGTTCCTGATTGGTCCGCAACGGCATATTCATTCTCCTTTCTCCAATAACTATTATCAGGAATAGTTTTGAATATCAACTTTTTTTGAAAAATGAATTCGTTTTTTATATGGATTTTGATTGACAAAGAGAATAAAATTGGTTAACCCCGTTAATGGAAGATGAAAAATGCCGGCAAAGAAGATTGATATCGATCGATGGCTGGATAAGTTGAAACGCATTGAGGAAAAGGTTAAACGACTCGCCTTGCTCTCGCAATTAAGTCAAATTCTAAACTCCACATTAGATACTAAGGAAATTCGAAGGAGAGCCATGGAGGCCGCCACTCAGTTGATGAAAGCAGAGGTGGGCTCACTTCTCCTTGTCCACGAGGAGAAGCGTTACCTCTATTTTGAAGTCGCCTTGGGTGAGAAAGAAGAGGATATTAAAACAATCTCTCTCAACTTTGGAGAAGGGATTGCAGGATGGGTTGCTCAGCACGGGAAACCCCTGATTGTGAATTCTCCCAAGAAAGATCGTCGTTTTTTTAAAGGTGTGGATGAGAAGACGGAATTTAAAACTCGAAATATTATCTGTGTCCCTGTAAGGGTCAAAGAAAAGACCGTTGGGGTTTTAGAAGCAATTAATAAGAAGGGAAAAGGAAGATTTAACCAGGAAGACCTCTCCCTTCTCACCTCCTTAGCGGACCAGGTGGCCATTGCACTGGACAACTCCCGTCTCTATCAAGAATTAGAAGAGATGTTCTTTCAGACGGCCGAATCCTTGGCCGATGCCATTGAAAAGCGTGACTCTCATACAGGAGGACATACCCAAAGGGTGACCCTCTATAGTCAAGCCATTGCAAAATATCTCCAATTGACCCCTTCGGAGAGGAAATGGGTAAAGATTACCTCTGTGCTTCATGATATTGGGAAGATTGGGATCGAAGATGATATTCTTAAAAAACCAAAGCCGTTGAGCCCAGAGGAATTTCATATCATCAAACGCCATTCGAATATGGGAGCGGAGATCATCGAACATATCCGGCAACTGAAGGAGATTATTCCCGGAGTGAAATACCATCATGAACAGGTGGACGGGAAAGGTTACCCAGATGGCCTGAGAGGAGAGGACATCCCCATTCTTGCAAAGATCGTAGCTGTTTCGGATACCTACGATGCGATGACGACCGACCGACCCTATCGGAAAGCGATGGACAAGAAGATGGCGATCGACGAACTGAAAAGGTGTTCTGGGACACAATTGGACAAGGAAGTCGTGGAGGCATTTATCCAGGCCTATCAAAATGGGGAAATCTAGTCACTGGGTTATTAAGTTATTGAGTGAATAAGTTATTAAGGACAGAACTTTTCTTATTCGTACGCTATGCGCTACCTGTCCTCCGTAGCAGGCAACTGCGAAGGATGGATGCCCTATGTGCCCTGCGTTTTTAGTTTTTGGAGCATTGGATGTCGATCGAAGAGATTATCGAGTCCTGGAAACGTTCCCGCGCCATTTCACCTTGCATCACGGACCTGCGGATTTTCAAAAGAGAAGGACAATATCGCCCTTTTCCGAAGTTTATCCACCCCATCATCAGGGAGGCTTTAAGAAGGGAGGGGATCGAGCAGCTTTATTCCCATCAAGTCGAAGCGATTGAGGCGGTTCATGAGGGAAGGGATGTGGTGGTGGTCAGCCCGACCGCTTCTGGTAAGACCCTTTGTTATAATCTTCCTGTGTTGAACACAAAGCTGGAGATACCGTCTACGAAGGCCTTTTATCTTTTTCCCACCAAAGCCCTTTCTCAAGACCAGATGGTCGAACTTCAAAGCTTCATCCAGCGTATCGAAAAACCGATCACCACTTTCACCTATGATGGGGATACTCCCCAGGATGCTCGACAGGCCATCCGTGCCCAGGGGGATATTGTGATCACTAATCCCGACATGCTTCACACCGGTATCCTCCCCCATCACACAAAATGGATGAACTTCTTCCAGAACTTGAAGTTTGTAGTGATTGATGAACTTCACACTTATCGAGGAGTCTTTGGTTCGCATATGACCAATGTCCTGAGACGGTTGAATCGTATCTGCCGTTTTTATGGATCGAAACCTCAATTTATCTGTTGCTCCGCGACGATTGCCAACCCGAAGGAGTTGGCAGGAAGACTTCTCGAGAGAGAGGTCTCACTCATTGATCAAAATGGCGCTCCCTCACCGGAGAAAATCTTCCTCTTCTATAACCCGCCCGTGGTCAACAAAGAATTAGGGATTCGTGGGAGCCATATTCATGCAGCCAGGCGTTTGGCCTCGCCCTTTGTGGAGCAGGGGATCCAGACCATTCTCTTTGCGACCAGTCGACTCTCGGTGGAGGTCTTGACGAAATATTTAAAAGATCGCTTTGAAAAGAAATTGAAGGATAAAGGAAAGGTCAGAGGATATCGGGGAGGTTATCTCCCGAAGATGCGTAGGGAGATTGAAAAAGGGTTGAGAGAGAAAGAAGTCACAGCGGTTGTTTCCACTAATGCCCTTGAACTTGGAATTGACATTGGAGACCTGGACGTCTGCTTGATTGCAGGTTATCCCGGCACGATCGCCAGCACCTACCAGCAGGCAGGCCGTGTGGGGAGAAGATCAGAGAAGTCATTGGCGGTCCTCATTGCACGGAGCCAACCCCTGGATCAATTCATCATCGAAAATCCGGACTACTTTTTTGGGCAATCCCCAGAACATGGTTTGATCAATCCGGATAACCTTCTCATCCTGCTCAGCCATATTCAGTGCGCGACTTTTGAACTTCCCTTTAAAGATGGAGAGCGCTTCGGCAGAGAAGATTTGAATGAGATGTTGAAGTATCTCGAAGAAAAAGGAACGATTCATCATGTGGATCAAAATTGGTATTGGACGCAAGATGCCTATCCTGCGGAAAAGGTCAGCCTCCGATCCGCCTCAGAGGAAAATTTTGTGGTGATCGATACCACAAAGAAAAAAGAAGAGGTGATTGCGGAGGTGGATTTCACCGGTGCCCATACCACGCTTTATGAAGGAGCGGTCTACCTCTGTGAATCAGAGCTCTATACGGTGGAGAAGCTCGATTACCCTAATCACAGGGCCTATGTCGTAAAGACCGAAGGGGATTATTACACCGATGCCATTGATTACACCGATGTCTCCATCCTGGAAGGATTCGAAAGAAATCAAGGAGAGTGGACAGTCTTTGAGCATGGGGAGGTGAAGGTTGCCACGAAGGTGGTCGGGTATAAGAAAGATCAAATTCTATACCCTCGAAAATTTAGGTTATGGAAAGATTGAACTTCCGGATCTTCAGTTTCACACCACTTCCTATTGGATTACTTTCAAGCGAGGTGGTTAGAGAGACTTCCTTATTCTCGCCTGGAGGTGATTGATGGAGTATTAGGACTCGGTTATGCCCTTCATTCCGTGGCTGCCCTTCACCTGATGTGCGATCCTCATGACCTCAATCGTTGTGTCGGAGATCGAGGGGCAAAGTGGTTTCTGAGACTTTCGAGGGATTGAAAGGGGATTTACTCCTCCTTCAATACCCCGAATGAAATTCCACTTGAGAGGATGGATCTCTTCGAACTGTATTTTCTCTATGATAATTATCCAGGGGGAATGGGTTTAGCCCTGAACTCTTCGATGATACACGGGCGCCTCCGAGAAGATGAGTGCAACTTATCGCCAAGTGCGAGTGTCACTACGGCTGTCCCTCCTGCGTGGGTCCCACAAAGGAGGTCGGCGAAAAATCAAAAGAAGTAGCGTTGGTACTGCTGAAGGAAATTTTAAAATGAAAAAGGGTCCAAGGGGTCCAGGATTCAAGGGTTCGAGAGAAGAAAATATAAAAAACTTGAACCCTTGACCCCTCGAATCCTTGAACCCTGTTGTTATTGAACATGGATCTTAAAGAACGTCTCAACCGTCTTACATCGGTTTCCAAAAGCCAGCCAGAGGAGAAATCCCAGATCCTGAGCGATTTGAGGCAGAGACTGGATCGGCTTCTCGAACCGAAAAAGACCTATTGGAAAAAAGCGATCTTCCCCATCGAAGAACTGGTGAAGGGAGAAATCATTTCGACCCCTGAGGGAGAAACCTTCCTGACGAAAGAACACTTTCCTCCTCACTTTCGATATGGCGAGATGACCTTGGCAGATATCCTCGACATCCCCACTTATCCGGCCCATCTTCTTTCGAAGGATGAGCGGCTTAAGGAATTGGATTTTCAAAAGGCTCTTTTTCTCGATACCGAAACAACTGGCCTGACCGGAGGAACTGGAACGTTTGCCTTTATGGTGGGATTAGGTTTTTTTCATGAGAATAAATTTTCAATTCACCAATTCTTTATGAGGGACTATTCTGAGGAGAGAGCCTCGCTCTCTCTCCTCAAAGATATGATGGATTCCTTTCAATTCTTGGTGACCTTCAATGGACGGCAATATGATATCCCTCTGCTCGAGACTCGGTTCATTCTCTCTCGAATCATTTCAAGGATACGGGAGATGCCCAATTTTGATCTCCTTTATCCCTCCAGGAAGATTTGGAAAGGGGCTTACGAAAACTGTCGGTTGGTCACCCTTGAATCCAAACTTCTGGGGGTAGAAAGAACGGATGATATTCCGTCTGAATGGATTCCCTATCTTTATTTCGATTATATCCAGACTGGAGATGCGAGGAAGATTCAGCAAGTTTTTTACCACAACCAGATGGATATCCTCTCCATGGTGGCACTGGCTGGGAGAATCCATCTCGTCTATCATGACCCTCAAGCAGCCCGACCCAGAAAAGGGGTCGAACACTTTGCTTTAGGAAGGCTTTTCTGGGAACATGGGCAGAGGGAAAAGGCCATCCCTTGCTTTGAGATTGCCTTAAAGCGCTGTGCTGACGATCTTTCCTGGGATGTGATGAAATGGCTCTCCATGGCCTTTAAGAAGACAGGGCAGGGTGAGAAGGCCCGATCTCTGTGGGAGGAGATGGCGGGTTGGTCTTACAAGAGGGACGCTTTCCCTTACGTTGAATTAGCAAAATATCATGAGCATCGGCTTAAGGATTGGGAGAGGGCCATTACCTATGTGGATGAGGCATTAGGGCTCATTCCATCCCATCAACAAGGAGAGATTGATCTTCTCCAACATCGGAGACGGAGGTTGGAACAGAAAAGGGCTTCGAATGCGGCTCGATGAGAGTGAGAGCTCCGAAAAACTACTACACGCTCTCTTGATTACACAGATTTCAAAAGAGGATTACAAAGATTTCTGGACTTTTTCAGAAATCTCAGAGTTAAGTATTGACAGTCTCTTTCTAAATTTCTATATTAATATTCAGTTACTTTACGGTGAAAGTTACTATAATTCGGTAGAGAAAGGAGGGGAGGGAATGCCCAGCTACGAATATCGATGCCCGAAATGTAGCAAGAAATTTACTCTCATACTCAGCATCAGTGAGCACGATGCCCGGAAGGCGAAATGCCCAAAATGTGGTGGGAAAAAACTGGAACAACTGATTACCGGTTTCCAAGTAAAGACCTCCAGAAAAAGTTAATACTTTAAGAAAATTTCAAATGTCAAAGCTTTTATGTTCGCTTGTATCCTGTCATTCTGAACTTGTTTCAGAATCTCAACATGAGAGACCCTGAAACGAGTTCAGGGTGACATTTGGAGCTTGCGATTACTTCATTTGAACTTTGAGCTTTGGCATTTGGCAATTGTTTCTCATCTCTCTTCCATCTCTATCCCAAAGTGTTCCAGCGTCCTTTGAATCAATAATTTCCAGAGACGATAGTTCTGTTCCGGGGGAAAAAGTTCGAGAAAACCTTTTGAAAATCGTACGGTCACATCTTGGGTGATTTCTTCTACTGAATAACCCCCATTGATCTTTTCCAAAACATAGGCCTTAAATCCTCAATGCATTGACGGTTCATCTGCAGATGTTTCCGGGCGAGGTCGTTTCCTATCATGGCTCCATAGTGGCCTCTGCAAAGGATGTCAGGATCGATCGCCTTCATCTTATCGATTGATTTTTCAGCTTCATCCAATCGGTACCAATAATTGGGCCGAAAGAAATCAGGGGGAGTGTAAAAACCCGCCCCATCTGAGCAGAAAAGAACTCCTTCGTCCTCCAGAAAAGCGCCTAAACAATCGGGAGAGTGACCTGGAATCTCTAAAAATTCCATCTTCATTCCCTTGCCCAGGTCGAGGACCGATCCTTCCCGGACAATGATATCCAGCGGGAAAAAAGTGGGGGGTTGAAGGTTTGGAGCCTCTGAAATCATTCCTCTCTCTTTGAGGGCGAGAGTTATTTTCCGGTCGGAATCAAAAATTTTAGCGAGGATCTTTTCACTTGTAAAAATTGCTCGGTTCAAATCAGAAGATACGATTTTCATCCATGGGTATCTTCCCTTGAGAGTGGGAAAGACCATCATGTGGTCAAAATGGGAATGGAGGATGACGAGGTGGGAGATGGCTTCGGGAGGGACATTTAATTGGCCTAATTGTTCTAAGAAAGGGTAGGTAACACCGCTGACGCCCCCTTCAATGATGGCATAGGTTTTCCCCTTTACGAGATAGAGGTTGAATAACTCGCTTCCCAATAAGGTGATGTTTTTAGTGACTTGAAATGGAAGAGGCACAGATTTTAATTAACCCAAGAATTAAAAGGGTTCAAGGGGTCGAGCCTGCCTGCCCTGTACCATGATAGGTTCAGGGCCGGCAGGCAGGGGTTCAAGGGGCTAAGTGAAATGTCCAAGAACAAAAGAGCTAAAGGAATCTAAGAGGCTACTTAAATACTCCAAAATGTCATGCTGAACTCGTTTCAGCATCTCGGTCCAAATCATAGATTTGGTGTCCACTGTGAACTTACAAAACTCTTTGAAATTCTTTGACAAAATCCACCATTAAGTATAGGATTTTACGAAATTAGAGTCTGCCATCCAATTATTGTTCGGCTATAACAACTCGATAAGAACATGCACTTCGAGATTCTTGGTGAAATCCAGTGGACCGAAACAATTGCCTCGGGTCGCAGTATTCGTGAGCTGCGGAGGCTGAATCGCATTTATGGGAAGACGACCTGGAGAAAACGGAAGGGAATTGCTAAGATTAGATTGGAAGATGGGACAGTAAGGCTTGCAGAACTCCACTGGTATGAAGGCCACGGCAAGGGAAGAAAGGAAACTAAAATCAAAAAATACTTGGAGTAAAAAACAATGAAACAAAAATTTCTGCTTTGCATTGACAACGAGGGTTACGAGGCATCCTTGGAGATACGAAAGTTGTATGAGACGATTCCAGACAAGGAGGCTGAGCGTCACAACCAGGTGAGAATCATTGACGAGTCTGGAGAGGATTATCTTTACCCCTCCAGGTTCTTTGCACCTGTCAGGCTTTCAATGCAAACAAAAAACAGAATCCTCGAAAAAGCAGCCTAGCAACCGGCTGCACTTAGCCGGAAATAGCACTCTGCTTTTTCATATCAACCTTCCTGCCCGACAAACGAGCCCCGAAAACCACCCCTTAATCATGTTAAGGTGGTTTTTCTACAGGCTCGTTAAGTATCAAAAAATGAATGAAGAAAATGAATAAGAAGAAAAGGGTAGTCCCCTTTTTTGTACTTGAACCCTTGCCCCGAGATCCATAGAACCCTTGAATCCTCGAACTCTGTATTTTTCACTTGACCCCTTGCCCCCTTGACCCCTTGACCCCTTGATCCCTCGAACCCTTGAACCCTGAATTGATTAGTGCGGATGTGCAAAAGTTCTGGGACGATCAAAAGCCTTGACTTCTTCTTCAGGTTTAATATCTCCCCGGATGCCAATCTTTATTTTCTTTAAAGGGATATTCTTACCTGACGCTGCAATTGCATCTTCTGTTACTTTTACCAATCCGAAACAGCAGGGGACTTCCATAAAAGGAACCGTGATGCTTTTAATGGAATTCGTCTTAAAGATCTCTGTCAGTTTTTCTTTATAGAGTTGGATATCATCCAGTTTTGGGCAGCCAACGACGACGGCTTTCCCCTTTAGGAAATCCTGATGGAAATTGGCATAGGCAAATGGAACGCAATCAGCCGCAATCAGAAGATCCGCGTCTTGAAAATAGGGAGCATTAATTGGGACCAGTTTCAACTGGACAGGCCATTGGGTAAGTTGAGAGACCGCTGGTGTTGTGGAAATGGATTCGTTCCCTGCTTCAGGAACTTTAAAATGCATGGCCCTTGAAGAAGGGCATCCGGTGAATACTGGAGCAGGTTGAGGTTTGGGTTGAGGCTGAACTTCTTTTTGTTTATGAAGAAAAGCCTCCACTGCCTTTTCGTCGAATTCTTCTGCCTCTCTTTCAATTACAGTAATGGCATCTTCCGGACAATGCCCCAGGCAGGCACCGAGGCCGTCGCAAAATTTATCCGTGATCAGCTTTGCCTTTCCATCAACAATTTGAAGGGCCCCTTCTGCGCAGTTTGGAATGCAGAGACCACAACCAGTACATTTCTCCTCATCAATCTTAACAATCTTTCTTGTTGCCATGGTTTACCTCCTGTGGGTTATTTTAATTATAAGATAACTCCACCCTGAGATCTTTTTCCTTGATCTAAGTCAAAAGGATAAAAAAATTTTAACCCTACGATTTTAAAAGAAATTTAGATGGAAGGGCCTTGTGTTGAAGGGTGGTTTTTGCCGGGGTCCTTTCCCGTTTCATCGTAAGTTAAAGGGGCCAATGAATTTACGGGATAGGATTAAAGCCAATTCGGATTCACATTATATTGAGAGGTCAAGGTTTTGACCAACCTATTTCACTACAAGTCATTTTTTACAGGTAAGGAAATTGAAAACTATCCTCTATGGGCACCTGGTCCTTTCCTGTTTGCAAGGACCCCATCGGTCTGTCCTTTTTTTGTCTTTGTCTTCTTCAGATTTAAGAACCTGAGTCCACGTGGCATATTCTTTAGCAGCCTTATCCATTGGTCTCTCGGTCCTTGTAACATTACAATTGGGCGTTTCTGCCAGGGGATCATCCCATTTCAAAACACCCTTCCACTCCCAATCCGTCACCCGTAAAGGAACAAAGATCGCTCCCTCCTTCTTTGGCTTGTACTCTAAATACATTTTAAATTCGCGGTGGACAGATATCTCTTTGTCAGTTTCCTCCGCTACGTGACTGAAGTCAAAGCCTGGATTATCCAATGCTTCCCTCTCTTTTGTATAAGGGTACTCTGTATCGAGACCTGTCTGATTGATCTCCCCACAAAAGGAGCGAATTTCCTTTTTATTTTTATCTATCGTTATGAAGGGAAGTGCATAACTTTGCTTTACCAGCAACCCACCTCATGGACAAGTTGTACATATTGTGTCTCTCCGAGGGAAGTCCGCTGGGATCTCAGTGCGGGTGAATTTGATCGTAGTTTTACCCTGGGGTTTCATAAAGCACATTGTCAGGACCACCTTCAATACTTCCACAATAGGGGTTCCCTTGAGGAGTCTCGGCACTCATGGTGATGACGGGTTTCCTTACGACAAAGGTTGATTCTCCGGTGACCTCTTTACCATCCACTGCTGCTTTGTATTTCACTTTTACGTTCTTGCCCTCATCCCACCAGTGAAACTTTATCTCTGGTTCCTTAAGTTCATACCCCTCCAGTTCAACGACTTCTCCCTTTTCGCCGATTACCACAAAATCTTTTAAAAACTTCTTCTCTGTATATTTCGCCTCGCTTTTAGGGGTTATGGAGCCTATGGACCATTCCCCTTGGGCTGTGGCTCTTATCTTCTGGATAAACAACGGCCTTGAGTTTAATTCTTTCGCCGACGACCACGTCCTGGACTTGGTCAGTGATGTCCTTATCATCCCTCCAGATTTCCACGGAAGGGCCAATTTTGATCTTCCAGGTTAGCTGGGCGTCGTTGCCGGGCGGCATCCCGACCTTGCCCCCAGTCGAAAAACCTTTGAACACCAAAAGGTTATCCCCAGCGGAAGATAGTATGCTTTCAATCTCTTTGGGAAGTGATGAAGGGCCGCCACTTAAAACCTTATCGGAAAAAAGGAAGGGCATTGTTACCGAAAGGCCCTCAATGTTAGTTGTGTCTGGTGGAATTCCAAAGGAATGCGAGCCGGAAAACGATGTCTGATCACTGGTGATTTTGCTGGTGTCAATGACATTCACATAAGCGATTACCAAGCCTACCTCCCGTGTAGTATATTTACAGTGGTCAAGTATCTTCATCTTACCCGGCACAGTGCCAGGATTAAAAGTGAAGTGCAGCATACTCTGTTTTATCGGATGACTTGCAGGCACTTTTTCTTCATAACGAATTCTGAGAGAGCCTTTGGTGATAGGCAGAGAACCTGAAGCTTTGACCTCAAACTTTAGCAATTCAGGGCAGTTCCTTGTCGGGTTTCTTTTTATAAATTTGGGCAAGATGAGAATAGTTCACCTGCATCCGATCTATCTCAAAGTGGTTGGAATAACCCCCCGTGGCTTGCCGTTTCGATTTCATTGTCCCACTTATTACAAAATTCGACTTGATTGTGGCTATTGAGTTGCGGTCTTCACCTCTCCAATTGACAGCGCCGTTGATTCTGACGCTGCATTGGGTGGGGTTCTCTATTTTGGCTCTACGAATTTCTTTGGCGAAGAGAGCGCTACTGAAGCTTAGAAGAGTTAAAACAACCGCAAGGTATTTCATAGAGCCTCCTCATCCTTCAGAAGAAAATTTTCTGACAACTTTGCCTCGAATCTAAGATACCGTTATCCTCCGAGGACTCTTAGAAATGAACATCACTGGTTTGTATTTCCATCCGCTTTGGACCACGATATTTACAATAGGATTTTTCAGCTCATCGTGAAGAAACTTATATTCGTAGGCCTTATCGAATGTTAGGCCACCATCTTTGAAGATCAATCCATACTGCTTTTCGTACTCCCACTGTCCGAATACGATCCCCCGAAAAAGAAAATCTGAAGGAAAACCCCATCCTCAAACCGTCGGCAGTGGCTCTCACCGATTTGATAATATCTACTGCACGACAAGCCGTGGCCTTCTCAGAAAGTCTTAGTCGGATCATTTGGGTTACAGTGACTTTGTTCATGGTCATCAATCCTGCCCATTTGGCATCGGCTAATCGCCAGGTCACATCCAGCTTTCCATCCTTTCTCTCAGACACCTTGAACGGAACGTCCAAATCGTTGATGGCTAAAAGGCGCCGTCTGAGTTCAGATTCGCTCACAGGCAATACCCCGGGTCTTGGGTAAACCGAGGCCGCCCAGCTCCCCACTCGGTTCCAAATAGGAAGCTGAATAGCGGCATATGCGAGGATGAAAATAAGAATGGGCAAGAGGAATTTGTTCGTATGGTAAACTTCGGTAAGGAAGTTTGCTCTTGGATTGGGAGTGATCAATCCGGCTTGTTTATACGTTCGATCGATAGTTTCTTCATTCCTTGCCTCTACGTGCAAGATGACCTCGTCAACGGGCTTTATACGACCCCAAATTCCAACCTTCGGATCCTTGTAATTATGGAAATTGGGGCCAGAGGACTGGTGGATTCCAATACCTGCCGTTACTTTTTTGGCATAGTCTTTAAAAGCATTCTTGGCCTGCCTTTTGTCTTTATAGACTAACAGCCAGACCTTGCAGTCATCATTCTGACCTGCGAGTCCTGCAAGGGCCCCGGGGTAATGGAAAGGTTCTTTAGACCTTAAGTTTGGAAACAGGCGCCCTGAGTTTTTTAGGGCGCCATGTTCAACGGCCACGGCTTCCTTGTCCAGGACAAATTCCGCAGGCGCTAAGAACAGGCCGAGCCATAACAAACCAATGATGATCAGGATGCTTCCGAAGAAATAGATGAATGCAAGAAAGGTTTTCATACCAGTCTATTTTCTTCTCGGTCGTCTTTCGGGCATCTGAGGCATCTCAAACTTCTGAGGAGTCTCTGTGATCAAAGTCTTTGCCCCAGTTCCGTATCCAAGGAGAACCATCTCCATATCTTTTGATTGAGACTTGATCAACCCATAAGGAGAAACCTCTTTATAAACCCAGGTGTCTGCCGTCTCTGCGCCCTGATACTGGGTGTGTTGAGTCTTAAACGTTCCAGCAGGAACCTTAATCGTCTCCGTTCCTTTATCAATGATCTTACCCGATTGTCCCTGGCCTTTTGATGATTGCTGCATCATCTGAACTGGCATCTCCATGGCGGGTTCATTTCCCTGTTTGAAGATCATTCTCTTTACATTCTTCGTATCCCCTGGATCTGCAGAGACGAGCATTTTTGTGATGATTCGTCCCTGCTTTCCTCCTTCCATCACGGTTTCATACCAGTAGGCATCCCCTTCTTTGCCCACGATTGCAATCTTCATCTTCGTGGGGCCTTCGCTCTTTGTAGTGATCTGATACTCAGACCATCCGCCGACCACCGGCTTAAATTCACCATAGAATTGAGGTCCGGAAGTCTTCCCAACCTGAGCGTAAGCAAGGTTGAACATAGACAAAGCCAAAAAGATTGAAACGACACAGATTATTTTTTTCATATTTTCCTCCTTATAAAAAGAATTTACTGAATCTCTCTTCTCCGTGATAGATTACTGTTCAACCAATTCCACCCGCCGGTTCTTGGCACGACCTTCTTCGGTCTTGTTTGGAGCTACCGGTGCCAGTTGTCCTACTCCATAGGCTTTCAGGGTTTGCGGTTTCACCTTGTACTTTGTAGTCAGAGCTTTCACCACGGCATCGGCCCGTGCCTGGGAAAGCTTCATGTTGTAATCAACACCCCCGACGTTGTCGGTGTGTCCTACGATGAATACCTTGAGGCTGGGGTTTCCGGTGAGTAGCTTTGCGATCTCATTGAGGGCGGGGTCTGATTCGGGCTTGACATCAGACTTGTTGAAGTCAAAGTAGATGCCGTAGATGGCCACATGGCCGGTTGAGCTGATACCCTCTGCCATAAACCTCGCATTAGCAACGACATTCTGTTTCATGGCTTCCTTTTCAACGAATGTCAGATAGTAACGGTTATTACCATAAGGAGAAAACTCTACCCAAATCTCCTTCCCATCCTTTAAAATTTTTATATAGGCCATGTAATTGCTAGTTCGTTCATATACGCTCCCTCCAATCTGTCTGGCGGCGTTTGCATAATTGCGCATAATCTGAAGGGAAGTCCTCTTATCTTCAAACCCTTTCTGGACTAGGTATTCGATGACATACTTTCTTCCTTCGACTTTTACTCTTTTTTCCCCTTGAGGGGGCTCATAGAAGTCGACCTCATCATATTCTTTTGTCTCGCACTTATTAATGTAAAAATTAGGCATGCGAGTAAAGAGTGGATGGTCCTTACACCCCTTTGCATCTTGCTGAGCGAAAGCGAAACTGGCCGTTAAAACAACAGCCAGCACTACACCAAAAAACTACCGTGCTTACCTTTTTCATGAATTTTTCCTCCTTATTGCTTTACCAATTCGACACGGCGGTTCTTTGCCTTCCCGTCCTCCGTATCATTTGAGGTCACTGGGGCGGCTGGGCCGACGCCAAGAGCTTTAAGCCGAGTACCGTCCACTTTGTGTTTTGACACTAACTCTTTGACCACGGCCTCAGCCCGAGCCTTAAAAGCTTCATGTTGTAGTTGAAATCGCCCACATTGTCGGTATGGCCGACCACATATAATTTCAGTTTTGGATTCTCTTGGAGGAGTTTTGTTATCTCTTTCAGAGTTGGATCGGATTCGCGTTTGACATCTGATTTGTTGAAATCAAAATAGATTCCGTAGATCGCCACTTTTCCAGTCGTATTGATGTCATTGGCCATTGTCTTTGCATCGGCAACAACCTCCTGGGCCATTGCCTGCTTTTCCACAATGGTAAGATAGAGGTAGTTAGCTCCAAAATTAAACTGGAGCTTAGCCCACAGCTCTTTCCCGTCTTTAATGAGTTTCATGGATGTTTCTGATGGTCCTCGGGATTTTTCTCGTATGCGGTGCCCCCTATTTTTGTGATAGCATTTGAATAATTTCGGGAAACTTGCAGCCGGGAGTATTTACCCTCGAATTGTTTATTAGTCATGTATTCTGTGTAGAATTTCCGTCCTTCAATTGTCACCTTCTGCTTTGTGGCGGGGTCTATGAAATCCTCGGCATCAAATTCCTTTTGTGAGCAGATCACAATCCTGTACCCCTGCAATCTTGAAAATAGAGGATGGTCTTTACATCCTTTTGCATCCTCCTGGCCCAAAGCAGCACCTGACATAAGCAAAAGTCCCGTCATCAAACAGAAAACGATTTTGGCTCCCTTTTCCATCGCTCTTACCTCCTTGTCGTGGAATGATCGTCTATTTAATTCAGGGTAAAAAATGAAAAAGCCCTTTTGTCGAAACCTTCCATGCCTGGCATAGGAAAGTCAAACCAAAAGGGCTATCATCATATTGGCGACTGATCAGGCTTCCCACCCCCATCAAAAGAAAAAGCCAATGTTGCCCCACCGAATATCCAAATCCCCAGGATTATTTATGACCATAAATCTCATTAAATGTCAAGGTATTTTCCACGTGAAAGTCTGATGCTTTTATGATAAAAATAACTACAAAATAAAGGGGAAGGATTGAACTTGTCCTGGCCGGCGTTGTGGGCAATTATTTTCTGGGGATTTTCTTTTATTGCGACGAAAGTGGCTTTGAAGGAGGTGAATCCTTTTACGCTTTTAACGCTGCGCTTTGGAATCGGAGGGTTTCTTCTCCTACTTGTTCAGCTTCAAAAAGACAGACGATTTCTTAAAGCCTTCTCCTCCACAGATTGGCTATTAATTATTTTTTTAGCCATCGTAGGGATTTCCGGACACACGCTTCTTCAAGCCTTCGGGCTGCTCTATACGACTGCCATCAATACGGGATGGATTGTTGCGATCATGCCAATCTTCATCACCATCGCAGCTCGTTTCTATTTAGGGGAAGCCATCACCCTGAGAAAGATTGGAGGAATTACTCCTTGGTTTTTTTGGAATCTTTCTTGTTATTTCAAAAGGGGTATTCTCCTCCTCGATCTTTCGTTTTGCCTCCACCTTTGGTGATTTCCTGGTCCTCATCAGTGCACTGACCTGGACCGCCTTCACGGTTGGAGGAAGAGGATTTCTCTCACGGTTTTCACCGCTTGCAGCGATCACACCCATTATGATCTTAGGGTGTTTCATCACCTTTCCCTTAACCTTGCTGAAATGGGAATGGAATATCCTCTTCCATTTATCTCTATCTGGATGGATAAGCATTCTCTTTTTGGGAATCTTCTGTTCTGGCCTGGCTTATCTTTTTTGGTATTCTGCTCTGGAGAAAAAGGATTCAAGCATTGTAGGAATGTACCTCTATTTGGAGCCCTTGGTTACGTTGATCGGGGCATACTTTCTTTTAGGCGAAGAGATTCAGTGGATCACCCTCATGGGTGGAGGGATGATCCTCCTCGGTGTCTACCTGGCCACAAGGGCAGCCCTAAAAAAGTGAAATATGATGAGGGATATGAGGCAGATATCTCATTTCCAATGGAGGTGGGGCTTAGGAATAGAAATAACGAATGGCAACTAATTGGCCGTATTTCTGTAAATTCGATCTTATTCGTCAAATTCGGATTCATGGTTTCGACTCGTTAGCTAGTTTATATAAAAATCTTGACATCCAAATTGATTAGTGATATCAAATCCCGCTGTAAAGACCGCTTTGAAAAAGGAGGGCAAGAAGTTGGCTAAAGGGGTTGTGAAATGGTTTGATACCAAGAAGGGATATGGATTTATCGAGCAACCTGGTGGGGACGATGTGTTTGTTCACTATTCTGGGATTACGGGGGAGGGCTTTAAATCTCTTCGTGCAGGAGAGGAGGTAGAGTTCGAGATTGCCAATGGCCCGAAAGGGCCCCAGGCGACCAATGTAGCCAAGACGAATTGATCTAAATTACAAATAATTTCCAAATACCAATTCCAAATGACCCTCTCATCCCCTCCCTCTTCCCAAAGGAGGGAGGGGAAGGACAATGGGCTTCTTTCACTTTTGGGATCAAAGAGCTTTGCAGAAATTTTTCCATTTTATTGAAGACATCAGTGGATTCCTAAGCTCCCGGTTGTTCCTAAACCATCGAAAATGACCACCCAAAAACTATCCGTGAAAAGATCCTTCTGAAGGCGGTTCTACTATCTTTTCAATCCTCTTTTCTCCAATATTTCATCCTCAAGGCCTCCATCTGGAAAAGAATCCTTTTGAATGTCATGTTGAGGGACGGGCCGGGGAGTCGAAGGGTTGACTTTATAAAGACGGGTTTATTAAAGTTTAGTGATCAGAGAATGGAAAAGGATGAAGACATTTAAAACCCTTAGGAATGATTTTTTCGAGAACCGATGGTGGATTCTGATCGGACTCATCGCTCTTCTCATCGTTGATGTCCTCCAACTCTTCATCCCAAGGGTCATCAAATACGCCATCGACGATCTCACCCTGGACGTTATTTCTCCTTCCCGCCTTCTCTTCTACGGATTAGAAGTCCTCATCCTTGCTTTAGGTATTGGTGGGTTTCGATATGTCTGGAGGTATTTCCTCTTGGGGGCGGCTCGTCGAATCGAAAAGACCCTCAGAGATCGCCTTTTTATTCACCTCCAAACCCTCTCCCCTTCTTATTTCTCTCGCACCAAAGTGGGGGATCTGATGGCCCATGCCACCAATGACATCGAGGCGGTCCGGATGTCGCTGTCTATGGGGGTTGTGTTTTTAGTGGATACGATCATCCTGGGAGTGTTGACGATCTTTTTTATGATTTATATCCACCCCAAGTTGACCCTTTATGCCGTTCTTCCCATGCCATTGATCACGCTGATCACACTCCTCTTCAGCCGGACGATCCACCACCGTTTCGAAATTCTTCAGAAGACCTTCGCCTCCCTCACTGAAAGGGTGAGGGAGGCCATTACAGGTATCCGAGTGATCAAGGCCTATGTTCTGGAGGAGAGGGAGAGGGAAAGACTCTCTCAGCTAAGCAAGGATTATATCCAGAAAAATTTGAATGTTACCAAGGTATGGGGAATGTTTTTCCCCCTCATCCTTTTCTTCTCCAATCTTTCCATGGCCATCGTCCTCTACTTGGGCGGGAAGCTGACGATCTTTCAAGTCGATCTCCACGGGTGATTTCGTGGCCTTCATGAGCTATCTCGGATTGCTTGCCTGGCCAATGATGGCTTTGGGCTGGGCGATCAATATGATCCAGCGAGGCAGCGCTTCCATGGACCGTTTGAATCGAATCTTTGCAGAAACCCCGGAAATCTCCGACTCTTCAGCTATCATTCGATCAGGTCTATTGAAAGGAAGAATTGAGATGAGAGGTCTCAGCTTTTCTCCAGGAAATGGAGGGAATCCTCTGCTTCGAGACATTCATATCACTGTCGAGAAGGGAGAAAGATTGGTCGTCGTTGGAAGGACTGGGTCTGGGAAGACAATCTTCTGCAATCTGGTGACAAGGATTTTAGAGCCTTCCCAGGGTTATCTGTTTTTCGATGGTATTGAAATTCATGAGATCCCTCTCGAGGTGTTAAGGAAATCCATTGGATATGTACCGCAGGATACCTTCCTCTTTTCAGATACGATCCGTGAGAACATTGCCTTTGGAAAGATGGATGCCACAGAAAAAGAGATTGAAGAGGCTGCACGGCTTGCGCAGATTTATGATGAGATGATGGGATTTCCAGAGGGCATGAATACAATGATCGGAGAGAAAGGGATCACCCTATCCGGAGGACAGAGGCAAAGAATTGCGATTGCCCGAGCGATTCTGATGGATCCACCCATCTTCATCTTGGATGATGCTCTCTCCTCGGTGGACATCCAGACAGAAGAACGGATTCTGGAGGGGTTGGATAAGTTCCTCAAGGAGAAGACCAGCATTCTCGTTACCCATCGGATCGCTCCCCTTCGGAGAGCAGATCGGATTATCGTTCTTGAAGAGGGACAGATAGCGGAGATGGGGGACCACAAAACCCTTCTTTCCAAAGGGGGGATCTATGCCGACCTCTATCGGCAGAGCCAGTTGGAAGAAGAACTGGAAAGGAATAACACTGGAATGGTGGAATGATCAGCATTGAGGAATGAAGGAGTTTGAAAGGAGATTGACCTGAATTCCTAAAGATTTTTCCTCTAAATTCCTTAAATGATTCAGAATTTTCAAGCGAGATAATCAGCAGATTATGTACACTGATTTCGGCTATATGGAAGAGGGAAAATTAGGGAAACCTTACGACCTGAAACTGATGGCCAGGTTGGGGGGATTTCTCAGGCCTTATTGGGGACTGATGGCTCTTTCCCTCCTCTTCGTTTTGATCATGGCGGGGTTAGACCTCCTCATCCCTTATCTGACTAAAGAAGCGATTGACCGCTACATTGTTGTGGCAGCAAGAGAAGTGATCTTAGAGAGAAGATGGCTCACCAGAGGAACAACGTTTCTGGAGTCAATATGGTCAGAGACTCATCCCGAAAAAAGAGAAAGGGAAATTTCTTCTCCCACCGGATGTATTGCGATCCATGGATCGAAAAGAGATGAGCTCTTTTCCAGAAATCTGGCCTCCTTACGGAAAATCGATATTATCTGTTTGTTCCCCAAAAACCAGAGGAGGACATCTTAAAAAAGTATCCCTCCTCTTTTGAGAGAAGCGGTTCCTACTGGTTCATTCCCATTGATCGAATGAAAGAATTGAAAAGAGAAGACCTCCTCGTCCTGAGAGGGAAGAGATGTTAGAAGGGGTTTTCCGCATCGCCCTCCTCGTTGTTCTCATACTGGTTATCAATTTTGGATTAAATTTCTCTCAGGTCTATACCATGGAGTTGGCAGGTCAAAAGATGATGCATGACCTCCGGATGAAGGTCTTCTCCCATCTCCAGGAACTCCCGATTTCCTTTTTTGATAAGAATCCGGTGGGAAGGTTGGTGACCCGATTGACCAACGACATCCAGAACGTCCACGAGATGTTCACTTCTGTTCTCATCAATCTCTTGAAAGATATTCTTCTGGTGATTGGGAATCATCATCCTTCTCCTTCAACTCAACCGGGAGCTCGCCTTGGTCTCTTTTTCTGTTATTCCCCTGATCTTTGTCACGACCCTCTTCTTCAGCCGTCAAGCCAGGGATGTGTTTCGGGAGATCCGTTTGAAGATTGCCCAGATGAATTCTTTTTTTAACGAAAATTTCTCGGGCATCAAAGTGGTTCAACTCTTTCGAAGGGAAAAAGAGAATAGCCGGCGATTTGAAAAAATCAACCAGGGATATTATTTGGCAAACATGAAACAGATATCCATTTATGCTTTTTTCGTCCCTCTCGTTGAAATTCTGAGTTCAGGAGCCATCGGCCTTCTCCTCTGGTATGGAGGGGGAAAGGTGATTCAGGAGATGATCACGCTTGGAGTCCTGGTCGCCTTTCTTTCCTATGTTCGGATGTTCTTCCAGCCGATCCGGGACCTTTCCGAGAAATATAATATCCTGCAATCGGCGATGGCCTCCCTCGAGAGGGTTTTCTCATTGCTCGACGAGGATCAAAAGATTTCGAAGTCGGTGCGACTCGAGGCCGAATCTCTCTCTCCCAAGAAAGAAGAGATCAGGGGCAACATCGAGTTTCACGATGTCTCCTTCTCCTATAATGGGGAGGATAAAGTCCTCAAGGATGTATCTTTTTCCGTTCGTGAGGGGGAGACCGTGGCCATCGTGGGCGCCACCGGGGCCGGAAAAACCTCTTTGCTACACCTGCTCGAACGATTCTATGAAGTGGAGGAAGGGGCTATTCTGGTCGATGGGATCGATATTCGAGAGAGGGATATTATCTCAACTCAGGTCGCAAATCGGGCTGGTGATGCAAGATACTTTTCTCTTTGCTGGAGATATCGAGGAGAATATTCGATTGGGAAATCGGAAGATCGATGAAGGAAAGGTGAGAGAAAGTGGCGCAAGTGGTCAATGCAGAAAAGTTTATTCATCGGTTACCTCATGGATATCATACCAAGGTGGGGGAGGGAGGAGAGACGTTATCTGCCGGGGAAAGGCAGTTATTAGCTTTTGCAAGGGCCTTGTCCATTAATCCGAAGATCCTCGTCCTTGACGAGGCGACCTCTCATGTCGACCCTGAAACGGAACGGTTAATCCAGGAAGGACTGACACGGTTACTCAAGGGGAGGACAGCCATTGTCATCGCTCATCGTCTTTCCACTATCCAGCATGCTGATCGGATCGTCGTTCTCCATAAAGGAAGGGTTCGGGAAATAGGAACCCATACAGAATTGATGGCAGAAAAAGGCATCTATTTCAGGCTTTATCAACTTCAATATGGTAAGGCCTAAATGAAGTTCGGAGCTTTTAGTTTATGTCTCAGGACTCCGAACTAATGACTCCGAACTCATCAATCTCTAATCGGAAATTAAGATTGATGCGGGTTGACAAAATGGGATGGCTGTCCTATATAGGGAGAGAGGTTTTATGGAAGAGAAGGAAGAACAACCCCAGAAAATTGACCAGGAGGAAGAGAAGAGGCGGGAGATCGATCTCAATGTCCTTTTCCCTGAAAAGGGTTATGACTTAAATCGACTTTTCCCCGATGAAGGAACCAAGAAACTTCTTTACGAACTGAGGCGAAATAAACGGGATATTGATCGTTTTGTGAGAAGTCTTCATGTCGAGGAGGAATAGATGAAGTGCCTTCATTGTGGTGAGACACTCGCCTTTTATTCTCTGCCCGGAGTGCGGAGGAGAGACGCTTGAAGGAAGCCTTTATTGCTGTCGGTGTGGAAAGCCCATAAAGGTGGAGACTGCGGAGGTCGATTTCTCCGACCGTATCCCCTGTCGTGATGGAAATTGTATTGGTACCATCAATGAAAAGGGAGTTTGTAATGTTTGCGGGAAACCTTAAAGTGATCGTGGGGAGACGGTTGGAAGGCTGTCGCCTCTTTTTTGAAGGAAGGATCAAACTTGGCATCATTTCTTGTAAGAATAAACATAGCGCCACATTGACAGCCGAAGACAACGATGATTATTTTAATGGTAAGAGGTTAACTAATTAATTTCACAGGAGGAAACAATGATATTCCTACCAAGGGGGGGTGCGGATAGGGATGAAAAGGGAAAAGATGACAAGGTTATTGTACCCGATGAGCTATCCATTCTTCCTTTAAGAGGAACAGTGCTTTACCCCGATTTGATACTGCCCATCATGGTTGGCAGAAAAAAGTCAGTCAAGTTGATCGATGATGCGATGGATTCCGATCGTATTATCGGTGTCATCACTCAGAAAAGGTCTGAAATTGAAGACCCTAAAGAAACTGATCTTTATTCAGTGGGCGTCGCCGCGTTGATTTTGAGGATGATTCGGGAACTGGATGGAAGCCAACGAGTCATTGTCCAGGGGGTCTCGAGGATTAAGGTGAAAGAATACATTCAGAGAGAGCCCTATTTTAAGGCGAGGAGTGAAGTGATCGACGAAGGACTGGCACAAGGAGTGGAGATCGATGCCCTCATGATGAATTTGAAGAACCTCTTCCAAAGGGCTGTGGAATTGGCTCCTTACCTCACCGAGTGAATTGGGAACGATGGTTTCTAATATTAAGTCACCCTCCATCCTCGCTGATTTGATTGCCTCGAACCTTAATATTTCGACCACTGAGAAACAGGGGATTTTGGAGACCTTCGATGTTCGAGAACGGTTGACCAAAGTTCATCTCTTCCTCAACAAAGAGGTTCAGGTATTGGAGTTGGGGAATAAGATCCAATCGCAGGTGAAGGAAGATATGGATCGAACCCAGAGGGAATATTATCTCCGGGAACAACTCAAGGCGATCAAGAAAGAGTTGGGGGAGTTAGACGAACATTCCACAGAGATCAAGGAGCTTAAGGAGAAGATCAAAAAAGCCAAGATGCCACCCGAGGCCTTGGCGGCTTCGGAAAAGGAATTGGATCGTCTCTCCAAGATTCCTCCTGCCTCGGCAGAATATACCGTTGCCAGAACGTATTTGGATTGGCTGGCAGAACTCCCTTGGTCTGAAACCACAGAGGATAATCTTGATATTGATAATGCCCAAAAGACGTTAGATGAAGACCATTACGATTTGGAAAAGGTGAAGAAACGGATTTTGGAATATCTGGCGGTCAGAAAATTGAAGTCGGATATGAAGGGACCGATCCTTTGTTTCGTTGGACCTCCGGGGGTTGGAAAGACCTCACTTGGAAAGTCGATTGCCCGGACGATGGGCCGTAAATTCATCCGAATCTCTTTGGGTGGGGTCCGAGATGAAGCCGAAATCCGGGGACATCGCAGGACCTATGTGGGTGCCCTGCCTGGCCGGATCATTCAAGGGA
>CAWFSX010000042.1:0-62764 GCA_963818595.1 uncultured delta proteobacterium
AGCGATTAAAAATTATCGAGTCTTTCTTGGAATCGGGAAACAAACCGGAGTGGATGATTTTAGAAGTGATTCCCGTTATCCCGCCAGATCTCCGTCCCCTTGTCCCGTTAGATGGGGGTCGGTTTGCAACCTCCGATCTCAACGATCTTTACCGAAGGGTCATCAATCGAAATAACCGCCTCAAGCGACTTCTGGAACTGAATGCCCCTGAGATCATCATCCGCAACGAGAAACGGATGCTTCAGGAAGCCGTGGATGCCCTGTTCGATAACGGGAAGAGAGGGAGAACGATCTTAGGGGCAAATAAGAAACCCCTCAAATCATTGAGCGATATGCTCAGAGGGAAACAGGGCCGTTTCCGTCAGAACCTTTTGGGAAAGCGGGTGGACTATTCGGGCCGTTCAGTGATCGTCGTCGGTCCCGAGTTGAGATTGCATCAGTGTGGACTTCCCAAGAAGATGGCCCTCGAACTGTTCAAGCCTTTCATCTACCACCGTTTGGAAGAGAAAGGTTTGGTGACGACGATCAAGAGCGCTAAGAAGATGTTGGAGAAGGAGAGGCCCGAGGTCTGGGATATCTTAGATGAAGTGATCCGTGAACATCCTGTGATGCTCAACCGGGCTCCAACCCTTCATCGTTTGGGGATTCAGGCCTTTGAACCTGTTTTGATAGAGGGGAAAGCGATCCAACTGCATCCGCTGGTCTGTGCCGCCTTCAACGCAGATTTCGATGGGGACCAAATGGCTGTCCATGTTCCCCTCTCCGTGGAGGCCCAAGCGGAGGCAAGGATTCTGATGATGTCCACCAATAACATCCTCTCCCCTGCGAACGGGAAACCCATCATCATCCCTACCCAAGACATTGTCCTTGGAATTTATTACATGACCAGGGAGCGTCCCTATGTTAAAGGAGAAGGAAAGGTATTTTCAAGTCCGGATGAGGTGCGAATCGCTTATGATGCGAATGAAGTTGACCTCCATGCTCGGATCAAGGCCCGATTAAATGGGGAACTTGTTGAGACAACCGTAGGTCGAGTGCTCCTCAAAGAGATTCTCCCTGAGGAGATCCCCTTTCGATTGATCAACAAGGTGATGAAGAAGAGCGAGCTTGCCAATCTCATCGACTATTGCTATCGGTTTGGGGGAGATAAGAAGACGGTCCTTCTCTCCGATCGGTTGAAGGGTTTGGGTTACCATTATGCGACGTTGGCTGGAATTTCCATCTCCCTTGATGACATGCTGATCCCCTCGAATAAGGGAAAGCTCCTTCAAGAAGCGCAGCAGGAGATTGAACGGGTTCAAGAGCAATATACCGAAGGATTGATTACAGATGGAGAGCGATACAATAAGGTCATTGACATCTGGGCTCAGGTCACTGAAAATATTGCAGGGGTGATGTTGAAAGAACTGGGGAGTGAGGATGTGGTAGGTTCTTCCGGAGAGAAACAGACCACCGAGAGTTTAAACCCCATTTACATGATGGCCGACTCAGGGGCTCGGGGCAGTGCCCAACAAGTCCGACAATTAGCTGGAATGCGGGGTTTGATGGCCAAACCTTCTGGAGAGATCATTGAAACTCCCATCACCGCCAATTTCCGTGAAGGGCTGACGGTTCTGCAATACTTCATCTCTACCCATGGGGCTCGAAAGGGGCTCGCCGATACCGCATTGAAAACAGCCAATGCGGGATATCTCACCCGACGATTGGTGGATGTCGCTCAGGATGTCGTCATCAGGGAGAATGACTGTGGTACCCTGGATGGGATCGAAGTCGAATCGCTCGTCGAGGGAGGAGAGATCATCGAATCAATGAGAGAACGAATTCTTGGCCGTGTGGCCTTGGAAGAAATCCGGGATCCTTTTTCAAATGACGTGATCGTCAAAGGGAATGAAGAGATTGATGAGGCCCTGGCCGATCGCATTGAGGATATTGGTATCGATAAAGTGAAGATTCGATCCGTGCTCAGCTGCAAATCGAAACAGGGTGTCTGTGCCCTCTGTTACGGGAGGGATTTGGCCCGCGGAAGGCTGGTCAATGTGGGGGAGGCGATCGGCATCATCGCCGCCCAATCCATCGGTGAGCCGGGGACCCAGTTAACGATGAGGACATTTCACATCGGTGGAACAGCCAGCCGACGAGCAGAGCAGACCACGTTGGAATGTCGTATTGATGGGAGGGTTAAATTCATCAATCTCAAGAGCGTCAAGAACCGCGAAGGGAACCTGATCGTCATGAACCGAAATGGGGAGATTGCCATCTTAGATGAAAGCGGAAGAGAACGAAGACGATATTCCGTGATTTATGGAGCCAAACTGAAGGTCAAGGAGGGGCAAAAGGTGAAGGAAGGAGAGATCCTGGCAGAGTGGGATCCTTACTCCATCCCTGTTTTAACAGAGGTCTCAGGCCGGGTGAAATTCGGAGATATCATCGAAGGGGCGACCATGCAGGAACAGGTGGATGAGTATACCGGCCTTTCCAGAAAAGTGATCACCGAATCAAAAGACGCAGAACTTCGGCCAAGGATCTCCATTAAGGATGATAAAGGCAGAACCATGAATCTTCCCAGTTCTATCTCTCAGGCTCGGTACCTCCTGCCGGTCGGAGCGAATATTTTCATCTCCGAAGGAGATATGGTGGAAGCCGGAGATGTGATCGTGAAGATCCCCCGAGAGACGACGAAGACAAAGGATATTACGGGAGGTCTTCCTCGAGTGGCTGAACTTTTTGAGGCCAGAAAGCCCAAAGAGTATGCCTTGATCAGCGATATTGATGGGGTGGTTGAATTTGGAAAGGACCTGAAGGGGAAGAGAAAGGTGGTCATTCGACCCGATGTGGGCGAACCCAAGGAATATATGATTCCCAGTAGGAAACATGTCAGCGTCCATGAAGGCGATTTGGTCAAAGCAGGGGAAGCCTTGATGGATGGTCCTTCCAATCCTCATGATATTTTGAGAGTGTTGGGGGATAAGGCCCTGGCCCATTATTTAGTGGATGAAATCCAGGAGGTTTATAAACTCCAAGGGGTCAAGATCAACGATAAACATATCGAGGTCATCGTTCGCCAGATGCTCAAGAGGGTGAAGATTAGAGAGGTGGGAGATACTCACTTTTTAGTCGACGACCAAATAGAAAAATTTGTCTTTGAAGAAGAGAATGTCCGGGTCATGAACGAGGGAGGAAAACCCGCTGTGGGAGAACCTCTTTTTCTGGGAATCACGAAGGCTTCTCTCGTTACGGACAGTTTTATCTCCGCCGCCTCCTTCCAGGAGACCACCAAAGTACTCACTCAAGCAGCCGTGGCAGGGAAGGTGGACAATTTAAAAGGGTTGAAGGAAAATGTCATCATGGGACGTTTGATTCCTGCGGGGACGGGTCTCTCCAAGTATAAACAATTAGTGCTTTCAGTGGAAGGCTATACGGGAGAAGATATTCCGACAGAAGGTGAGGATCTGACAGAGGCTTCTGCCTGATAAAAAAGGGACGAGAAAATCAGTGAAGAGTGAAAAGGTCCATCCCTAAAAAGGGGTGGCCCTTTTTTATTTGATGGTTTCCAATTTCTTCTTGGCCATTTCGGCTTGTTCGGAATGGGGATATTTTTCAATCACTCGCTTGAATAAATTTCGGGCATTGGTCTTATCCCCGAGTTCCTGGAAGGCGAGAGCCTGCTTGAATAAAGCCGCAGGTATTTTGTCTCCCTCCGGATATTTCACAATCGCCTTCTCATATTCTAAAATCGCCCTCTCAAAATCCTTTTTCTGGTAGTAAGTCTCCCCGATCCAAAACTGGGCGTTATCAGAGAGTTCCGTATTGGGATATTGTTTAAGAAAGCCTTCAAATTTTCTCCGGGCTCCTTCTAAGTCTCCCCGATGCAAGGTTTCGTAAGCCTCTTTATAGAGGTCTCCCATTCCCGTGGAGATCCCTTTTAGCTCGGCAGGGGTCTCTTTGGTTGTCATCAATTTCTCCTGCTCAATCTGTTTCGAGGCAACCGTTGAAATCTTTCCCTCCAATCCCTTAAGGTGATCCTCCAACTCTTTGATTTTTCCCTCCTGGCCTCTATTTTTCTCCTCGAAGATTTTTCCCCGCTCTTCTAAGAATCTTAATCGACCTTCGATATCCGCCTTCACCCGGTCCACCTCCTTGGAAGGCCTTTTCAGGTATTCCTTATATTCTTCGACACCGGTGGAAAGGGTTCGGGTTTCGGTTTGAAGCGTTTCGAGTCGGAGGAAAAGATCCGCCCTAAGCTTTTGGTTTTCTGAAGAAAGATCATTCCTCAAGACAGCCATTTCGCTCTTGATGGAATTATTTTCCTTTTGGAGAGTATTGATCTGGGAACGGAGTTTATCCATTTCTCTATCAAGCGTTCTTACGTCCCGGGTACTCGCGCATCCAAAAAGCAACAATCCTATTAAAAAAGCAATCCATGCTTTCATCCCATCACCTTTCCGCAAGTTTTTTAATAAGAAAGATCTCCTCGTGGAGCATCAAAACTCTCTGAGGAGAGTTCCACCTCGTTATTTACCCGTGATAATAGTATGGGCCCTTCGGTTTTTTCCCCAGGCCTCCTCATTATGACCGGGATCTATTGGCTTTTCCTCTCCGTAACTGATGGTCGAGATACGTTCTGGAGAAACACCCAAGGACATAAGATAATTTTTTGTACTATTGGCTCGTCTTTCTCCAAGGGCGAGGTTGTACTCGCTGGTTCCTCTTTCATCACAGTGTCCTTCGATTTGGATCTTGACATTGGTGTATTTCTTCAAAAGGGCTGCATTTTCTTTTAGGATCGCAGCATCCGCAGGCCGGATGTCATATTTGTCAAAGTCGAAGTAGACGTCCTTCAGCAGAGAACTTTCAAAGACCACCCCTTCGATGCCAGGCTCTTTCTTTGCCACAAGACTCTTTTCAAGTTCTTTTTTTGTTGTTTCTTCTCTTACTTTGGCTTCCCTTTCCTTTGCGATGCGTTCTGCTTCAGCCTTAGCTGCAGCAGATTCTTCTTTCTTGACGGATGGCTCGTCTTTCATAACCGTTTTTTTCGGACAACCCATCAGGACAAGTCCAATACAGAGGAAAAAAATAATGATCATAAAACTTTTTTTAGTCATGGCAACCTCCCTTGATAAATGATTTGAATCCCTAAGTTTACCCCGTTAGAAATCCCCGTCTTTTATGGTGGGGATCATATCATAAAGCTTCAATCCCTTATAGAAAAGGTAGGGGTCAAAGCCCCATCCTTTCTAACGGGGTTTAATCAAATCGCCTGGACCAGGCTGGGCTCGACTCACCTCCTTTCGATGGGGTTAAGGTTCTCTGATTGAAACCGTTGGCATTCATAATGAAAACCTTTGATGCGCCTGTTCGATTAGAGCTGAATGCGATGTAACGGCCATCCGGAGACCAACAAGGACTTTCATTACTGCCAGAGTTGGACGTCAGCCTTCGAAGTCCGGATCCATTACTTCCGATGCTGAAGATATGAAAACGGCCTTCCGCCCTTCCGCAAAAAGCGATCTGGTTCCCTTTGGGGGACCAGGTGGGGTTCGTATTGTAATTCCCTTCGAAAGTCAGACGGCGGACATTGGACCCATCCCTTGCCATGATGTAAATCTGCGGGGAACCGGAACGATCTGATACAAAAGCAATCCACTCACCGTCCGGAGACCATGTGGGCGAAGCCTCATTGCCATGTCCTTTGGTGAGTTTTTGGGGGTTACCCCCATTGGTATCCATGAGGAAGATGTCTGACTTCCCTTCCTTTCCCATCATGAGCGCGATCTGTTTTCCATCCGGTGACCAGGAGGGGGAGACGTTTAACCCTGGGTGGTAAGAGAACCGTTGAAGATTCTTGCCATCCACATCGATCAGGTAGAGGTCTGGATTTCGTTTGAGGTAAGAGGTGAAAGCAATTTTCTTACCGTCTGGAGACCAAACGGGTGAAAGATTGATGGATTGGTTTTGGGTGATCTGTTTGACATTGGCCCCGTCGAAATCAGCGATGAAAATTTCTTTTCCTCCTCCCTGGCGGACCGCATAAGCGATTTTTGTATTGTGTACCCCCTTTTCCCCCGTAATCTGAAGAGTCACCTCGTCGGCGATTCGATGAATTGCAGATCGAAGGGTTTGGAGAGGGCCTTCATACTGTTTCCCAACGATGTGCTTCTGTTCCACTAAATCGACCAGATGAAATTTTAACTTAAAATTAAGACCGTTGGCGTCCAAAAGTGCCTCTCCTGCCAAAAGAATTTCTCCTCCTGCAGGGATCCATTCCCGGAGAAAAGGTGTATTGGGGATGCCTTCTTTTCCTTGAAGGGAAGGGGGAAGATGGTGGACATCAATCACCTTGAAAAAACCAGAGAGAATAAGATCATTGGCTAAAATTTCGTAAACTTTTTCTGAGAGGGAAGGCGGCGTTTTGTCCACAGATTTCCATTTGGGGAGGACAATGGGGATCTGGACGAAGGTCGGAGCGTTGATATCCAGGTAGACCCTTGCATCCGAAGCAGGGATGGGAGTGAAGATAAGACAAAAGATGATGAAAAAATATTTCAACATGGCTCAATCCGGTCGAAAACGGATTCCAAATTCAAGTATATCTTTATTCAATTCTTTGGGAATGGGAGGCAAGGGCTCTGCTTTTTTAATGGCTCGCATGGCACTCTGATCATAGAGCGCATTGCCAGACTTTTTTTCGAACCACCCTTTTTGAATTTTACCATCCCGTTCTATTATTATGATAATAATGGTCTCCAAGTCAACCCATTCTTTTTCTTTTAGAAGATTTTCAGGAATGGTCCATTCTTCTTTGATTTTGTTCTCGACGACCTTATTATAGTACTCTTCTAATTTGAATTCCAATGCTGAAGAACTTTTTGGAGCGGAGATTAACGGTGGTTTTTCTTCCACCTGCTCACTGCGAGCTACTTTCTTTCGTATCTCATCGAGGGCAACCTTCTTACGGATTTCCTCGAGAGCTTCCTGAAGGTGCTTGAGGGATTCTTTCTTTTTCTCTGTCAACGTTTCCATCTTTTTTTCAGATTTCTTTACCTTTTCAACGATGTCATCTTTTTTTGGTTTTTCGACAGATTTTACGTTTTCAACGGGTTTGATTTTTTCTTCCTTGGGAGCGGGTGGGGCAGGGATCTTCGGAATTTCAGGTTCGGGGATGGAGACGGGCATGAGGGTCACCATGTAGGCCGTCGGTCGAACTTTAATGATCGTGGGCCATGGATTGAGATTGAGAAAGACCACTATGGCGATGTGGATGACGAGAGAGACCCCCACCATTTTTAGGAAACGGTCGGCGCCAAGTCTTCTCGGAGGGACCATCTCAATCCGTCTCCTTCTTCCTTTTAAGGAATCGTAAGAATTCCATTCCGATTGGGGAAAGTGTTCTCCCACGATGAGAAACGATATAGATTTGTCTAAAAATGGGCTCAAGCCCCTCCACATCGATTTGCAAAAGGAAGCCCTGATCCAATTCTTCTTCTGTCGCTCTTTTCGAGAGGAAGGCAAGACCCAATTTTGCTTTCACCCCTCCCTTCATTGAGGAAGTGCTTCCCATCTCCATGATCACATTAAACTGTTTTAGACTTTTGCCTTTCTTCCTCAATGCCTTTTCAACAGCCATCTGAGTTCCAGAGCCATCCTCCCGAATGATCCAAGGTTCTTTCAATAGCTCTTCAATATTTACTTTCCTCTTTCGAGTCAGGGGGTGATCGGGTGGGCCCACGACGATAATCTCATCCATCTCATATTTTTCGTAATGGAGGGAAGGATGGTTCAATTTGGCACCAATGATGCCAAACTCAACATTGTCTCGTAGGACATACTGAACAATTTCCTTGGTATCAGCAATCTTAAGGGAGATGACGAAATGAGGATGTTCTTTCTTAAAATCACCCATGAGTTTGGGGAGGAGATATTCTCCGGGGATGGTGCTTGCCCCCAAAGAAAGCTCTCCTCTGATCCCATGGGAGAATTCACTTAAGGCATTGAGTAAATCTTTGCGAGAAGATAAAATTTTTGAAGCATATTCCAGGAAGACCTCGCCGGCTTTGGTGAGATGGACTTCCCTGCTCGTCCGGTCAAAAAGGCGCAGAGATAGGGATTGTTCTAAGGAGAGAATATGGCCGCTGACAGTGGGCTGGGTGAGGAATAAATCGTCAGCCGCCTTAGAGAAGCTTTTTAATTCGGCAATTCGGCAAAATGTTTCCAGATGCCGAAAATCAATTTCAAATGGTATTTTTTCCACTACGAACAGAATATTAAATCCCTTTTTTAATAAATGCAAGTAAAATTTGATTTTTAAAATAATATTAAATAGTTACATCCATTTTAACCTAAAATTTGGAATGAGTACATTCTGTTTTTTATTTAAAGACAACAGAAAATTCAAAAAGTTAGACGATCTTCAGGAAAAGTCATTTTACTTTGAATAAGGAACCCTTTGAAAGGATTGAAATAAAAAGGGCTTGAGAGGAAAAAGTGATCTCCCAAGCCCTTTTCTCGAATTCAATATAAATTGAAATCTTAGTACATATCACCCATCCCACCCATTCCACCGCCTGGAGGCATTGGAGGATAGGAGGCTTTCTTTTCTGGCTTATCAGCCACAATGGCTTCTGTGGTGATCATCAGCGATGCCACCGAGGAAGCATTTTGAAGGGCAAGCCTGACCACTTTGGTAGGATCGATGATCCCTGCCTTGATCATATCCGTATACTCATCCTGTGCAGCATCGAATCCAAAAGATCCTTTCTCGTTCTTCACTTTCTCCGTCACCACAGAACCTTCCTGACCCGCATTATTGGCGATCTGACGGATAGGTTCTTCTAAGGCTCTCTTCACAATATCGACCCCGATCTTCTTATCTCCTTCTAATTTCATTTTATCCAGTGCGGAAAGGCAGCGGAGGTAGGCCACACCACCCCCCGGAACAATTCCTTCCTCTACAGCCGCCCGGGTTGCGTTCAGGGCGTCTTCGACACGGGCCTTCTTCTCCTTCATTTCTGTCTCTGTGGCGGCGCCGACATTGATCACGGCCACTCCGCCGATGATCTTAGCCAGCCGTTCTTGAAGTTTCTCTCGATCATAATCGGAGGTGGTTTCCTCGATCTGGGCACGGATCTGTTTCACCCTTGCCTCAATATCGTCTTTGTCCCCTGCTCCATCGACAATGGTCGTGTTGTCTTTGTCGATAGTGATCCGTTTTGCCCTGCCTAAGTCGTTCAATTTGATATTTTCCAGCTTGATGCCCAAGTCCTCTGAAATCACTCTTCCTCCGGTGAGGATACCGATATCCTCCAACATCGCCTTCCTGCGATCTCCAAAACCGGGGGCCTTTACAGCACAACACTTGAGGGTTCCTCGGAGTTTATTGACCACCAAAGTAGCGAGGGCTTCTCCTTCCACATCCTCGGAAAGGATCAAAAGGGGTTTTCCCATCTTGGCAATCTGTTCCAGGATGGGAAGCATATCTTTCATGTTGGAGATCTTTTTCTCGTTGAGAAGGATGTAGACATCCTCAAGCACCGCTACCATCTTCTCAGGATCGGTGACAAAGTAAGGAGAGAGATACCCCCGATCGAATTGCATCCCCTCGACCACATCGAGGGTCGTCTCCATTCCCTTCGCTTCTTCCACGGTGATCACACCTTCTTTGCCGACCTTATTCATCGCCTCGGCAATGATGTTCCCAATGGTTTCATCATTATTGGCAGAGATCTTCCCGACTTGAGAAATCTCTTTCTGATCCTTTGTCGGCTTGCTCAACTTTTTCAACTCTTTCACCACTTCCTCGACGGCCATATCCATCCCCCGTTTCACATCCATGGGGTTGGCACCGGCTGCAACTACCTTCGATCCTTCGCGATAAAGCGCCTGGGCCAAGATAGTGGCCGTGGTGGTTCCATCTCCGGCTGTATCAGAAGTCTTGCTCGCCACCTCCTTGACCATTTGCGCGCCCATGTTCTCAAACTTATCTTCCAATTCGATTTCTTTTGCTACGGTGACACCGTCTTTGGTGACGGTCGGAGATCCAAAGGATTTTTCCAAAATAACGTTCCTTCCTTTGGGCCCCAGGGTAACTTTGACCACATCGGCTAAGATATTGACTCCCCGCAAAATTGCATTACGGGCATCCTGATCAAACTTCAGTTCCTTTGCCATTTTGACTTACCTCCATTTCTTTGAAATTTGTTATTTCCCTTCGATAATCCCTAAGATATCCTCTTCTCTCATGATGAGATGTTCTTCGCCCTCTATCTTGATCTCTGTGCCGGAATACTTTCCAAAAAGAATCTTGTCCCCCACTTTTACATCGAGAGGGATTACCTTACCATCCTCCGTAGTCTTCCCTTTCCCAACAGCGATAACTTTCCCTTCCTGGGGCTTCTCTTTTGCGGTGTCAGGGATGATGATGCCTCCTTTTGTCTTCTCCTCTTCCTCGAGTCGTCTAACAATCACTCTGTCTTGCAATGGCCTGATCTTCATCTTCTATTTCTCCTTTCTTGCTCAATGGTTTTCAAATCGGCTAACTTGGAAATATAATTATATTCTATGATTTATTATCCCACATCACCTCCTCATAGAAAAAACACTTTAAAATTAATTGGTTATGGCCTTTCGGAAAAAAGGATGTTCAATAGATAAAAAAAACTCCTCAGCACTCCATTTAGATAATCATTGGTGAGATGATTGTCAAGGCAAGTTAATGAAAATTTTTATATCCTGTGACATTTTCTCTCGGGAGAGAAATGACAATGACTATTGAAAATCTTTATTTGATTCGACATAATTAGTAAACTTTTGAGGTGGAAGAGATGAGACAGATCCTTCAATCCTTAATCAAACAGTCCTTTCTAATCATTTTTATTCTTTCCTTTTCTTATCCTGCTGTCGCAGGTCCATTAAAGAGGCCCTTATCCTTTCACCAGGTCACACCCAAAGAGGGTCTTTCAAGCGAAATGGTTTTTGCCATTGCTGTTCAAGGGGAGGAGGTCTGGTTTGGGACGTATGGAGGAGGAGCCACCCTTTACGATAGATCGAAGAAGGTTTGCAAAGCCTATACCACAAAGGGTGAGCCCATGGATCAAGTTGACGATGGGAAAAGCATCAACTGGAAAAACCTCCTCTCCTATAATCATGTTTCCGTGATTGTACCGGATGCGGACCGCATCTGGTTTGGCACCTATTTCTATGGTTTTGGGGGAGGTGGAATATCCTATTACTCTTCCCAGAAAAGTCCACCGTGGAAACGTTTCAACACGAACGATGGACGCGCCAAGAAGGTCGTCTCCATGGCGGTGGATGGAGAGCGGGTTTGGGTTGGGTCTGAGAAAGGCCTTTCTCAACTTGATAAGAAGACAGAGGGGTGGAGAATTTTTTACTCCGCTCAGGATGGTCTTTCTGGGAATTTTGTCAATTCCATTTTGAATCAACCTGATTCCTTGTGGATGGGAACGAATGCAGGGATTAGCCATTTTCAAAAGGCTAAAAAAACCTGGAGGACCTATTCTCAAAAGGAAGGGCTCACCGAGACGGAGATCAAATCCTTAGCGAATATAGGGCGGAAAATGTGGGCAGGGGGTATCGGTGGAACCCTTTTTGAATATGATGCGGTTTCGGACCGTTGGAAGAGGGTCGAGCCAATGGACCCATTGAAGAATGGAGGAATTCATTCTATTGCTGTGACCAAAGAGAAAGTTTTTATCTGTAGAGATAATGGGGTAAGTATTTATGATCTTCCAACAGGGCAGTGGGAGTCCTTGACGGTTTCTGATGGATTGCTGAGCAATACAGTATTCTGTGCAGCCGAAGATAAGAATGGTGTTTGGTTTGGGACCGATAAGGGAGTCTCAAGGCTGATACTGACACCATGAGCCAAATGTCGGAGGTTCGGAAGTTGGGATTAGTGAAATCCGAAATCCAATATCGAAATCTTCACCCTGTTAAATAATTTGCTCGAAATTGACGTTTTTTGTTTTTCGAGATCAGGGTGATAAATGAAACCAAAGTGTTTCGACATGTATTTAACAGGGCAAGCAAATCCTAAATGCAAATTTCAAAATTCAAAACGGTTTTTGTTTGTTTAGGTCATTTGTATTTTGAGCATTTGTGCTTGTTTCGAATTTCGGATTTCGTGCTTAGAATTTAAGATAAAGGAGGCAATGATTTCATGGATCATTCCCAGAATAAGAAAATCACTCGAAGACAATTTATCAAGGGAACGGCTGCGGCGGTGACACTCCCTCTATTTTCAAATACGCTCCCATTTTATGGGTCTCTTGCGCACGGGGCTGAAGAGTCTGATCTGGTGATTGCCAAAAACGGAAGTCCTTCCCAACTTCTGCAAGCCGCCATGGCTCCATTGGGAGGGATGGGTCGATTTGTGAGGAAGGGGCAGCGAGTGGTGATCAAGGCAAATATCGCCTGGGCGAGGACGCCTGAACAAGCCTGCACCAATAATCCTGATCTTTTCTCGGCATTGATCAAGATGTGTTATGACGCAGGTGCAAAGCGAGTCGCCGTGTGGGATCACACCTGTGATAATTACCAGTTTTGTTTCTCAAGGTCCGGATTGAAAGAGACCGCTCAGAAGGCCGGAGCAGAGATCTTCTCCGGTCATGGCCGGAATGTATACAAACAGGTCGAGGTTCAAAAAGGGAAGAAGCTCAAGACGGCTGAAGTGCTCAGGGATATCCTTGAATCAGATGTCTTCATCAATTTCCCCATTCCAAAGCATCACTTTGCCACGGAACTGACCCTTGGAATGAAAAACCTGATTGGGATCGTATGGGATATGGAGCAGCTTCATAAGATTGACCTCCATCAATGTATTGCTGATATCAATACGGTTCGAAAACCGGACTTAGTCGTGATGGATGCCATCCGGATCCTCACGACAAACGGTCCGAAGGGGCCTGGAAAGACAGAAGATATCGGAGAGGTCATTACTTCTACAGATATTGTGGCAGCAGATGCATATGCAGCCAGCTTCTTCAAACACCCCAGGACCGGAAAGCCTTTTAAGCCAGAGGAAATTAAGTTCGTCAAAAACGCTTATGATTTAGGTCTGGGTGAGATCAACCTCTCCAAAGTTCGGGTTAAAAAGGTCAGCGCTACATGATGCGAGTAGACCCCTTTTAAAAACAAATGTCCTGTTGACGGCGAATCGGCCATTATTGTTTATGCCTCCGGTGTCCAGAAGAAATTAAAGCCCGAACCCTCGAACAACACAGAAGGATAAAAACAGAGCTTATAGCTTATGGCTGGTAGCGGATAGCCAATTTCTCATGACATTCTTCTTTTGACTATTCGCCCTCTGCCATCAGCTAACTGCCAAAAAGCCCCTTTCCCCTCTTTCCTGTTTTGTTGTAAAATGATGGAATGAACGCATTCAAGCTCATCTCTGAATTCCAGCCAAAAGGCGATCAACCTCAAGCCATCGAATCATTGAGCGAGAGTGTTCTGGAAGGTGCTACAGCAACAGGTCCTTTTGGGTGTGACCGGTTCTGGAAAGACCTTCACCATGGCCAATGTGATTGAGAAGGTGCAAAGGCCCACCCTGGTCATCTCGCATAACAAGACCCTGGCTGCTCAACTTTACGGTGAATTTAAAGAACTCTTCCCGGAGAATGCGGTCGAATTTTTTGTCAGCTATTATGATTATTATCAACCCGAAGCTTACATCCCCTCCACCGATACCTACATCGAAAAGGATACCCAGATCAATGAAGAAATCGATAAAATGCGACATTCCGCCACCCGCTCCCTTCTTGAAAGAAACGATGTGATCATTGTTGCCAGCGTCTCCTGTATCTATGGTTTAGGATCTCCGGAAGCATACCATGGAATGCTCCTTTATCTGGAGAAGGGAATGATGATCTCCAGGGAAGAGATCCTTTCAAAATTGGTAGAGATTCAATATGAGCGAAATGATATCGATTTTCATCGTGGAACTTTTAGGGTTCGAGGCGATGTCATCGAAGTTTTTCCAGCGCATGAGGGAAGCCGAGCCATCCGGGTCGAACTCTTTGGAGATGAGGTCGATGCTATTTCTGAGATTGATCCCTTAAGGGGTAAAGTTATCGAGCCATTGGATAAAGTTCCCATCTATCCGGGAAGCCACTATGTGACTCCTCCGGACCGGCTGCAGAAAGCTCTTCAAAGTATCCGGGAGGAATTGAAAGAAAGAGTGGCGTGGTTTAAATCCCAAAATCACCTCCTGGAGGCTCAGAGACTAGAGCAGAGGACCAAATTTGATTTAGAGATGCTTCAAGAACTGGGCTACTGTCAGGGAATCGAAAACTATTCTCGCCATCTCACTGGAAGAAGGGCCGGAGAACCTCCTCCTACCCTACTTGATTACTATCCCAAGGATTATCTCTTGTTCATTGACGAAAGTCATGTGACCATTCCCCAACTGATCGGGATGTACCGGGGAGACCGGTCGAGGAAAGAAACGCTGGTAGAATATGGATTCCGTCTTCCTTCTGCGTTGGACAACCGGCCACTGATGTTCGAAGAGTTTGAGAAACGTGTTCACCAAATTATCTATGTCTCAGCCACTCCGAGTGAATATGAAATGAAGAAGAGCCGCAGCAAGATTGTGGAGCAGATCATACGCCCCACGGGTTTGAGCGATCCTCTCCTTGAAATCAAACCAGCCAAGAATCAGGTCGACGATCTCCTGGGAGAAATCCAGAAGAGGGTGAAGAAAAAGGAGAGAGTCCTCGTCACCACGCTCACCAAGCGCATGGCAGAAGACCTGACCGAATATTATGCAGATCTCGGAATTCGGGTAAAATACCTTCACTCCGACATTGACACCCTGGATCGGGTGGAAATCATCAGAGATCTTCGTTTAGGGAAATTCGATGTCCTCATTGGAATCAATCTGCTGAGGGAGGGGCTCGATCTCCCGGAAGTTTCTTTGGTGGCCATTTTGGATGCTGATAAGGAAGGTTTCCTTCGATCTGAAAAATCTTTAATTCAGACGTTCGGCCGTGCTGCACGAAATGTAAATGGCCAGGTGATCCTTTATGCAGATAAGATGACAGGAGCGATGGATCATGCGATGTTGGAGACAAACCGGCGAAGAGAGATTCAGGAGGAATATAATAGAAAACATCAAATTACCCCACAGACCGTGAAGAAATCGGTTCGAAATATTTTGGCCTCAATCTATGAAGCGGACTATTTAACCATTCCTGTTGTGGCGGATGTCGAAGTGGGATATGTTCCTCTTAAAGAGATTCCCGCGATGATTCAGAAGTTGAAAAAGGAAATGAAGGAAGCAGCAACTCGCTTAGAATTTGAACGAGCCGCGGAAATCCGAAATAAGGTCCATCGCCTTGAAGAGTTGGAATTGAAGATGAGATAATCAAAGGGTCAATGTCAAATTTCAAAATCCAAAGTTCAAAAGTAATTCTTTATAATTGCTGTAGCATCGGCATTTATTGCCGACGATGGAGGCTGGAGGGAAGTCAGCCCCCTGTTGCATAAGAAATCTGGGGAAATTATGAGAATAACTCTCGATATTGGTGCAAAAATTTTAGAAGAAGTAGTAAAAGCAACAGGAGCTCGAACCGAGAAAAAAGCTATCGAGATCGCTATCAAGGAATTATTGTGGGCAAAACGCCGAGAAGAATTGAGTAAGTTGATCGGGAATTATGAGGAATTCGCTGTTACTTTTAGGGATTTAGAGAAAATGCGTAAGAGTGTCTAAGATGTTTTTGATTGATGCCTCTACCTGGATCATCATTTTTAAAAAACTTTTATTCTTTACATCATCGGTTTGGGAACAGGCCTACGAACTTGGGTTTTCACTCAGAAGAAAAGGACTGACCATCCCAACAGTGGATCTGATCATTGCTGCTCTTGCCATCGAAAACAAGAGTCTGTTGCTCCATCACAACGAACACTACGAAATGATCGTTCCTCACTTTCCAACCCTTCGGACAAAATATTTTAGCTCCAAACATTAAATTAGCAAACTTAAATACTTTTGACTGTTTCGTTTCATAATCCGGATCAGGTGTAAAGGATATTGCTTAACACCACAAGTAATATCAAATAGTGTATTAACTGCCTCCTGAAGTCACCAAGTGACAAATTCTGACGGATGTTGTAGATTTATATCGGTAATAACGGTTCGCATATACTTTTCATTTCGGAACGTTTGCCAAAGCACTGACAGTGGCACGCTATCTTGAATTAAATACATCTATTTCGAAGTTTTCCTGCTCAAATAAATGGGAGTATAGCCGAATGAGAAAATGTGTCTTTTTGTTTTTAATCATACTTTTGATTTCCTCACAGATCCTTTCATGCGGAAGCCCAATGCTCAAAAAGTATTTAAGAAAAGAGATAGATGTGATCCTTTTTTCTCCTGTGCAATACGGTAACTATACTGATATTGAATCATACAGAGAAATTGCGGGCGAGTTAGGGCTAACAACCAAGGAAGTAAATCATGGATTCATAAACCAAAGGGAATCATTCTTTGACAAACATGACCAACGAAAATTTAAAGTATTAATATTGCCCGGAGGTGAGCCATATAGATGGTTTGAACAAACAATGGGTCATGGCCTAAATTGTCAGGGAGTAAGGAATGTTTTAGAATTTATCGAATCTGGAGGCTCTGTTATTGCAATATGTGTATGTGGATCGTCGCTGTTTGTAACTTACTATGAAAGATTTGGTCCCAATCTGGAAGAAGCCCAAAGAGGGGAATGGGATAAGAGTCATCGCATTCAGGGGTATTTCAAAAGATTTTGTGGGATAAATCCTTTTAAAGGTATAGTCCGAGGGCCTCAGGAAACGAACCGCCCTTATCCCAAAACGCGATTTTTGCCGATCAAGATGAATCCAGAAAATGATATTGTTCAAGAAGCAAAACTTCCTTCAACTATTTATCAGGTCGTGACCGGAGGGGGTTCACTCATTCCGGATCCGGGACAACCTTTGGACGTTGTAGGATGGTATCCAAATGGTACAGTTGCCATAGGTATCGTGCCCTATGGTAAGGGGAAAATTATCCTGTCAAATCCTCACCCAAATATTCCTGGGCAAACTGCTATGAGGTGGGCGGTAGATGGCGTTTTGGGAAATAATGCAAGGCGGTGGGGTTGGACAGAGAATATGATAACGGAGGGACGGAAATTGATTCAAACAGAAGGGGACCCAGATGGCCCAGAGCCAGACTGGGCTTTAGCCAAGGCAATGCTTTCGTATGCATACAAGGAAGCATCAAGATAGTGTTAAGAGGCAAAAGATCCCAAAGAAGAAATTTAGTCCTCAAAGAGGAATTAGAAAACATACTTTATTGTTCTTTATAATGTTTGGTATATCTTCGTCAATTCTCTTCGCCACCTGAAAGACGCGGTAAGGTCATAGACCAACGACTTCAGACTCCTGGTTACTTAGCATTGGATTCGATAGGCGATTACGTGGCACGCAGGTTAAGGGAGAATTGTGTTATCCTCTCTTTCAATCGGAAATTAACAACCCTATGACATCCTACTTTTGTTGAGTAGCAGGTGTTATTCACATCCCCTTTTCCGAAGATAACTTCCTGAACTATTCATTTTTAAACTTCCCTCCAATATGCAATATTTCAGATGGTAATAAACGAGATGCATGTATCAGCTGAGCTTCCCGGGAAATGGAGAGAGAAATAAGATATGTTTTACAGGTTTTTACAACAATTTATGCAATTTCATCATTGAGAAAAAACCCCTTGACATTCAAAAAAATATCTCTATCATAAGATTCAACGGGTCCAGAAATATGATGGTCATATTTCTGGAGGTTAAAGAGCAAGGTAGTCGGGCCGCTATCCAATAAAATTCTGGTAGCGGCTTTATTCATTTGGAAAAAGTGGAAGGAAAGATAATCGATCTATTTAGGAATCATTCGTACTTAGCGCAACCTTTTTATTTCAAAGGGTTCTACATCCAGATATGCACAGATTCAAACGGCATACGCTTTTTGCGGTGGGATTGAGATAATTAGGATGAAGTTTTTCTCCATATTTTTTTTCGCCAGTACAGTTCTCTTATGTATTTTTGTTCAAGCGCCGTCTGCGGAAATTAAACCTCTCTCCTCGGCACTGCATGTCCTGCCGCCGGTGGGGAGTGATGCTGGGGATGTCAATGATCTCGATAAGACCCTGACGAAATTTCTGAAGATTTCAGTTTGCGAGGTAACCCGCCAGGGGACTTGTACGAGTGTCATAACATTTACGTCCCACAGTGGCACCGCGTATCTCCAATCGGATTCGATTCCTGAAGGACCGCTACCAAGTGAATTGGAAGCTACCTTTTAGTCGTTCCTATCCCAGGAATCAGGACAGCAGACAATTTGAAATTCGCTTCACTGTGGCAGATCTGGTATTGGGGTCTGCCACGTATGACGTGCGTGATCCTGAGAGCTGTTCTACAGATAAAGTTCCGTATCGATAACCATCCTGTCATACGAGCGCGGGTTTTGCACAGACAAGGTTACACGGCAACGAAGATTGCTGAGGTGTTGAGAGCTGAGTTTGGTTTAAGCGGGCAGGAGACTGCGCAGCTCCTGCGTGACGAAGGCTATGGGGTTTTGGAAATCGCGCAGGCCCTTCGTGATGCCTACTTCGCGGGTGCGCAGGAAGCAGCTCAGATATTGAAAAATATTGGTTACTCTTCCGTAGAGGTTGGTCTGGCCCTGAGGGATGTTTTTCCAAGGCGCCCAAGCGGCCGCCCAGATCCTAAAGGACATCGGCTACTCCGTCACCGAGGTGGGCCTGGCACTCAGGGATGTTTTTGCTCGGAGTGCTCGAGAGGCTGCTCAGATTATTAAAGATATTGGTTACAGCGAAGATGAGATTGTCCTTGTCTTGATAGAGGTGTATGACACATACCTTGCCATCGTTGACGTCAGGGTAACCGACTGGACAACCTGCCCCAACATTCCCGATGACTACACAGGGCTTGCCTGGGGTCAGACGGCCACGATCCCCTACATTCCGGACCTTATAGGGACAAGGGTGTGGTCCAACGACGTGAATGTGGGCATCGGCGGTACATATACAACCATCTGGGTCAAGTATGATCTCGTCCCTGTAACATCAGATCAGCCGGTGCTGGTCGACTACGGCGTTTTCCACTGGCCGTACTGGGAGGTGGTGGTGTCCATCGGATTGGCAGCGATGCCAATGGCACCTCATCCGGTCGGCAGGGCGCCCTCACCACTGACACAGAAGGCGACTGCTATCGAAATCGGTTTATGCGTTCACTATGTACCAATAAACCAAACCGATACCTTCATCACGAATGTGGGCCTCAGCTACACAGACAGTTCCGAGGCCTCCTGTCCCGCGCTGGGCGAGGCCAATCTGGGGTACTGGCCCATGACAGGCTGACACCTATGATATTCACAGGGCTGCGAGGACGACCGATGGGTGTATGTGTGCTACGGCCGGGGCAAGGCCTGGCCTCCCATGCCAACGTCCATTACCGTCACAGACGAAGAAAAGCTCAATTTCTTGGCGACCTATGCACCACGCGTCTGGCTCGCGCAGAATGAGTCTTACTGGCCATCCTCTGTTGAGTGGGCTTTCCCGAACCTGGTTCGTATTCCGTGTATCGATGGGCTGGTTCACGGCATGCGGCGATATTCCTCCAGGACCTGATGTCTTCTACTGGCTGTTCACGAGGGAGGGCCTGGACGAACCCTCCGACGTGCTCGATTTCTTTCGCGGCTGCAACGGCTATTCAACGGGCAACCCGTGCACCATTAGCGATGTCCCGGTTTATGCATTCTGGGTGAAGAAGTCAGTTCAGGTGGGTGAGGACCTCGTTGATTTTGTCGATCTCGTCTACTTCTTTTACTACCCTTACAATCGCGGCAAAGAAGTTATCAACACGATTTTTGGAAACCACGTGGGCGACTGGGAGCACGTGACGGTGCGGCTGATGTGGTCTATACGACGATCAGGCTGGATGGTCAGTACAGCCGGTTCAGATGTACATATCGGCGCACGACTTCGGAGGCATCTACGAGTGGCAAGCGATCGCCAAGATAAATGGTACCCATCCTGTCGTTTACTCGGCGTGGGGTTCCCATGGCGTCTGGCTCACGGCTGGCAGGCACAAATACGGCGAGGCTGGTCCGGAGGGTTCGGAGAAGATCTCGTCGATTGGACGAGTGAGGGCACGGCGTGGGACACGTGGAATTACATGGAGGCCTTCGACTACAATCTCAAGCAAGCAAGGGCTCGGTGGCAGCACTTGGCCCCTGTGGATGAGCGACGACTTTACGAACCCGGGCACTCGGTGACCCCTCCAATCCAGCCAGCGGGCCGATCTTTCGTTGGGGCAACATGAGGCGGATGGTGGCAGCGTTTTTGGCTATTACAGGCTGGAAGACGGGCCCACCGGCCCCGTTTCCAAAGGTGTCTGGAGCCCAGGTATTCTAAAGTGAGTGTGGCTTGGATACCGCGATTTCAATAGGTACTCACAAAGAGCAACTGGCGTCTGATATTCTGCAATGGAGATAATTGGACCGACCTCGTATGTGAATTCTCAATAGATATGGCAGGATTCCAATGTGTTGACACAGAGGATACTCAAAGAGCAAAATACTTGCAAGAGTGACGTTCGAGGGGGGCAAAGTGCTGTGGTGATTAGACACTTCAAGTAAGTTGGTCACGGCGTGCAAAAAGGCAATGGCAGGGGAAGAAAATAGTCGTGCTTTTTTTATTGCTGCTTTCTATCGGTAATCATTGGCTCCAAGATTACCTTGCCACTGAGGACTTGTAGGTGGAGTCGGTAGTCAGCGGCAATCTAAAATTGTCTGGTGAACCTCGTTTCCGAAAATCCCCCTCAATTTCCCTTTTCCAAAAGGGGAAAAATTCAGAACCCCTTTCTCGGGTGATTGCATTTCTTACATAATCTGAGATAATTAGAATAAAAGATGGATACGTTTAATCAAAAAACTGATCACCTGCCTAACAGTCCAGGGGTTTATCTGTTCAAGGATAAAAAAGGGACCATCCTCTATATCGGAAAGGCAGGGGATATTAAACATCGGGTGAGTTCTTATTTCCGGAAACCGGCAGGGAAAGATTTGAAAACTTTAACGATGTTAGAGAAGGTAGCAGACATCGATACCATTGTCACCGATACGGAAAAAGAAGCCTTTATTTTGGAGAATACCCTCATTAAAGCACACCACCCCCGTTATAATGTGAAGCTGAGGGACGATAAGAATTACCCTTGTCTTAGACTATCGATGGAGGACGATTTCCCCACACTCACCATTGTGAGACGGATCAAGAAGGATGGTTCACTTTACTTTGGTCCTTACCCATCTGCCACTTCTCTTAGGGAAACCCTGAGATTGATCCGACGCCTCTTTCCAATTCGTACCTGTCTCGATACGAAATTTTCAGGCCGTCTTAGGCCCTGTATCAATTATGAAATGGATCGTTGTACTGGCCCATGTTGCGGAAAGATCGACCGGGGCCAATACCAGGAAATTGTCCATCAAGTGAAGATGTTCCTTGAGGGGAAGAACAAAGACCTGGTCGAGAGTTTGAAGAAAAAGATGGAAGAAGAATCCGAACAGCTCCATTTTGAAAAGGCCGCTAAGATTCGAGACCAGATTGACTATATTGAACATGTGATTGAAAAACAGAAGATGGTTTCGAGTGATTTTGTTGATCAGGACGTGATTGGTTTCCATCGCCAAAACCGTACGTTTGCCATTCATCCTCTCTTCGTCAGAGGAGGGAAACTCTTAGGAGGCAAGGGTTTTACTTTTCCTTCCAAAGGCCTTCCTGACGAAGAGGTCTTATCTTCTTTTCTCCATCAATATTACCGCGAAGACAAATTCATCCCCGAACAGATTTTGATTCCGAAGACCCTCCCTGAGCAAAACCTTATCGAACAATGGTTGACAGAACTAAAAGGCAAGAGGATTCGGATACTTGTTCCATTAAAAGGAGATAAGAAACATCTCCTCAAAATGGCCTGTGAGAACGCTCAGCAGTTTCTTCTTGGAAAAGATAAGCTCGAAAAGGATGAAAAGAAGCTTTTGGAGGTCCTCAAGGAGAAGCTACGTCTTAAAAAAGTCCCTTGGCGGATTGAAGCCTTCGATATTTCGAACCTTCAAGGAGGAAACGCCGTGGGGTCCATGGTCTTTTTTGAAAATGGGAAACCCAATAAGGAGCGATACCGTCATTTTAAGATTAAAACGATAGAGGGAGCAGATGATACTGGCATGATGTATGAAGTCCTTCTCCGTCACTATCAAAAGTCGATCGAAATGAATGATCTCCCGGATTTGGTTTTGTTAGATGGGGGAAGAGGCCAATTAAATGTGGGCCTGGAAGTATTGAAAGAACTGAGGATACAGGAGGTCGATCTCATCAGCCTGGCTAAAGAAAAAACGGTTGAAAGTTCCCGTCTTTCGAGGACGAGAAAAACTGAGGAAAAGATCTTCCATCCTCAATATAAGGAACCCATCCTTTTAGGAAAACATTCGCCTCTTCTTCATCTCCTTGACCGAATCCGCGATGAAGCCCATCGATTTGCTATTACTTATCATAAGAATGTGAGGATAAGGGAGACGATCAGATCCGTATTAAGGGAGATCCCAGGGATCGGAGAATTGAGGCAAAAGGAGTTGTTAAGATTTTTTGGAAGCGTTGAGAAGATTAAAGAAGCGACAGAGGAAGAATTAGCGAAAGCTCCAAAGATGAATCGCACAGTAGCCCAAATCGTCTACCATTTCTTTAGAAAAGGAGAAGGATAGGGTCCCTCCCATGAATAAAAAAAACGGTGCATTCATGAGAACGCACCGTATCATCCTTTCTTCACGGAAGGTAAGTTAAGTCGCTCAGGCACTTCCTGTTTCACAGCGAAACCATGCTGAATAGGTGACATTAAAACCGGCCTTCTTGAAATCCTTTACAATTGGATCTGGGCTACTCGTCTTTAATCGAAGCGCGATCATCCATTCCTTCTTTTCTGTTCTGGGCAAGGAGATCATACTTAATACGATCGTATTATGTTGGTTCACGATAGAAATAATTTTCTCAAGGTCACTTAACTTTCCGCCCAATCCTTCGATGGTGATTCTTGACCCTTCCTCCCTTACCCCTAAGGCACGGGTCAGAAACCTGACGATGTCCGATTCGGTCGCAATACCAACCAGTTTCCCGTTCTCCACCACAGGAAACGAACCGATCTTCTTCTCTTGCCCAATCTTTAGAGCCTCCTCGAAAGGAGTGTCCGGAGTGAGGGTAACAGGATTCTTCTTCATAATTTCCTTCACCTTCATTTTTGAAAGGAGATAATTCAATTCGTGGACGCTCAATGATGTGGCTGGTGAAGGTGAGGCTTCGAGAATGTCATGTTTCGTAACAATGCCCAACAATTTTCCTTTGTCCACAACGGGAAGCCTTCGGACATTGTTTTCTTTCATTATCTTTTGAGCATCCATAACCAATGTTTCACTGTCTACAGTCATCGGGTTCCTTGTCATCATATCCCTTATTCTCATTTTCATCCCTCCTTATAAAGATTTTTTCTCTCACATTAATATAATCATCAGTATCCCCATCCCGCAACAATAAAACAATAATAAGAAAAACTTAATATTTTCATCATGTTAACAATTTTCATTAGAAAGGTCAAGGAACATAGTTTCTCAAATCCTACTTCAGGTTTTTCTTGAATCCCTGAATTCCTGCAATTCTTCATCCCGATTTCCAGATATCCTGATAACCTATCTTTCTTCTTACTTTCGAAGACTTGCGACCGCGTTTTGAACCTTATCCTCAACTAACTTTTTAATATCCTGAACATGTTTGTCAGTGAGGGCTTCAAATCGGAGGACCAGTGCGGGCTGAGTGTTGGAAGCTCTCACCAATCCCCATCCATGTTCGAATTTGACCCTGACCCCATCCACATCGATGATCGGATAGTCTTTTCTCAATGCTTCTTTTACCTTTTCGACGACCTGAAATTTAATCTCATCTGGACAATCGACTCGGATCTCCGGGGTGATAGAGGTCTTTGGAACATCGCTGAGGAGTTGGGATAATTTCTTATTTGTTTTTGAAAGAAGTTCGATGAGACGACAAGAGGCATAGATAGCATCGTCATAACCAAAATAACGATCTGCAAAAAAGATGTGTCCGCTCATCTCTCCACCGAGAACCGCTTTTTCCTCCTTCATTTTTTCCTTGATCAGAGAATGTCCTGTTCTCCACATAATGGCCTTCCCACCATGTTTCTCAATGTCATCAAATAAGTTCTGAGAGCATTTGACCTCCGCCACGAAAGCCGCTCCCTTTTTTTACTTTAATATCTCCCTCGAAAAGAGGATCATCAATTGATCACCCCAGATGATGTTTCCCTGGTCATCCACCACTCCAATGCGATCCGCATCTCCATCATATCCAATTCCTACATCTGCTTGATTTTTTTTCACCCGGTCGATTAGATCTTTTAAATTCGCGGGGATCGTTGGGTCTGGGAAATGATTTGGAAATCGGCCATCCACTTTGCAATAAAGTTCTTCCACCTCGCAGCCTAAATCCCTGACCAGTGGACCGGCCACAATTCCTCCTGTTCCATTCCCGGCATCGATGACCACCCTCATTCTTTTTTCAATGTGAATATTTTTTTTGATATAGTCTTGGTAAGATTGAATGATTTCTTTGTTAGAAACAAATCCCTTCCCTACCACAAATTCTTCCTTTTCGATCAATCGCCTCAGATTCTGAATCTCTTCTCCAAAGATAGTGCTTTTTCCTACCGAGACCTTAAATCCATTGAACTCTGGCGGATTATGACTTCCTGTGACCATTGCCCCGCCATCTTTATCGAGGTGGAAGATGGAGAAATAGTAGACCGGTGTCGGACAGAGACCGATATTGACAACATGACATCCTGTTGAGATCAAGCCTTCGATCAAGGCGTCCTCAAAATCTTTTGAACTGAGCCTTCCGTCTTTTCCGACCACCAACTCTTTATGGCCTAAATTCGCCATATGGGTTCCAAACCCTTTGCCCAATGTTCTGACGATATCGGGGGTCAAGTCCTTATTAACCACTCCTCGAATATCATATTCCCTGAAAATCTGTGGATTGATCTGCATAGATTCCTCCGAATATTAAACGAATAGTTCAAATGATAGCGAATCATTCGAATGTTTTTAATTCGTTTAATTCGTTTCCATTCGTATTATTCGATAATAATTACCTAAATTTCCCTGAGAATCAACTTTTTGTATTTTGACTCCCCTCACCTTCTTCCTCTCCCCAAAGGGGAGAGGGGAGGGTGAGGGGGATTTCCATTTTGACTTTTACTGGTTGATAGGATAAATTGGTAAAAATAAAAGTGAGGAGACCCAGTTTGGAGATCAAAGCCATTCGTGGTTTTAATGACATCCTTCCCGATGAGATTGGGAAATGGCAGTTTGTAGAGGAGACCGCTCGGAAAGTCTTCGAGGGGTTTGGTTTTTCAGAGATTCGAATACCCGTCCTCGAACGGACAGAACTTTTTTCTCGAGGGATTGGAGAAGCCACCGACATTGTTGAGAAGGAGATGTATACCTTCACTGACCGGAGTGGCAACTCCTTGACCCTCCGCCCTGAGGCGACTGCCTCGATGGCGCGAGCCTACTTAGAGCATCAACTCTACACCTTTGACCCTGTAGCAAAACTTTACTGCATCGGACCGATGTTTCGTTATGAAAGGCCTCAGAAGGGCCGCTACCGGCAGTTCTACCAGATTGATGCAGAGGTTTTTGGTGTGGAGAACCCCATGGTGGATGCTGAGGTCATTGTGATGCTCATCGATTTTTTGAAAAGGGTAGGGCTCGAGAAGCTTGAACTTCAAATCAATTCCTTGGGCTGTCGTGCCTGTCGGCCCCGATATCGGGAAGAATTAAAAAAGTTTTTAGCGAGAAAGGCGTTTCAGCTTTGCGAAGATTGTCAAAGAAGAATTGAGACCAATCCTCTGCGTATCTTTGACTGCAAGGTAGAGACCTGTCAAGAGGCCATTGTCGATGCACCCAAAGTGAGTGACTTCATCTGTCCAGAATGTCAGAAACATTTTGACAAGGTGAAGGAATATCTTGGGACAGCAGGGCTGACCTACATTTTGAATCCCAGAATGGTGAGAGGGTTGGATTATTATACTCGGACTGCCTTTGAGGTGGTTTCTTACCAGTTGGGCTCCCAGAATGCCGTGACGGGTGGGGGGAGGTATGACAATCTCTTTCAGGAGATCGGGGGCCTAGACATACCAGGGATTGGTTTTGCTATCGGGATGGAGAGGCTCGTCTCCCTGTTGCCGAAGGATAGAGAATTTGTCCAAACCCCGGACCTCTTCATAGCCACTCTGGGAGAAGGGTCTCTTCAGGAGGCTTACCAAATCATCAATCAACTTCACCTGCAGGGAATTCGAGCAGAGTTAGACTATGAGGGAAAGAGTCTGAAGAGCCAGATGCGAAGGGCGGATAAACTCAAGGCCCAATATGTTCTCATCCTGGGGGAAGATGAATTAAAGAAGGGGAGAGCTGTCCTGAGAAATATGGAGAGTAAATTTCAGGAAGAAATTCCGATAAGGATCTTGTGAATACCCTAAAAAAGAATTTTTCAAGATTGATCAATGATTTTTAATGGTAATATATCTCTCTTTGAAAGAGCAATGTGGGGGTGAGGGGGTTAGAGTTTTGAAGAATATGTATTATAATCAACAGGACGCCATGCACTTTGCCCTCTGCGCTATGCGAGATTTAGAGATTGGGGGATCGTTCAATGGTAGGACGCCGGACTCTGACTCCGCGAATCGAGGTTCGACTCCTCGTCCCCCAGCCATAGAATAGAAATGGGTCTGGCTCAATAAGCCAAACCCCCTTTCTATGACTAAGAATAGCAAAATCACTATTTGGAAGTTTCTTCTACCTCTTTTCCTTCTCTGATACTTTAGCCCAGGAATCGCGTAGGGGCACAATCCGATTGAATACGAGCTTCCCGAGAGAAGAATCTTTCGAATCCACACAGAAATAGCCGAGCCTTTCGAATTGGAATCTGCTCCCCGGCTTCGCACCTGCCAGGATCGATTCCACACGGCATGTAGTCAAAGTTTCCAGCGATTTTGGATTCAAGTACTTCGTCAAGTCATCCTCTTTGCCCATTGGGTCGGCGACCTGGAAAAGCCGATCATACAAACGTACCTCTGCAGGGACCGAATGATCCGTTGATACCCAGTGGATGGTTGCGTCAACCTTTCGGCCATCAGGAGCAAACCCGCTTCGGGTCTCCGGGTCGTAAGTGCAGTGCAATTCGGCGACTTGACCTGTTTGAGGATCTTTCACGAAGCTTACGCATTTTATAAAATAACCGTAACGAAGGCGCACTTCTCTTCCAGGAGCCAGCCGATAAAACTTTTTGGGGGGATTCTCCATGAAATCGTCTCGCTCAATATAGAGATCCCGTGAAAAGAAAACTTTTCGGGACCCCATCCCGGGATTCTGGGGATGATAAGGACTATCAAATTCCTCTGTTTGACCCTCCGGGTAGTTATCAATAACCACCCGAAGAGGATGGAGTACAGCCATGACTCGAGGAGCCCTCTCATTCAGATTCTCCCGTACGCAATATTCCAGTAGAGCCACATCGATGATGCTGTCATTTTTAGCCACACCGATCCTTTCACAGAAGTTACGGATCGCCTCGGGTGTATAGCCTCGTCTTCTCATCCCCGCTATCGTGGGCATTCGTGGATCATCCCAGCCCGTGACGTACTCTTTGGTCACCAATTCGATCAATCTCCGCTTGCTGAGAATCGTGTAGCTAAGATTGAGACGAGCGAATTCAATCTGTTGGGGATGACTTTCCACTTTCAATTCATCCAGAATCCAATCATACAGGGGACGGTTATTTTCAAACTCCAGCGTACAAATCGAATGAGTGATTTTTTCGATGGAATCCGAAAGACAGTGAGCAAAGTCGTACATTGGATAGATGCACCATTGAGCACCTGTTCGGTAGTGTATGGCTCGCTTGATGCGGTAGAGAACTGGATCTCGCATGGTAATGTTTGGAGAAGTCATATCAATTTTTGCTCGAAGGACATAAGCTCCATCCTCAAATTCGCCCGCTCGCATTCGCGTAAACAAGTCTAAGTTTTCTTCAATGGGGCGATTCCGATAAGGGCTCTCTTGACCTGGCTCGGTCAAGGTGCCGCGTTGCTCTCTTATTTCATCTGCATTCAAACTGCAAACATAGGCTTTACCCGCTTTGATCAGCTGTACCGCAAATTGGAAGAGTTGCTCAAAATAGTCAGAAGCATAGAACAGGCGATCTTCCCAATCGAACCCCAGCCAGCGGACATCGTTGATAATCGACTCGACATATTCAAGCGATTCACCACTCGGGTCCGTATCGTCCAACCGTAAATTGCAAGTGCCTCGATACTGGGCGGCGATTCCAAAATTGAGGCAGACAGACTTGGCATGTCCGATATGGAGGTATCCATTCGGTTCAGGTGGAAATCGGGTGGCCACTCGTCCTTGAAATCTATTGGTCCTCAGGTGGCCATCGATCATTTCTCGAATGAAATCGGTTGGAGAGAGAGAAACATCTGCTGGAGTCATCTTGTTCACTTTCTTCTGTCTTCACTTACGTTGGAATTGAACCCCATTGTTTAGGACAAAAGATTCTAGCGAATTCTTAGAATTTAATTCAATGCGCTAGTAGCGCTTCGCTAATTTTCTATCATAAGCTAATTCTTCTTTCAACCTCTAATTTAACCTCTTATTTTACTGGAGGAAAAGATGGAGTCATTTTTCTTGATCAAATATGAAAGAACTTTTCGGCATTATTCTGTCATCCCCTGTAGGCAATAGAATCTTACCACCCCGTTACGATAGGAAACGACAAGAGCATACATTTATCCGAAGATTGATTTTTTTAAGTCAAAAAAAGGCGTATTTCTCCTTTCCAACCAATTTTTAATATTCGATAAATGCTATTAATATCATATAATTAGCTATCTAAATCGGTTTTGGCATTGAAATTGCTCAAATAACTATCAAAACAAATTAAATAGAGTCCGCCGATAAAGTCAACCCACGAGAAATCGTGGGATACCTGTCCACCTCAAATGGAAACGAAAAATTTTTGAAGGAGGAAAGAAAGAATGAAAACGATGTGGATCGGGACGATGGCCATAACATTTGTTTTAGGAACTGGGATGGTAGCCTTGATGTATATTTTAGGAAAGATGGCTCTCTCCTATTCAAAGAGTATGAGTTGAAGCCTATTATTCATAACCCACCATACATTGATAGAGGTTAAACTTCATCATCCCTCTGCCTTAACCCTCCGATAGGGTTTTCTTTCTCACCATTACTTGACAAATAACAAATCTATAAACATTTTTAGTTTAAGGGGTAATTGCTTTTTAACAAATACGCCATCAATGTTTGGTTGGATGCGGTCATTGGAGGTAGTGGAAATGACAAAAATTTTGATTTTGTCTTTGGTGCTTTTGCTTATTTCTATCAATGGCTGTCAAAAGTCCGATATCGTTCAACAAGGGGTGAAAAGTGATATGATTAAAGAGGATGTGGCAATAAGAAGAGCTACTTTCGCCGGAGGCTGTTTTTGGTGCACCGAGGCGGATTTCGAAAAATTACCAGGCGTTGTGAAAGTCCTATCAGGCTACACCGGAGGAAATAAAGAGAACCCAACCTATGAGGAGGTATCGTCTGGGGCAACCGGGCATGTGGAGGCCGTTCAGGTTTATTATGATCCCTCTAAGATAACTTATGAAGAATTACTCGATTTCTTCTGGAAGCATGTTGATCCCACCGATCCGGGGGGACAATTCGTGGATCGAGGTCCACAATATCGAAGCGTTATCTTTTATCATGATGAAGAACAAAAAAGATTGGCAGAAAAATCGAAGGAGACGTTAGACAAATCCGGGAGGTTCAATAAACCTGTTGTGACGGAGATTATAAAGTTTACCAAATTTTATGAAGCAGAGGCGTATCACCAGGATTATTACAAGAAACATTCATTCAAATACGGTTATTACAGACATGCGTCCGGTCGCGACCAGTTTTTAAGCAAGGTTTGGGGAAAAGAAACCCGGAAGGCACAAAGCCGCGAGGATGAAAGGACTTATAAAAAACCCGACGATGCAACCCTGAGGAAAAAACTTTCTCCTTTGCAGTATAAGGTGACCCAGGAGAATGGTACGGAACCGGCGTTTCAAAATGAATATTGGGATAATAAAAGAGAAGGAATTTATGTTGATATCGTTTCCGGGGAACCGCTGTTCAGTTCCCTCGATAAATTTGATTCCGGGACCGGATGGCCAAGTTTTACCAAACCCCTTGAGCCAGATCAAATTGTCGAAAAAGAAGATCAGCAGCTTTTTTATGAAGCGTATTGAGGTGAGGAGTAAAGATGCCGATTCCCATCTCGGCCATGTGTTTCCTGATGGGCCAAAACCGACAGGGCTTCGGTATTGTATGAATTCTGCGGCGTTAAGATTCATCCCCAAAGAGGATTTGGAAAAAGAGGGATATGGAGAGTATCTAAAGCTTTTTGTAAAAAAGCAAGAATTCAGAACAAAGGCAGCATCAGTGTCCCGATACTTCAATCTTTTTCTAAAATAATTCTTGCATCGACGGCGACAGCCTTATCTCGATAAGCAAATATAGGGTTCAACTCCAACTCTTTAATCTGCGGATTTTCCTCTATCAATTTGGATATCTTTAGGATGATTTCGACTAAAGCAGAGATGTTGGCTGGTTCTTTTCCCCTGTAGCCCTGCAATAATGGATATCCTTTTATTTCTTTGATCATTTCTTGAGCATCTTTTCGTTCAACAGGAATGACCCGGAAAGAAACATCTTTGAGTAATTCTACAAAAATACCCCCCAAGCCAAACATGATGACCGGTCCAAATTGAGGATCTTTACTGGTGCCAATAATGACTTCGGTCCCTGGTCGAACCATTTTTTGTACGGATACTCCATGAATGACTGCGTCAGGGATATTGTTTCCTAACTTTTTTCAAAATTTCGTCATAGGCCTTTTTCACTTCGGTCACATTGTTCGATCGACAAGCTTCACACCGCCTGAATCGCTTTTGTGGATCACATCCGGGGAAGTTATTTTTAGACGCAACAGGAAAACCAATTTTCTGGCTTAATGAAACGGCTTCTTTTTGGGTCTTTGCCAATTTGGTTTCCACAACGGATATCCCCAGCCTGTTTGAGAATTTTTTTGGATTCAAATTCGGTGAGTATGGACCTGCCTTCTTTTTTTACTTGATCGAATATCAGAAACTTTCCCATCATTCTTCTCCCTTCTTCCGGTTTGAATATTGATAGGCAATGCCGAGCGCTTTAATGGCCATCTCAAGGTCTGAAAATACCGGAAAACCAAAATCCTCCATCCGACCGGACAATTCATGGATCAGAGGGATACTCGGGCCATAGACCCAGGTGGCGATGGTCTTTTGATATGTTCCTTGCAATGCTTTATAAAATTTTAGATATTCCTCCACGAACTCTTTAAACGGGCTTGTCCAGATGACATTGAAGAGGCAATCGATGCTGATCATCAGCCAAAACGGTTTTTAAAATGTCAGAATAGATCGTCATATAATTATTCACCGCCATGGGCGGGCCAATATCCACCACCGTTTTCCCCAGACCGGGGAAAATCGCATTTAACCTTTTGGTTATTTCAGGAGATAGTTGGCAACCGATAAACCATATTTTGCCCCCTCGTCTATGGCTAAAACTCCCACCCCTCCGGTGAAGGTGACGATTCCCAACCGATTTCCCTTTGGCAAGGGTTGAAGAGAAAAAATTTTGGGTAATTCAAAAAACTCACGGAATGTTTCCAGGCGGATTATTCCTGCTTGTTTGCAGGCCGCACTGAAAATTTGATCATCCACAGCCAGGGCACCCGTGTGGGAGGCAGAGACCTTTGCCCCTTCTTTTGTCCGGCCAGATTTTAAAATTAGGATAGGCTTTTGGGCAGCGACTCTTCTTGATATGTTCTAAGAACCTTTGACCCTCTTGAATACTTTCGAGATACATGGTGATGACTTTTGTCGCAGGGTCGTTTTCAAGGTATTCGAGCAGATCGCATTCATCCACATCGCATTTATTACCGTAATCGCATATTTTGCTTACCCCGTAGTGAAGGTCAGCGTAAGGAAATGCCTGGGGATTAATCATCCCTGTTTGTGCGCAGATCGCCACTCCCCCTGCCTTTACTGTTTTATATCCTGGTTCGTAGGGATCGGGAATGAGGCCGTTGGCTGAATTCACAATGCCCGCCGTATTCGGCCCGATAATCCGAATGCCTGCCTCTCTGGCAATCTTTACGATTTCGTTTTGCAGTCTAGCTCCCTCCTCATCCCTTTCTGCAAAACCATCTGCGACCACAATCACCGCCTTCATTCCTTTCTCAGCACATTCCCTTAGGACATGGGGAACGGATCGGCGATTGATCATAATGAGGGCTAAATCTATTTTATCGGGTATGTCTTTGATGGAAGGATAGACCTTCAAGCCGAGGACCTCCTGGTAGGAAGGATTCACAGGATAAATTTTCCCTGTAAAACCGGCGTTCAATATTGTTTTGATCACCACATAACCACCAAAATAACCTTCCTTTAATGATCCGATCACGGCCACACTTTGGGGTTCAAAAAAAAGTGTCAGATCATTTTTCGTCTGATTCCGAAACGTCAAATTCCATTGAGAATCTCCCTTCTTTTTTCTCCGATTCAAATTTAGGGGATGACTATTTTAAAGTTACCAATTTTATGAGCGATTTCAACTTGATTTTTTAATTGACAACTCTTCTCTCCTCTACTAACTTCTTAAGTAAGAGCGTGACTTCAATGAAAGAGAAGAATACCCTTTACTTCGGTTGGTTCATCGTTGGCTTCAGTTTCATCACCCTCGCCTTGGTCTATGGAGTCTGGTATTCCTTTTCTGTTTTCTTTGTCGCCCTTTTGAAGGAGTTTGGATGGAGCCGTTCGATCGGTGCAGGGGCCTTTTCATTTTTATCATCCTTAGCGGTATCATTGGTCCTTATGTGGGAAATATGGTCTATTCGGCTGGCCCCCGAGAAGGTCATTATTTGGGGATCGCTTCTTTTGGGGGTCGGGACTTACCCTTTGCAGCTTCACGCAGACCTGGTGGCAATTCTATATCTTCTTCAGTGTCATTACAGCGGTGGGGTTGGGGACCAGCGGGGTGGGTGCCCAATGTCATCCTCGTCCAGCAGTGGTTTAAAGAGAAGAGGGGATTGCCCATGGGGATCGTTTCTTCTGGAATCGGAATCGGAATTTTAGTCTGCGTTCCCTTCTATCCAATATCTTATTACATGGGTAGGATGGCGGATGGCTTATCGAATCATGGCCATCTTGATTCCCCTCACCGTCATTTCCATGGCGATTGCTTTCTTTAAAGAGACCTCCCCGACAGCGTCTCTTATCCTATCGAAGTGGGAAGTCCGTCAACCCCATGAAAGATCCTTTGGTCATCGACGAAAAATGGGTTTCACGGTCATGGACAGTGCGGCAAGCTCTTACAACAAAGCAATTTTGGCTCCTCGCTCTCTCCTTTCTTTTTGGGCAGTTTCATTATTCAGTCAGTCTTTGCACACCAGGTGGCATTTTTTGTGGACCATGGGACTGGAGGCTCTTTTCGCTTCTTATATCGTCGGTATTGTTGGCGTGGTGAGCATCGGAGGTAAAATTCTTTGGGGGATATTGTCGGATAAAATCGGAAGAGAGATGACTTATACGATGGGAACCATTTGCTTTTTGCTTGGATTGATCACCCTGATCCTATTCAGTATTTTCTCTTCGCCCGTTCTGACATACTTTTTCCCTATTTTTTTCGGTATGGGATACGCTTCAACGGCAGCCCTTCCTCCTCTGATCACAGCCGACTTTTTTGAAGGAAGAGCCTACGGGGGTATTTTTGGATGGCTCATGATGTTTGTCGGAATCGGAGGAGCCTTTGGAGCTTGGTTGGCCGGTTTCCTTTACGACCATTTAGGAAGTTACGTGCCTGTTTTTATCATTATGATTGTCGTTGCATTTTTTTCTTGCTCTAAGTATCTGGTGGGCCGCTCCCAGAAAAATCAGGATGGTGCCGGGGAAAAGAAAGGAATGATTAGAGCCGATTAATACCTATTATTAATTAAGCTAATCGATCAGGTGGACATCAAGGAATAGGTCTCCTTGATTTCCATCTCTATCTTCCTGTACCCAAACCCTTTAAACGCATGCGCGTTCCTTCCTCGACACCTGGAGGAATGGTCACCATGAGGGTTCTTTTTCTCAATCCATGAGGGATGGAGATCAGTTTCCGGGTTCGCCGAAACGGGCTTCCTTTGGGGTGAGTGTGATGACCCCCTGGAGGTTCAAACTCATCTGGGATGGAGATGAGGAGTGAGATGGTTGAAGACGAGGGGTTCTCTTGCCTTTCGGTGTATTGCCGGAGTCCTTCACTTAGACCTATCCTTGGGATCCACATCAAATATTTTTATTAAAAAGAGACCTGCGACAAAACCACCGATATGGGCCCAGAAGGCAATGCCTCCAACATTCTTCGGGGTGAGACTTGCAGAAAATAATTGAATGAGGAGCCAATACCCGAGAAAGATAAAGGCAGGAATTTCGACGAATTGGAAAAAGAAAAAGATCGGGATCAATGTCAGGATTCTGGAACGGGGATAAAGGAGAAGATAGGCTCCCATGACACCTGAAATGGCGCCGCTCGCTCCGATGGTGGGGATATTGGAATTCCAATTCGTCAAGAGGTGGATCAGGCCAGCCGCCACACCACAGAAAAGATAGAAGACGAGATATCGAATGTGGCCGAGCCTGTCTTCAATGTTATCTCCGAAGATATAGAGAAACCACATGTTCACGAGGATATGAAGGAATCCTCCATGAAGAAACATGGAAGTCAGAAAAGGGAGATATTGCTGGAACCTGGTAAAGTGAGCAGAGAGTCCCGGATCGGAGTATCGGAGGGGTACAATTCCATAGAGATAAAGGGCATCTTTCAAATCGGTGCCTTGAGCGAGTTGCCATAGAAAGGCAAGCACATTGAGACCAATGATGACGACATTGACAACTGGAAAGGTCCTTGATCGAATGGCGTCCCGAATGGGAATCATAGCATCACCCTATTCAATATAATTCCTCTTTTTTCTGAAAACAAGGGAAATGAGGAGCTTCCAATCCGTGGAGTTGATCCATAATTAATGCTTGATTTTTAAAGGGCTGTGGGTTACCTTGGACAGGGTATCAATTCGAACTTATGACCAAATTCCAATTGGCAAAACTCGCTTAGCATTACTATTTGCTCATTGATTATTGATAATTGATTCGTTAAGAATGGTCCCATCGTCTAGTGGCCTAGGACACCGGCCTCTCACGTCGGTAACGCGGGTTCGAAGCCCGCTGGGACCACCAAAGAATATCAAGGGGGTGAGTGATTAGCCTAACCCCCTTTTTTCCAATGTCCGCAGAGAGTTCATCTCAGTTTTACAATCTCTCAAAATCAATAAAACACACAAAGAGTCTTTTCTTCCGGGTATTGACAGGGTAAATTATGTATTGTAATATGTCTGATAAAGACATATCGAGGAGATGTATATTATGGGAAAAACAACAGTTTTGATCGATGAGGTTCTCATAAAAGAAGCTCTCCGCGCAACAAATCTTAAGACAAAGAAGAGCGTTATCGAGATGGGACTCAAAGAGCTTCTAAGAACAAAAAACCGGGAACTTCTGAGACGGGAACTTGGGACGTTCGATATCGATCTCTCTCTGGAAGAATTGAACAGAAAAAGGATCGAAAAATAGTCATGGTACTGATCGATACCTCTGCATGGATTTTTGCCCTAAAAAAGAGCTTTCACCCCTTTGTGAAGAGAAGGATCGAAAAGATTCTCATGGAAAGCGATGTTGCCATAAATGGGATGATAGAGCTTGAGCTTTTGGGTGGTGTCAAAACAGAGAAAGAATATGAGAGGCTTAAAAGCAGGCTCGATGCCCTTTATTACATCGAAACCGATCGTTCCTTATGGGATTACGCATCTAAACTTGCAGTCCAGTTAAAAAGAAAGGGTGTGAATGTCCCATATGCTGACATTCTGATCGCCGCTTCAGCCATGCAGGAAAAAGCCATTCTTGTGCATGCCGATGCTCATTTTGATGTCATTTCAAAAAATTCCGAACTAAAAGTGGAGAGTCTTTTAGCCCACCTATGACGATGATTATCAAAACATATCCCTCTTGTGACTTCTGAATATTTGTCCATTTGTCTTTTAATAAAGCTCAACGATTAAAGAAAGGGTTTTTAGATGCGAGGATTGCTATTGACAAAAATGTGATAGTGGTTAAAGTATACAAGGATTGCCGGAGGGACCGAAATGATGAGCACGGAATACCTTCCTGTGACGGTCGATAAAAGCCATCTCATCACCATTGGAGAAAGACTCTACTCGGAGAGCATTGAACTCATCCGGGAGTTGGTCAATAACGCCTATGATGCCGATGCCACAGAGGTCGATATCAAAATGACCGATGAATCCATAGAAGTCAACGATAATGGGATAGGGATGGATCGGGAAGGGTTAAGACAATATTTCAATATCGGTTCCCCAGAGAAGATCGTTAAGAATAAGTCGCCTGTCTTTCATCGGGATCTTATCGGTCAGTTTGGTATCGGTAAATTTGCAAGCCTTTCTGCTTGCGAATGTTTTGAGGTCTATACTCAAAAAAGGGATTTTGCAGCAAAGGTGACCTTCGACAAGATGGAGTGGGAAAAAGAAGGTAGATCAATGGAATCTACCGCTCCAGATCTTGCCTCCCGATAGGGAAAGAGGGGATGGGACTACGGTTACTCTTCTCCGATTGAAAAGAGAATTTGAACCTGAAGAGGTGATCCGAAAAATTGTAGAAGGGACTCCTTTAAAAGCACAAAATTTCGTGGTCAGGCTCAATGGGTTGAGGATTACGCCAAGGAGTCTAAGTGGACATCGAATCCCCTTCCTTGAAGGCACAGAATTTGGTCCTGTCCACGGAGAGATTATTATTTTGCCCTCCTCTACGGCTTCTCCTGTTGAATTGGGGATAGAAGTCAAAGTGAAGCAGGTGACCATCAAACGAGAACTGTTTGGGTTGGAACATTGGGGAAAGATTGCCTCAAGAATCCGGGGGGAGGTGTATGCCGATTTTCTACCAGTCACCACAGACCGTTCAGGGTTTTGTCATAGATAGCCTTCAATACCAGACCTTCCGAAAGGGTAATGGATAAAATCGTTCAGGAGGTGGATGATATCCTCAAACGGTTAGCGGGCCGCAAAGAGAAACAAAGAGCCAGTAAGGCATTGAAAGAAGCCCTCCAAAGGGTTCATCGATCCCTTGCGCTAAATCCAGATCTATCTCCATTTGGTGCTATCCCATTGGCCGGCGAAGGTGGAAGGCATGGGAGGGGCGGGGGTTTTGTCAAAAAAATCAGAGTCAAGAAGGAGAAAGAAGGGCACAAACCGGTGAAGAGGGAACACCAAGGGAAGAAGCCAAAGAACCCTTAATACCAAAGAAAATAAGAAAGAAATCACCCAAGGTTAAACGTTTGACCCCCAATGCCATTGTTCAGAGAATGAAATTTGGAGAGATAGGGGTCTCTGTCTGTGTCGATGATTTTGGAGAGAATGGACCGGAATGTTTTACAGAGGGGACGGTCATTTATATCAACCAGCAACATCCTCTCTATCAACGGGAAGCTAAAAAACAGGAGACATATATCTTGAATGTCACAAGGCTGATCACCCAAGAGATCTCATTGATGAAAGATACCAGAAGCCCACGGCTTGCCTTTTCGAGGCAGAGCAAACTCCTCCGGGATGCGTTCATAGAAAATCCTTCGAGTTAATCTGTGTGCCACCCCTTCGGAAATCATTGAAAACACGGGTTCGAATCCCGTTGGGACCATTAAGGTTTTTGAATTTCATATCTTTCTCAGTGCCCACAGAGTGTCCATTTGAAATCGGAATAGGGCTTTTTCCCATCTATTTTAGAGTTATGATGACCTGTGAGTTAGCATAGTTGATAGGATAAAAACAAAATACTTGGTTTTTGAGTGCCGTCACCCCTTTTGAATTGCCTCTTAAATATGGGTCCCCTACCGCCAGAGAAACTTGTCCTATTTCGCCCTTAAAGTCCGAACAGTACTTCCTGTAGTCCTCAAATGTGTATAGACCTTATCCATGCAATGTTTCAGGTGGAAAGCCTCAAGCTTGAATTTTCATTGACAAGAAGCAGTTGACTGAGTAGGATTCTTACAAATAACAAATTGCAGTATAATAATTGTTAGATTGCAGGAACAAAGACCATGAAATGTTTTCGCATCGCTGTAGTAGCCCTGCTCTCTATTGTAAGCGGTACAAGCTTTTCTGCGGAACGTAAGTGTCCAGACTCAATTCACAATTCGTATCAGTGTTCTCAATATCTTGAGAACGAATTAGCTAAGGACTTCCCAAAACTCTTTTCTCGCGATGGCTTAAGACTCGTTATCTCGTTGACAAATGGCAAGAAGAAGACGTACGTCGATATTCCTGACGAAAAGAATCACGGTGTCGAAGGAAAATGGTTCAACCTAGTCCAGTACTATCCCGAAATCGGTTATGCACTTGTGGCGGTTCAGTACTACGAAGGAGGTACATACTACTTTGTGAATCTGACGACCGGCAAGGACAAGGACATCATTTCAAACCCAGTAATATCCCCAGACAGGAAGCGAATTGCGATTGCGAATGTTGATCTTGAATCTCGGTATACCCTGGAATGTTTTATCTGTATTCGTACTCCGGCCCGAAGGTTTGGTAGAAGAGTTTCAGGGAAAAGCCGGATGAGTGGGGCCCCGAGAAATTTGCGGTGGGAAAATAACCAGGAGAGTTTCTTTTACCGAGTACCGGCTCGAGTGCCGAAGGTTTGACATACCAAAACAACCATTAATTTTTGTAGGAAAGCCGAAGAAGCTCAAACTCCGCGTAATCGATGGCAGACGGGAAAGCTCCCAAGTGGACAATCGAATAAGGCAATCTAACCTGCTCTCGGTTTCACGCGACTGGCTACGCCGGCGCGTGAACCGAGACCGTTATACTTCCTTTCTTTCCATAATCATCGAGGTTGGAAGTTGGCTCACTTTGCGGATAAGTAGGTGGAGTCCGCAACCCCACCCACTACCCTTTCCCCAAACATTCCCGTTGACTTTTTTTACCTATATCAGTAGGCTTTAATCGAAACCGAGGCCCTCTAAAGTTAAATTTTAACCCAGGGGGAATATGGGCAAAGACAATTAAACCCCATTTCTGAAGCAGGGAATGGGGTTTTTGTTTTCAATTTATAAAGATTAAAGAGGTTTCCCATGAAAAAGTTTATTGCATTAACCTTGGTATTTTTCTTTGTCTTTGGTTGTGGGAGTTCAACCTTAATCAATTCCAATCCATCTGGAGCAAAGTTATATTTGGATGGACAACCGATTGGTGGGTTTATTTACAAACCTGAAAAACCAAATCAAAAAGGAATTATATATTGTCATGGGGGATTCGTTAACATCCAGATAGATATGGAATTTCCTGATGTATTAAACTACTGTAATAACGGGTTCACAGTGCTGGTATTGAAGTTTGAGGATGAGAGTGGCAATCCCCCTGACCCGAATAGGGACAGAATTGAAGTCAAAGATGCAGCGACTGTTTTAAGAAAAATTGTTCCGAGTCTAACAGATGTTTGTTTAGTTGGAGTATCCCGTGGTGGGTATGTGGCTTTGGAAACATTCGCCTATTTCCCCAATGATTTTAAGAAGTGCATTGCCATGATTGCCCCTACAGATATGGAAAACTATGACTGGACCGTATGGGTGCAAATGCATAGCAACAAGGAAGCCTTTATAAAAGCAACACAAAAATATTTTGCCCAGACCCCTTCCCCTATGAGATTAGCAGAAGCGGGAAAATACGACGGTTCAAGAATGCTATTGTTGTATGGTGGAAAAGACCCTATCTGTCCACCACAGCAGCATTGCATTCCGTTGGCTCAGAAGACAGGATGCAAATATATTATTTATCCAGATGCTTCACACAATGTCCATAGATTGACTGAAGCACAATTCGCAGCAATGAGGTTTATGCAGGAATGAAATATATCCCACGAAAATGTATAAAGGAATGGTAACTTCCTTTAATCCCAAACAAGTCGTTTCCTTTAAAGAACTCCTCATGTCTCAAGTAACAAAGTTATTGACAAAGGTGGAATTTTTAGTAATATAAATAATAAAAGTAAATAGGCCCAATCGATACGAGCGGGGAAACCAGTTTAGTGGGGTGAATTCCGGCCTTGCCGGAAAGGATATCCCTTAATCCTAACCCGTCAGCTAACCTCGCAGGCGACTTAGGGGAGTGAATAAAAGCTAGGGAACTCACCCTGGCTTTTTTTTTAACCTCATGAAGGATGAGAGAATTGCTGAGTCTGCATCAATAAATCATTTCTGGGAGGATAGAATTAGGGTTATGACGATGGGGTGATGGTGCGAAAATATCTATCAAATTTCGTTTTGAAATACGAAACGGGAGGTGCTCATCATGGATATTATGAATATTATTGAGAAAAAGATTTATACGGATGGAGAACCATATTACTTCAACACAGAGACAACGGAGAAATATGGGGAAATCGTGGGTGGCCTGGCTTGGCCAGAAACTGCAGAAGGTTTTCTCGTGATTGTGGCAGTGGATTTTTTTGAGGATACTGAGTTGGAGGTTCGCCACATTAGGGTTCTTGAAGAAGTGACTGAATCCGATATTGACACCTTTTTAAAACATGCTTTGGAACTTCAGAAACATTTTTCTCCATTTATGGGGGCCATAAGATTTTATGGTGATACCACATCTCTATCAATGATGGAACTTTTAGATCAGTTCAATAGGGACCGTCGCCATAGAGGTCTCGATCCTTTCTACTTAACAGAGGCTCCCCAATTAAAGGACCCCAAAAAAAATGAGTTCTATGCCCAATTGATAAGGAAATACACCCAACCCGGGAGAAAAACCCTGCATTTTTGCAATACTGGCCTCCCCAGTTATCTTATGGGTCTTTGGCCTGACGAGATAAACAAAAATGTTTTAGACCATACTCCCGTCGCAGCCCTTGGCTATGCTTTGGCTGTTTTGAGCACTTGGAAACCCCGGAAAAGAGAGACCGAGGTGAAGGCCAAATATGAGCGTATCCTAACGGACAAGCCGATAAAAGAAACCATTTGGCAATTCATGGGAAGATCTGAATTGCCAAAATAGGCAATAAACCCCGTTGTTGCATTAAATTCTGCGTCTGGATTTACCCCGTTAGAAACAATGCGCCGATGCTCCCTCCTGGCCAGAGGCCCCCTGGGCCGGCGGCTGCAGTTGGGTTAGATTTTAGAATAATTCCAGCGGGGGTTAATACCCCACCGGAATTTCTAACGGGGTGAATCAAACCTTTACCAAGAGAGGGACGGCCGTGAATTCAATGTTATCCCCTGGATCAATCCAAGAGTTGCCTTTAGAAAGTATCCCAAAAAGGTTGGAAACAGCCTTTTTATGGGAGCATACATTTGATTCGATCGCATCTTTATGCAAGAACGGAGTAAAGGTTGCTATGATAAAAACCCTCCTGCCTCGTTTTAAATAATAAACGAGAAATCTTACGGCAAAGTTTCCAGAAGTTCTTGTCCGATCGCTAAGCCTGTGCTATCTTTTCCTTAACGTTGAAAAGGGAGGCGGATGTGCTTCCAATCCTTTACAATTGCGGTTTTTTTCTATGTGTTATGGGTCACATACGATGTCACCTGGGGTGATCTTTGTGATATGTCTGAAAACTGAGTAGCAAAAAGTTTAGAGGTGCCGCTGTAAAGGTTCTCCAGCACACCCACCTCCCTTTTCATATAATTTTTGTGTAACTATCAGGTTTTCATCATGTCTGAAAAATGGGATGTGATCATCGTGGGTGCAGGAATAGGAGGACTCACAGCTGCAGCCATGCTGGTCAAGGCAGGATTGCATGTTTTGGTCCTTGAGAGAAGTCCGCATCCGGGCGGCACGGCCTATGTTTATAAGCGTAAAGGATTCACCTTTCCGATGGGCCCCCTTGGCTTCAGCACCCCCTCGCTGGTTGGAGAAACACTCAATTTGTTGGACGGAGGAGATCTTAAACTTTCACAAATCCAATATCGTATCAAGGCATTTGATCTGGATATCCCCATCTCCCTTCCATTTCCGAAGATGATCAAAGAACTGACAGGGCTTTTTCCCACCGAGGATAAGAGTGTGAAGCAATTTTTCAAGGATATGGAGGAGATGACCTCTGCGACCCAGTTTCCTGATCATGATCTCAACCACTCGATTCTGGAGAAAGCGGCGAAGAGGTCAGCACGAGATTATCTCTCAGGTTTGGTTAATGATTGGAGACTGCGTCGAGTCCTCGGTACTCAAGGCACTCAGGAGCCTTATAGTAGCCTTCCCCTACTTTCTGCCACATGGAATCTCATGTCCAATGAAGGAGTATGGTATCCAGAGGGAGGGATGCGTTTATTGTGTGAGAGGTTGGTCCAAGCCATCATTGAACGTCAAGAGAATCGTGGAGGCTTCGGGGAAATAAGATTAGGAACAGAGGTGAAAGAGATTCGAGTGGGGAAGGGTGGGGTTTCAGGCGTGACTCTCAATGATGGAATGAAAATTGATACCGCTGCTGTGATTTCTAATGCTGACTATAAAACGACCTTTATGAAGTTGATCGATCCCAATGCCCTTCTTGAGGATTGGTTGCAGGCGATCGTTCATGCAAAGCAAACCAGTTCTAATTTACAGGTATGTGTGGGTGTGGATGCGAAAAAAGTGGATCTTTTTTCTTATAAAAATGGTGATAGATTGATTTATAGACGGAGCCAGGAAGATTCGCTGGAAGATGTTGATTGGAGTGCAGATGAAATTAAACCTGAAAACCTTGCCGGGCAGGAATTAGAAGTAAGTTTATTGAGCAAGAATGACAAAATGCTTTGTCCTGAAGGGACAGAAGTGATTGTGATTCGGACTGAAGCTGAACATTCCCATTTCAAAAGGTTCAGGCCCAGCTGGAGGAAAAGGCTTTCTGGGTACCAGGATTACAAAATCCGATTAGGCAGAGCCCTGGTACAGGAAGTTGAAAATATTATTCCGGGATTGGAGAAGGCGGTATTAATCATGGATGTAGCTACCCCCCTCACGTTTGAGGAGCAGGGCGGCAGGAGTGGAGGAGCTGTGGCTGGGTGGTCATGGAATTATGAAGATTGCATAGATTACCTCCCACGAGAGTGTGTGCGAACACCCATAAAAGGGCTTTATATGGCAGGTTATCAGGGCTTCTCAAGCATTTTCATGGGTGGAGTTCCAACTGCGATGGAAAGTGGAAAGCGGGCAGCCCAGGCCGTATTGCAGGGTGATGGGCCTGTTGAAAAAATCCTGATCCCAGTTACAAAGTGAAGTCGATTCCATTTTTATAGAAGGCAATTTGGTTCGCATATTTGAACTATTTAAATTTGAGACTTTCTACAAACTTTCATGATCGTTTTAAATATTTCTTCTAAGTTTTCTTTTTTAAGAGGACCTTTATTTTTTAAATTCAACCTTTCCAAAACTTCTTTCTCCCTCTTGGGATCATAAACTTTTTTCCCCGTCTCTTTTTTAATTTTTCCCATTTCCAAGGCAGTGCGTAGTCGTTGATTGAGAAGGGTTAATAATTTTTGATCGATGAGATCAATTTCCTTTCTTTTCTTTTTTAATTCCTGGAAAAGATTGAGTTGAGCCATTTTCTAATCGAAGTCTCTTTCTCTTTCAATCAAAATGTCTGACCTATTGTTTCCAGGGAATGAAAAGTTTCTCCATTTTCTGGAATAGCCAGTTGAAAAAAATCCCGAGTAAGGAGAGGATGATGAGGCCCACCATCAACTTTTTGGTCTGCATGAGATCTGCAGCGGTCAGGATCATAAAGCCAATGCCGGCATCCGCAGCCACCATTTCAGCAGCGACGACGAGCAATAGAGCAATGCCAATGCCCAATTTCATCCCTGCAAAAACCATGGGCAGAATTCCAGGGAGAATCACCTTTCTGATGACCCTTGTCCTATTCGAACCCAGACTCAATGCCGCTTTGATTAAGAGGGGATCTACATTTTTTACACCCGTATAGACATTGATGACCATCGGGAAAAAGACCCCTAAGGCGATGACAGCCACCTTGGGGAGCTCCCCGATTCCCAACCAAAGGATGAGTAAGGGAAGAATGGCAATCTTGGGAATGGGAAACGTGGCTGCGATGAGAGGGTTTCCAATGGCTTCAGGAATGCTGAAAAATCCGATAAGAATTCCGATCAGCACTCCCGCTATACAAGCCATAGAAAATCCCAAGAGGATCCTACTCAGGCTGGCGAAGACATGGTTAAAGATTACACCGGTCTTCAACATCCCCCATCCCTCTAAAAGAATTTCGCTCGGGGCAGGGAGAAAAAGAGGTGGAATCCACATCATCCGGCTGACCATTTCCCAAAGACACAAGATGACAATGAAAGAGGTGAGGCTGAGCCATGGGTGGTCCTTTACTTGCAGAAAATAGGTTTTATCGTGAACAATGGCCTTCTCCCTCTTTGTCAGCTCGGCGGGGATTTTCATCGCATCTCCTTCAGGGTTTCCTGAGCCTGATCCTTGATATATCCCCAAATCCAATCTACATATTTCAGATATTGTTTCTCAGTGATGAGGTCTTCCCTTCTCGGTCTGGAAAGGTCAATCTTAACAATGTCCAGAATCCTCCCGGGCCTCCTCGATAAGACCACAACACGATCGCCTAAAAAAACAGCTTCCTGAATATTGTGAGTAATGTAAAGAAAACTTTTCTGTGTTTCTTCCCAAATTCTGGAAAGCTCATACTGCATCAGCAATCGGGTCTGGGCGTCGAGGGCGGAGAAGGGTTCGTCCATGAGGAGAAGGAGGGGATCGTTGGCAAGGGCCCGTGCAATCGCTACCCTTTGTTTCATCCCGCCGGAGAGTTGGTGAGGATACTTTTGTTCAAAGCCTTGAAGCCCGACCATGGAGATAAATTTTTGGGTGATAACGGATTGCTCTGTTTTATTTACCCCCTTTTCTTCCAGACCATAAACGATATTCTTCAGCACTGTTCTCCACGGGAAAAGGGCAAACTCTTGAAAGACCACTGCGGTATAAGGTTTTGAATCATTTTTTACCCCCTCAAAGATTACTTGGCCCGAAGAAGAGCTAAGGAGACCCGCGATGATGTTAAGGAGGGTTGATTTCCCACAGCCGCTGGGACCTACTACGACCACAAATTCATTCTCCGCGATATCAAAGTGGATGTCTTGGAGGGCCTCTGTTTGTCCTCCCCGACGATCGGTATAATATTTCGAAATATGGTCAATACGAACTCTCAACCTCTTTCCTCATTTCCCCAGTTGCTGGAGGGCTTCTTTCCAGAAGGAGAGGTCCACCATCTCAGAACCGGCGATTCTCTTCGAAATCATTCCATTTTGATAATACCAGTCCAACTGTTTTTGGATATCCTCTCCATAGAGCTCCCCATTTCGATCATTATAGGGGAGGGCTAAGGCGATGGCGTCGGTTTTCTCTTCTGTATATTTGGAGATGAGATTGAGAATTTCATGATAGGAGAACCCCTCTTTTTTCATCAGGGCATGGTCATAGTAGACTCGGCAACTTCGGATATAACCTTTCATGAAAGAGATGGCGACAGGCCGATTCTTCAGGAGCTTTTCGCCGTAGAAGATCGCGGCCACCTGATAAGGAAGATGATCTCCCACCCAGAGGAGGACATTCCCTGTCCCATTCTTCTCCATCGCTGTAACAAAAGGTTGGTTGAGGAAGGCCGATTCGATCTGATTTGAGATCAGCAGCATCTCGCATGCTGGCCAGGCTTCCCAAGGGAACCACCTTCATATCAGCGAGAGCCATTCCCTTCTTCTCTAAAATATTCCCAAGCATATAGTGGAAGGTAGAACCGATTTGGGTGATTCCCACCCTTTTACCTTTTAGGTCTTTGAGATCTCTTACTCCCGCCTTCCATTGTTCTGTGTTGACGAGGAGGGCCGTAAGCTTATATCCAGGCCATTCGCGTCCCTTGTCCGCTACCACAGCGATCTTCATCCCCTGAGCAATCGAATTATAAAGTCCTGCTGTCAGCCCTGTGGCACCTACATCAATATCCCCCGTGGCTGTGGCTACAGCAATGGGTTGAGCTGCCTTGAACCAGACTGGCTCTATCTTAACTCCCTCCGCCTCAAAAAAACCTTTATCCATTCCAATGAAGATAGGAGCGGAATTAGAGAGCTTGAGAACCCCTAACTTGACAGTCGTCAATCCCCAGGAGGAAGTGAGGGAAGCCATCGTGAAGAGAAGAGAAAAACAACTGATCAAAAGAATTTTTTTCTTTCCCATCGTTTCTCCTTTATGAAGTATTTCCCTCCCTTTTTCTCAACCTTATAATCTTCTAAGGCTAAATTGTCAAAAATATTTTGAGGATCAATCTTCTTTCCTATCATGAAGAAAAGTAAGCATCTCTTTTCCCGTGATAGGATGCTCCCTCCTTTCCTATAACCACATGAGGATGGCCAGAAAACAGACAGACCGGTGGAGAAAGCTTTAGAGCGAAACCTTTAAAAGTTAAATTCGAAGGCCCCAGATCTTACGAAAACTCTGATTCCAGGAATCACGAAAATTACCTTATTAACAGTCTCATAATAATAACGACATTGATCTACAAAATCCCTCCCAACCTCCCTTTTCCAAAGGGAGGATTTCCCCCTCTTTGGCAAAGAGGGGTGAGGGGAGATTTTCCAATGTCTATGTCAATTCAATTTTGAGACCCTTAATAACATTTCAACTGATCGCAATTCGAAAGCTTTCGATACCGGTTTGTCTGATGCACTGGGCTCACGGAATTAGAGATGCTTCTTGAAGAAAAGGGAGATATTGATAAAGGGATTTTCGAATGGTATAGTTGTTTTTATGATGAATCCTAAATCATGCAATGCTTACTATTACGGAGGCCTTCCTATAAAAGGATCAAGACGGAAGGGCCGATTATGGGTCACAGAAGACAGGCTTTGCTTTGAAGTTCCGGAAGGAAAGAGGGTGGAAAGAATCCATTTAGACATTCCCCTCTCCAAGATGGATAAGGTCTTCCTCACCCGCGATAATTATTATGGGACGGATACCGTCCTCTTCAATCTCACGTTTCGTGATCCAGTGGAACAATCCTTTACCCTGAGATTTGCGCCCGTTGCCCTCGTCCCCCGAAGAAGGATTGCACTCCAGAAGGAATGGTTTGACTATTTAGCCAAGGTCATCAACTCCTTGGGAAGTCCTTTCCCCCTCTCCACTAAATAATCTTTATACTCTTGGTAATTGGGTTGCACCCAGATGGGTGTCCCAAAGATTTCATGCATCATGATGTTGAAAGCCACTTTGGTGATATAGTATCGATGGTGGTGCCTCAGAATGGGATTGGGTGAGAATATCTTTAACATCTCTCTTGGCCGCCAATAGTAACGCCGCATGATATCTCGATAGATGAGGTTTAACTGCTCCAGGTCATCCACTTCTTTGGCCGACATCACGGCATGGAGGTAGTCGTAATTCCGATAATCCCAATCTTTGATTCTTCCCAGTTCCTTCATCTGGTAAAAGAGCGGAGTTCCTGGGAGGGGGGTGATCAGGTTCAGACCGAAGTGGTCCACATATTTTCCAAAGAATTTGAAAAAGTCGTTACGGTCTTTTTCTGTTTCGTTCCAGTGTCCGATCAGGAGCGTCGCCATCACCATCAATTTATGTTTCTTTAGAAGTTTCATCGCCTTGATGGCCTGTTCGACCGTGTGACGCTTTTTAATGTCCTTGAGCACAGCATCCGAATGATATTCGAGTCCCATCATGAACTGATAGACCCCGGCTTCCCGGAAGCCATCCAGCAGATCTTCATCCCGAAGGATGAGGTCGGCCCTGGATTGTAGCCAGAAGTGTTGGTTCGTCTTTCGTTTAAGCATCTCCTCGATAAAACCAATTCCTTGCTCGCGTACGACATTGAAGGTATTGTCGCCGATATAAAAGATATCCCGGTTATATTTTTCTTTGAGGAGTTGGAGTTCGTCCGCAATCAGTTTTGGACTCCGTTTCCTCCATGTCTTTTTATAAAAAGCTGATTCGGAACAGAAGGTGCAATCCCAGAGACACCCTCTTGAAAAATTGATCACAAGCCCTCTTTCCCCTTCGGAGGGGAGGGTCACAAAAGGGTGCTCCATTTTGGCGAGATGGTATGCTGGGATGGGAAGGCTATCAAGGTCTTCGATGAAGGGACGATCACCCGTATAGACGAATTTCCCTCTTTCATCGAGGTAAGCAAGGCCCAAGACCTTTGAAAGATCTTCCTTTTTCTCAACCCCACGGAGAAATTCAGTCAGGGTGACTTCTCCCTCTCCCACGCAGATATAGTCAATGGCAGGGCAATCCCGGAGTGTCTCTTCTGCCATGAAAGAGGGGTGTTCTCCCCCCATGATGATCATTGTTTTAGGATTAGCCGCTTTAATCAGGTTGGCCGCATTCATCCCATCGTAGATGAAGGCTGTACAGATGACGGTAATGCCAACGACATCGGGTTTTTCCTTTTGAATTTTCTCCTCGAGATCCCTCCAGGGGTTTTCGTTAAGGGTACAATCCATATAGTCGATGTCAAGTTGTTCCCTTTCCAAATAGGCTAATAACTGGAGACATCCGGGGGAGGGAGTCCAGGCTCGAAGAATGGTCCAGATTTTATGGGGAGGGTCAACCAGTAAAAATCGAATATCACGACCTCCTTAGGAAGAGATGTGCTGTTCTCTTTTCCGGCGCCAGTTGAGTAGATAGATGAGCGAAGATTTGAAAAAGGGAATACGAAAGATGAGGTGGGAAGAAGGGATGTTAAAAATCTCTCCTGAGACAAGTTTTTCAGAAAAATGTTTGACTTTTTGAGCGGCTCGTTCCACCTCCTCTTTCTTCACCACCGCCACCTTTTCGAAGACGGTTTCACAATAACGGCAGTTTGAGCAGGAGATCTGATTACAATCCTTCGTCTTGAAATGTTCAATGAAACCTTCCAGCTTCTTGTTATCCAGTTGAATCAGTTCCCTCACCTCTAAGTCGAAGACCTTTTCCAATTCAGAGATCTTCATGATGTTCACATGCTTCGGTTGGATAAAATATTCCAGGTGAAGGGGGGTGAAGGCCCCCTTCCTGGGAAGGGTAAAGAGGTCTAAGAGGTTTCCATCATAGCGGCGATTTTCATAAGCCCTCACATTTTCAAGAAGGAGGGGGGTGCGTTTAAACCGCTCTGTGATTTTGAAATGATCATAGCCTAACGCTTCATAATGGTAGATATCCTCTGGCCTGATCCAGGGGGATTTGAGAAGTTCAACCGGGTCCATCAATTTTCTGTAAAGGCAAAGGTATCCTGGATACTGAAGATAACAATATTGATCCTCTTCTCCTTCCCGCGAGGCATGGCCATCATGATTGACATGTTCATAATTGTAGGGACATTGCCAGAGACAGATGTTATTGACGATCAATTCTAAATTGCATTTCACTGTTTTTCGGATCGCCTCTAACGTCTTAAACTCACGATTGATATGTTCGTCAATGATAATTTCCTCCACCCCCATGTCTTCATATTGAAGAGCTTTTCTTACCGTATTGACCCGGGCGGTGGTGGAAGTTTTTACTTTCAGGCGAGGAAAACGTTTCCGAATGAGATCGATAAGGTAGGGAATGGCGGCCACGACAGAATCTGCACCCGATTGGTCGATCCATTCTATGAGATCGATCAGTTGCCCATAGCCCTTTTTTGAATATTGAAGATTTCCAAGACAGGGGGCATTAAGAAGGTAACTGAACTCCAATCCCCTGTCATGACAGGCTCGAATATATTTTTCGATATCATTTCGATCCACCTGGGGTAATACAAACCCAGGCCTTGCCCCTCCTACAACATCAAAAGGAAGTTTACCGAACAGGGTATCGACCGATGTTCCTTTGACGGCATCCAGGAATGCAATATCCCAATTGGCACCCACCCGAAGTTTCATAATTAATTTAAATAACATTTAAAACGATGTGCTTTCAAGGGAGGGCAAGTCTTCTTTTTTGAAAAATTCCTTGAAACTGGGATTTTTTCTGTTATGATAAATTATAATGAATTGAAAGGAGGAAGGATATGGCGTACACGGCAAAAGACTACAATAATCTAATCGGGATGGAAGGTTTCAGTGAAACACTGCTTAAAAACCATTTTACTCTCTATCAGGGGTATGTGACCAATACCAATAAAGTTTTGGATACCCTTTCTGAAATGGCCAAAGGGGGAAAAATTGGGACGCCGGAATATGCTGAATTAAAGCGCCGGTTGGGCTGGGAGTTTAATGGCATGCGGCTCCACGAACTCTATTTTGAGAATTTGGGCGGCAAAGGGGCATTGAATAAGGGGGGCAAGCTTGGGAAGAAATTAGCAGAAGAATTTGGGAGCTACGAAAATTGGGAGGCTGATTTTAAGGGAGTGGGTACGATGCGGGGCATCGGATGGGCTATCCTCTACCAGGACCCTGTAAGTGGGAAATTGATCAACCAGTGGATCAATGAGCACGATGTCGGCCACCCAGCAGGATGCAATCCCCTGTTGATCCTCGATGTTTTTGAGCATGCCTTTATGATCGACTATGGATTGAAAAGAGCGGATTATATTGGGGCATTCTTTAAAAACATCAAATGGGAGGCCGTGGAAGGACGTATGAAATAGTGAGTCCTTTGTAGATGTTGATTGGAAGTTTAAAAGGGCGGTCCGAAAGACCGCCCTTTTCATTTACCTCTCTCTGTTTTGAAATGCCTCAATTTCTCAGCAGCCTGTTTGAGGGTCTCCTTTTTTTTGGGAAAACAGAAGCGAACCTTCGTCGTTCCCAAAGAAGAACGGCTGTAAAAGCTGCTGCCCGGAACGGTCGCCACTCCAAATTTCTCTACTAAATAGAAAGCGAAGTCTACATCATTCGAAAAACCAAAATGTCCTACATCGGTCATAATATAATAAGCTCCATGAGGACGGTAAATACGAAATCCTGCTTCATCTAATATCTGAGAAAGAAAGTCCCTCCTCTCCTCGTATTCCTTTGCCAGAGTTCGGTAGTAACTTCGATTGATCCGCAGGGCAGTCGCCGCCGCCTCTTGGAGAGGATGGGGTGCTCCCACGGTTAAAAAATCGTGAACTTTACGGATGGATGCCGTCAGCGAGACTGGGGCAATGGCCCAGCCCACACGCCATCCGGTGAGACTGTAAGTTTTGGAGATGGAGTTGATGGTGATGGTTAGATCCCGCATGCCAGGGAGAGAAGCAATACTGATATGTTTGGCTCCATCGTAAAGGATATGTTCATAAATCTCATCCGTTATAGCCACCACACCCCATTTCAGGCAGAGATCGGCGATGAATTGTAATTCCTCCCGTGAAAAAACTTTACCAGTGGGGTTATTCGGTGTGTTGATGATGATCGCTTTGGTCTTGTTATTAAAGGTCTGGGTCAATTTCTTTTCATCAAAATGCCAGTCTGGTTCGTGAAGGGTGATGAATCGCGGTTTCGCATCACAGAGGATGGTATCCGGACCATAGTTCTCGTAAAAGGGTTCGAAGACAATCACCTCTTCGCCAGAATTGACGATGGCCATCAGATGAGGAGATCATGGCCTCCGTGGATCCGCAGCAGACCGTAATTTCTCTTTCGGGGTCCATGGTGACGCCATTATACCAAGTAAACTTTTCAGCAATGGCTTGACGAAGATTGGGCGTTCCCCAGGTAATGGCATACTGATTCAAATCTGCCTGAATGGCCTTCAGGGCTGCTCCCTTAATCTCTGCTGGTGCTGGAAAATCGGGGAATCCTTGTGCAAGGTTTACACCCTGGTGTTTGAGGCAGATGCGGGTCATCTCCCTAATGACCGATTCTGTAAACTTGAGCGCCCGATTGGAGGAGAAGTTTATCATTCGGTTCTTGTTTTCTTATTTGCTGCAAAACACCCTAACTATAAGGGATGTTAAATCCATCGTCAACATCCTATCTGGAAAGGCTTCATCTACATTAAAAAGTCAAGCTCAGACCCTCAGGAAACCTTTAGCACTTGGGTCGGAAGAAATCTCTTCAGCAAGATAATGGAGATTTGAAGGGTGGGGCGGAGATTCATTCAAAAAAATATTGATATGGGGAGGGCATTGGGGAAAGGCGGCCTTTATAAAGACCGCCTTTCCGGATAAGATCCTGTTAAAAGTTGTAGGTCAGGTTCCACGTGATGGCCCATGGATTTTTGATTTCATCGTTGAGTAGAGAGACCCCAAACGGTCCACTAAACCCGTATCCTGTCCATTGATCCATCGCTTTTCCTGCAAAGAGGTAGCCACCCGCGACGGTCAGTTTAAGGTTCTTGTAAATGTTAATTTCATTGATCAGGTCAACTTCCCAACCGATGTCTTTCTTATCTCTTAGCGTCGTACCGAAGATGGGACTCCAGCTTCTTGCAGTACCGAAGGTGTCTCCGTTCTTCGTGGTATCACCGATGTACATCCCCTGGAGTGTGACCTTGTACCATGGCGCTGCCTTAACGCTTGCATAAGCCTTTGCCATCCAGGTACCACCGATCGGGCCTCTCGACATTGCATTGTAATTGATATCGTTTGCGATACCAGTAGCTCCTCGGGTAGGCGAGAAGCTATAGAAGACGACCGATTCTCCGAAATTCGATCCGGCTTCTGACCCAGGTGGAACGACATAGGATTTAACTTTCTTAGAGACTGTTCCAATCGATGTCGATGATCCTGGAAGCCCGGTAGCTGACGTATCTTCCGTATCAGCACCTGTGGCAAAGTAGCCCGTTACGCCAAAGTTAAACTTCTGCCATGGGAAGTCGACTTTACCTCGGGCAGCCCAACCACGGTATTTAACGTCAGGTACAAAAGCGAAAGGAGCCACCGACTCTCGTTGCATCACCTTTCCTCTGTCATAAATCCCGTCTACGTTAATATTAACAGGACCCACTTTCCCATCGGCATAAGCGCCGAACCACCACATTTGAGCATCATAGGAAGCGGTATAGCCATAGACCGTCCCTGCTGTGATGGAGTTAAACGGATAGGCGTTCATGTTGTAATAAAGGGCATATCCGCCTGCCGTAATGGTGCCGATCTTTGCAGTGAGGTGACCACCGAGAACATCCACATCGTCTTGCGAAACAGCATCCCTTCCTTCAAAGGGTTTGAACCACATCAATTGAAGAGCCACAGGGTCGACCTGGGTATTCCAGATGACTCCCATACCGTCGGAGTAAAGAAATATATTGGGTCGAATGGATAGGGGTTGGAGACCCACTCTGAAGCTCATTGGCACCGGGATGCCAATATAGGGAAGGCCGAAATCGAAGTAAATGTTCTTGATCTCCACAGCCGCTCGGTCAGCGGACCAGTAGCCATAGGTATTTCTTTCGCTGATTTTTGCTGTGCTGCCACCTGCGATATCGCCCCATCGGGTGGAATCCATCTCGAAGAATATGGTTCCGCTCAGATTCTTATCCATGATGGCATCGAATTTGAGCCTGGCACGGGATTCATAGTAATTCACCTTCCTGTCCAGTGCTCCCCCTTTTATCCCCGTCCCTGTATCCCACTTAAAAACGGCTGGGAGAACATTATAAATACCAGCTGAAGTATTATTGGAGCTGGCATTTACGTTGTATTCCCATTGGGCATCGATGAAGCCGGATGCCTTAAAGTCCATGGCATAGATGCTTGTGCTGAAAGCCATGATCAGTAACCCCAAAAAACTCAACAGAATAAACTTTTTCATCTCTTTTCCTCCTCCTTCATTCTAAAAAATTCACTCCCAATTTAATTAAACTCCTTTCTCACCTTCCTCCTAACTATCACCTCCTCTGTCGATTGGCCTGTAACTCATTTCGTGTGAAATGATAATCAGGTTGAAATAGAATGTCAAGAAAAAAATAACTTATTAAAACTAATTATTACTATTTATTACAAATTATGGTTGAAAAACTGAATCCCATTGGTTAACATATGTGGTTTATCAAAAGGGTGCCTATTCCAAAGAGGGGATGGAAATTTGTAAAAAGCATTTTAATCTACACTGATTTTAACCAAGGATACTGCTATGCCAACAAAAAACTGTTTTGACATCACTTGCCTAAAATCTGAGGCATTGCAAAGACTATTTCATGAAGTGACTTCACATGTTCAAAACGTCAGGATAGAAGAAGTCATTCACAGGAAAGGTCATGGGAGTCTGGAAGAACATCCTGCCACCACTATTGGTCTCACCCATAAAAAACCTACTGTTCAGTTTGTCGATTCACTCGACAAAGGGCAACGAATTGAAGCCATCGCCCATGAATTAGTGCATTTACTTTTGGTATACCGCTTTGGACTGGGGGTGATTGGTCGGAGGATCCCTCGTCATGGGAACCGAGAGGACGTGTTTAAATATTTCATGAGTATGAGAGGAGACTGGGTTTACCTTCTTGGGCAGATTGCAAATACGGCCCATCATCTGGTCCTAATAGATTATCTCAAGGGAGAATATGGAATCGAGGACAGTCTTCATATCTATCTCCTAAATCAAAATTTCTGCGTCGCTGCAAATGACAATGCGAGGGATAAAGAATCACAGTATGGCATGGGGCTTGTTGCCTTTGAGTATGAGAAATTCATCGGGAGAGTTGATCGGGTGATCAACATTCACCGCCAAACAGAATTCTTCTGGAAGGCCTATCATTCAGCGCAAAAGCACTTTGATAAATATAGCTTCCGCTCCATCCCTGCTCCCTCATCTTATCAGGAGGATATCCTCTCTTTCTTAGAAGCCCTTGGGTATCCAAGAGAGGATTTTATGTTCTTCCCCGAGGGGAAGCGGATTTTGTTCAAAATTCCTTTAAGTCGAAGGTGGGATAGTAAAGGAGGTGCAAGTTATGAAGGCCCCGTTCTTAATAGTCATAGGACTCCGGTTCTATCAGGTTGGGGGTCGTCAAGGTATAAAGACTGTAAAATGCAATATTCATTGATATCTCTTCCAATTTTAACCATGTAAGACTTACCCAAACTGGAGAGAATTTACAAACTTCATACGCCTTCTTTATTCTACCGACCTTTAGCTTATGATCTGTATCGAGCATCGAAGCGTAACCCTTGTGCAAGGTTTACCGCTTGATGTTGAGGCAGGCACGCGCCATCTCCTGGGTAACCGATTCAATGGAAAATGACATCTTGTAAACCATTTCCTATTAAATAGCGAGGCAATTTTTTCTTGACAACCTTGAATTTATGGCCGATCATGAAAAAAATGACTGATATAAGGAGGTGAGATTATGAAGATAAGTGCTCGGAATGTTCTCAAGGGTAAGGTGGCCAAGGTAACCCATGGAGCAGTCAATTCGGAGGTTGTGGTACAACTTCCCGGGGGAGTAGAAATCATTTCAATAATAACCAAGAAATCAGCAAAGGGTCTAACGCTTTCTAAAGGGAAGGAGGTGTACGCAGTAATCAAAGCGTCGAATGTGATGATTGCTACAGATTAAACTTTCCTATGTTTGAACGCCTTTAGGTGATCAACCAAATTCAGATCATCAATGGTCCGCGGAGGGGAATATTACCCAAGCCCTCAAAGAGGAGCATGTCGGGACCATCATTTACAAGGAATAAGTTTTTATTCTCTCCATCTCCACCAATCTAATCCATCCTGGTAACTGAACGCTATCCAAAATCGAGAAAACAGTACCATTCGTCTGAAAAAGCAACTCCGGATGATAATAACTAGAAAGATTTTTAAGTAATAAAAAGTAATTATTTGTAATATTTTTATTGACAAGTATTTCCATCTCTTTTAATATTTTGTTATGGATAGGAGGAAGCTATGTCAGAAGAAATGATGAGTACCAAAGAAGTGGCGAAATATCTAAGCATCCATGAAAAGCAGGTGTATGCGTTGATTAAATCAAAAAAGATTCCGTCCACACGGGTGACGGGGAAATGGGTCTTCCCGAAGAAGCTGGTCGATGACTGGATCGATTCGAGTGCCAAGAGTGGCCTTGAACAAGCCAGACAGAAAAGCAGAAGAATCGAAGGAGCCCTTCTGGCATCGGGCAGCAATGACCCCATCCTGGACATGCTTCACACTTATATGAGGAAATCGTACCCTGAGTTCTATATCTTTTCTGCCAATACGGGCAGCACCGATGGACTCAGGGCACTCAACATGGGCTATACTGATCTTGCTTGGTCCCATCTTTTGGATCCGAAGAGCGGTGAATACAACATCCCATTTCTATCCACCTATCTGCCCAACGTGAAACCTATTGTGGTTAATCTCTTTCAGCGGGATCTCGGATTCTTGGTGGCCCCCAAAAACCCTTTTCATATTCGTGGATTTGAAGACTTGACTCAAAAGGGGATTAGGTTTATCAACCGCCAAAAGGGGTCTGGCACAAGAATTCTTTTAGACCATCACCTAAAGAGATTAAAGATTCCGACCTCCAGAATTCAGGGATATGAGAGAGAGGTCTACACCCATTTTGAAGTGGGCCTATCCATTCTTTCCAAAGAAGCCGATGCTGGCATTGCCACGATTGCCGTCTCAAAACTCCTTGGCCTTCCTTTTATTCCAATCACCCAGGAAAGCTTTGATATGATCCTTGACCAATCCACCTTTTTCGAAAAGGGCATTCAGGCTTTCATTGAAATTCTTAACTCGAAGGAATTTCGAAGCAGGATTGAAAGACTGGGGAGCTACGACTTTAAAAATTCGGGGAAAATCCTTTATTCAAAGAATTAGACAGGAAGGGAGGATGTCATGAAGAAATGGATGTCCATTGGATTGATTTGTCTGTTGATTTGTGTGTTGTCGTGTTCTGGGTTGGAAAAAACCAAAACCAGCAAATTCATCCTTTTAAGCAGCACCATCGGACCTATCGATTCAGGCGTTGTCGATTTACTTGAAAATGAATTCGAAAAAGAGACAGGGATTCGGGTCCGCCATGTGGGCTCAGGGACAGGTGCAGCTTTAGATATCGCTCGGAAGGGAAATGTGGATCTCGTATTAGTTCATGCAAAATCTCTGGAGGAAAAATTTGTGGCGGAAGGTTTTGGGACCGAAAGAATCGATTTAATGTACAACGATTTTGTCATCGTGGGGCCATCCAACGATCCCGCCGGGATCAAAGGGATGAATCAAGCTACAGAGGCCTTGAAAAAAGATTTCCGAGAAAGAGAGTCACCTTTATTAGCCGAGGTGATAAATCAGGAACTCATGTATCAGAGATGGAATTGTGGGGAAAAGCGGGGATCAAGCCCTCTGGTTCTTGGTATGTGATTTACGAAAAAGGGGCCATGGGAAATGTTCCAACCCTTCGTTACACGGATGAGAAGAACGCTTATACCGTCATTGACCGGGCCACCTATCTCACCCTGAAGGGTCAGATCAAATTGGACATTCTGGTGGAGAAGGATGAAGCCTTGTTGAACTACATGACTCTTATTCCTGTAAATCCTCAGAAATTTCCGAAAGTGAATTATGAAGATGCGATGGTTTTTGTAAAATGGCTGACGTCGCCTAAGAAAGGGCAACGGATTGTCAAAGATTTTGGTAAAGATAAATATGGAAGTCCTCTTTTCTTTCCGAATTCTAAGGAATGGAGAAGTTCACAAACCAAGTAGAATTAATCATGTTAAGGAGGAAAACCATGAATTGCAGAATAGGCCAGAAGATTCTATTATCGGTTATCGTCGTTTCACTTTTTTTCATCACTGGAATTGTCTCTGTCCAGGCGCAGCCGAAGACAATCATCCTCGCTACCACCACCAGCACACAGGACTCCGGACTTCTCGATGTTCTTCTTCCGATCTTCGAGAAAAAGACCGGCTATTTTGTCAAGACCATCGCAGTGGGCTCTGGACAAGCCATGGCCATGGGACAAAAAGGAGAGGCGGATGTGCTCCTGGTCCATTCTCCTGCGGCGGAAAAGAAATTTGTGGCCGAAGGCTATGGGATCAATCGAAGGCTTATTATGCATAACGACTATATCATTGTGGGACCTTCAGTTGATCCTGCAAAGATTAAAGGGGTAAAACCTACTTCGGAAGCATTCAAGAAAATTGCTTCAGAAAAGGGATTATTTATATCAAGGGGTGACAACTCAGGGACTCATTCAAAGGAGAGAGAGATATGGAAAGCCGCAGGGATTAACCCTGAGGGAGAAAAGTGGTATCAGCAGACAGGTCTTGGGATGGGTCAGACCTTAAATGTGGCTGCTGAGAAAAAGGGTTACACTCTTGCCGATCGTGGAACTTATCTGGCATTGAAGAAAAACCTCGGGCTCGATATTCTGGTCGAGGGAGATGCCATTCTTTTAAACATCTACCATGTCATCGAGGTCAATCCAGCCAAATGGCCAAAGGTCAATGTGGCAGGTGGAAAGGCATTTGCGCGATTTCATGGTTTCAAAGGAAACCCAGGACATCATCAAAACCTTTGGAGTCGAAAAATTTGGGTCTCCTCTCTTCTTCCCCGATGCTGGCAAGAAAGAAGAAGAATTAGGGAAGTAAATCCGAAGCACGAAACCCCTGCCTGCGGACAGGCAGGAGAATGTCAAATAAATGGTCAAAGTCAAGTGATATTTGTACACTCTAGCGCTTTAGGCCGTTGATTCCATCGTCAAGGCGAAAGCCTTGAGTACAGTTTCTGTGCAGCATCAGGATATTGATTCCGGTATTTGACCGTTGAAATTTGAGATTGAATTCGAATTTCGAAATTGAGGTGAGGATGGATCTCATCCTTGAAGGTATTAAAAAGGCTTTTTGGCTTATAGTCACCTTTGACCCTGAGGTCATGGGGATCACTTTCCTTTCTCTGCAGGTTTCCGGGATAGCCACCCTCATCAGTCTCTTGATCGGGATATCAATTGGAGTAACCGTTGCCCTTTCCAGGTTTACCGGGAAGAGAATTGTTGTAAGCTTAATCAACACTGGTATGGCCCTTCCACCCGTCGTAGTAGGGCTTTTTGTAACGATTTTTCTGTGGAGGAATGGACCTCTGGGGTTTTTTGAAATACTCTATACACCCGTAGCTATGATTATCGCCCAGACAGTCATCGCTTCCCCCATTGTGATGGGTATCACCTTGGCTGCCATTCAACAGCTTCCCCAGAAACTTCGGCTTCAAATTTTGGCCCTCGGTGCCACCCGTCTCCAGATGGTCTGGATCTTGATCAAAGAAGCGAAACTCCCCCTTTTGGCCGCGGTGATGGCAGGGTTTGGAGGTGTGATATCAGAAGTCGGTGCTTCCATTATGGTCGGTGGGAATATCAAAGGTTATTCACGAGTACTCACGACAGCGACCGTCATGGAGACGAGTCGTGGAAATTTTGATATAGCGATTGCCTTAGGGATTATTCTTCTATTGCTTGCCTATTTTATTAATTTGATCCTCACACAAATACAACAGAGGACAAGGCCGAGATAATGAAAGAGTAAGTGGCCAGAATGTCAGATAAGTGCAGATCAGAGGCAGCTTGCCCGCCGAAGCCTTGGCGTAGGCGGGAAGGCAAGTAATCAGTGATCAGTGAATGACAAGAAAACAGAAAGATTTAAACCTTTCTGTCTTGTTGGATAAAGAAGAATGAATATGGTCGAGCATGTACCCATTTTGGAAGCAAAAAATCTTGAGGTTGAAAGGGGAGGGGCTCTTCTTTTGGAGATTCCCTCTTTTTCAATTGGAAAAGGCGAAATCCTCTCTTTGATCGGACCCAATGGAGCAGGGAAAACGACCCTCCTGCAAACCTTATCCTATTTATTAAGACCTTTTCAGGGCGAGATCTTCTTCAGAGGAAAGAAAATCGAAACGAATCATTCTGTTTTGGAATACCGAAGGAAGCTGGCCATGGTCTTCCAGGAACCTCTTCTTTTTGACACCACGGTTTTTAATAATGTCGCATCAGGTTTGAAAATTCGTGGAATGAGGAGAAATGAAATTCGTGATAGGGTGATAGAGCAGTTGAACCGATTTGGAATTGGTCATCTCAGCGACCGTTCTGCAAAAACACTTTCAGGAGGGGAGGCACAGAGGACGAGTCTTGCACGAGCCTTTGCCCTTCGACCAGAAATTCTTCTTCTTGATGAACCTTTTGCTTCCCTCGATCCCCCCACTCGTGATTCCCTGATGGAGGACTTGGAACATATCCTTCGTCAAACTCAAACAACAGCCATCTTAGCCACTCATGATCGGATGGAGGCCCTGAGGCTTTCAGATCGAATCGCAGTCATGAATGCTGGAAAGATTCTTCAGATCGGTTCCCCCGGTGAAGTGATGAATCAACCCGTGGATGAGTTTGTCGCCTCCTTTGTGGGAGTGGAGACGATTCTGAGTGGGAGAGTGATTAAACGAAACGGGGGAACCTTTGTCGCCTCCATCGAAGGGAGAGAGATTGAGGCTGTGGGAGATGCCCATTTAGGGGACGCTGTGGTTCTATGCATTCGGCCAGAAAACGTGACCCTCTCGACCCAACCCTCCAAGGAGGGATCAAGTGCCAGAAATGTGGTTCCCGGAAGGATTGTGAAGATTACTCCTCTGGGGTTTTATCAAAAAGTTCAACTCGATTGTGGATTTGATCTTGTCGCCTATATAACGAATCATTCTTTGGAAGAGCTATCGTTGGTAGAAGGGAAAGAGGTGAGGGCCTCTTTTAAGGCCACTGCCGTCACAGTGATAAGAAAAGAAGAAAATTGAGGAAGAAAGGGCGGCCGATTCAAGCGATCTTCAGGATGGTATAGTTTTTGGCTCCCCCTGGAGTTTGTACTTTTACTTCGTCATCCACTTCCTTTCCAATTAAGGCCTTGCCCAGAGGAGAGGCGATTGAAATCTTACTGGATGAGATATCTGATTCGTCAGGGCCGACGATCTGGTAGGTGACTTTGCCTCCGTTACCAAGGTTTTCTAAAGTAACCACAGAGCCAAAGCCCACCTTCCCATTGGGAAGGTTGATGTTATCGATGATCTCAGAATTGGCCAACTTTTGTTCAATTTCTCGAATCTTTGTTTCAACGAATGATTGGCGCTCTTTAGCTGCTACAAACTCTGCATTCTCACTGATATCTCCATGAGCTCGGGCCTCCTCAATGGCCTTGATTACCTGAGGACGGATCACCTTCTTCAGATTCTCCAATTCTTTGGCGAGATTGTTATACCCGTTGCGCGTGATGGGACTTCGTGCCATGGAAATACCTTTATCAAACCGATATATAACTAACCAGGGCGAATCTGTCAATCCGCCCTAATGAAAAGATTAGCAGGTTGCTGAAAAATGGCCATCTGCTGCGTTATCCGGCCCGCTCACTTTCTCGCAGGCGTGCCAAGAGTTGCTCCTTACTCGTCGCAACGGCACCCCTCATCCCCGCCCTGTTAGATGAGCAATTAGGTTTTGGAGAGAATCAGTGAAGGTATCAGCTTTCAAATGGCTGCGAAACCAACTAAGATTCTATCTAACAGGGCAAGTCGTTGCGGCGTACAGCCAAGTACGCCGCACTCCTCAGGATTTCGGAGGCCTTGCATCTGGCCCTTTTTGAGCAACCTTGAAAAGATGACTTTTTCAGCAGCCTGTTAATGGCGGTGGGGATGATAATGAGGAAAGTAATAATAACGGAAACCGATTCCCCACCCCCAGTAGGGGTAACCCCACCATGGATCATAATAGTAGTAAGGATAGGGACGGTAATAGTATTCCGGCCAAAGATAGTATTGTCTGCTCAAGAGGAAGGGATATCGGTAATCCATTTCACCGAGGGGTTTGATCTTCTCTCCTTGAATTTCGCCTGCGACGGTGATCTTTTTCCCTCTCCGGAAGATATAGGAGTCTAAATATTGATCGACGGAAATTAAGAATCTTCCTTCCGAGACAACCATTTCATTAGGTTCTCCCCTCCAGCCCAGAGGTTTCTGGAAGACCTCGATCTGTGTGGTGCCATCCCTTTGGTTGACGGTTTCGACGATCTCTCCACCCCATACGACCCATTTCCCTTTAAAGGTCTCTGGATTCTGACGGACCTGATTGAGTGTGAGAGAAGGATCTGACTTTGTCCTTAAATCCTTTGAAATGACATGGGCACAACCAGAAAGTATAAAAGCAAAGAAGAAAAGCAAAAACCATTGGAACCGACTTTTCATTTTGTTTTTCCTTCATTAATTATAAATCAATCTACGATAAGATTCAATACAACCGAATAATCATTGATACATAACGTCATGAATTTGTTCACATCCGAATAGCTGTAATCACCCCATATTCGTGCATTTCTGCGACATGTTGCGTGATTTATAATGTCGCTATGTATAATAGGAGACGATAATCCTTTGATTGAGGAAGCAAAAATAAAAGACCCCGCTTGATAGCGGGGCCTTTTAATCATACTTTGATCTGTCGGCAGGGTTTTTTATCCCTTGATCAGTCTCGGAATCATCATGTGATGGTGAGGGCAGATTGAGA
>CAWFSX010000043.1:0-72286 GCA_963818595.1 uncultured delta proteobacterium
CGCTAACCTCTTTTTTTTGGCCTCCGAGGTCGTTTCCTTCATTTCCGCTCGGAGCTTCTGGGAAAGTTCTTTCACATTCGTGTTTCTCAAGAGCTCTCGAATCGCATCGGCTCCTTGGGCCGCCGCAAAATCATCCCCGTATTTCTCTCTACCTTCCCGGTATCGATCTTCAGAAAGAATTTCACCCTTCTTCAGAGGTGTTTTCTTTCCATCGAGGACGAGGTAGGCCTCGAAGTAAAGAATTCGCTCTAATTCCCTCAATGTCATATCCGAAAGGATCCCGATCTTGCTAGGGATGCTCTTGAGGAACCAGATATGAGCGACAGGGGTGGCCAACCGGATATGCCCCATCCTCTCCCTGCGGACCTTGGATTGAATGACTTCTACCCCGCACTTCTCGCAGACAATGCCTCGATGTTTCATCCGTTTATATTTACCGCAATTACATTCATAATCTTTGGTAGGGCCAAAGATCTTTGCACAGAAGAGCCCATCTTTTTCCGGCTTGAACGTCCGATAGTTAATGGTTTCAGGCTTCTTTACCTCTCCATGGGACCACGATTCAATCTTCTCTGGAGAGGCGATCGAGATCCGGATCGCGTTATAACTGATCGGACTTTTCCCCTTCTCAAAGAATGACAAATAATCTTCCAAGGTTTCCCTCCTTTTTCAACAAAGCGCTAAGCGCATGGTGCAAAGAGTTTATTTTTTACGCTATGCTCTCTGCTCTATGCCCTATGCCGTTTAAATCTCTTCTCTTTTTTCCTCGATCAACTCTGTATCCAGACAAAGGCTCTGCAATTCTTTGACCAAAACGTTAAAGGACTCCGGCAGCCCGGGCTCCAAGGTATGCTCCCCTTTGACAATCGCCTCATAGACTCGGGTCCTTCCCGCCACATCGTCCGATTTCACAGTTAAGAATTCCTGTAAGGAATGGGCTGCCCCATAGGCTTCCAAAGCCCACACCTCCATCTCTCCTAACCGTTGCCCTCCGAACTGAGCTTTGCCGCCCAACGGTTGTTGAGTCACCAAAGAATAAGGGCCGATGGACCGGGCATGAATCTTGTCGTCTACCAGGTGGTGCAATTTGAGGAGATACATATAGCCTATGGTCACCTTCGAGTGGAAAGGTTCTCCCGTCCTCCCATCATAGAGGATTGTTTGTCCTGTGGTGGGAAGCCCAGCTTTCTTCAAAAGGTCTTTAATCTCCTCTTCCGAAGCCCCATCAAAGACAGGAACCGAGACAAAAATCCCCTGGCCCAGTTTGCGAGCTAACTCAACAACCTCCTCATCGGTCGCCTGTTCCAGATACTCATTCACTTCTCTTGAGGAATAGATCTCTTTGATCCTCCTCCGAAGCAATTTGGGGTTGAAATGCTTCTGTAAATACTCCTCGATCTTCCATCCCAGTCCCTTGGCTGCCCATCCCAGATGGGTTTCAAGAATCTGGCCCACATTCATTCGTGAAGGAACTCCCAATGGATTGAGGATGATTTCAACCGGCATCCCATCCTCTAAATAAGGCATGTCCTCTTCAGGGAGAATCCGGGAGATGATCCCTTTGTTCCCATGACGTCCGGACATTTTATCGCCGACGGAGAGTTTCCGTTTCATGGCGATGTAGACCTTGACCGTTTTGATGACGCCGGGAGCAAGTTCATCCCCCCTTTTCAGTTTAGCCAATTTATCTCCGAAAACTCCCTTCACCACATTGATCTGGAGTTCGGCATGATCCAGAAACCGTTGCACATCAGGCAGAACTCTCTTCCCCTCCATCACATCGATCTCCTTAAGCCGATCGAAAGGAATGGCAAAAAGATGTTCTTCCTTGATCCGTTCTTTCGCCTCCAAATGGACGCGGTTTTTCTTCTCATCCGCAATTTTGTGGGGGGCTCGCTTACCGATCAGATATTTTCCGATCTTCCTTCTCGTACTATTCTGGATAATTCGGATTTCATCTGCCTGGTTTTTTAACAACCTTGCCTTTTCTTGATCTTCAATCGCTTTGGTCCTCTCGTCTCTCTCCTGCCCTTTCCGGGAGAAAACCTTTGCATCGATGACGATCCCTTCAATCCCGTGGGGGACTCTCAAAGAGGTATCCCGGACATCCCCCGCCTTTTCCCCAAAGATAGCTCGGAGGAGTTTCTCCTCTGGAGAGAGTTGGGTTTCTCCCTTGGGGGTGACTTTGCCAACGAGAATGTCCCCGGGTTTGACTTCGGCTCCGATGCGAATGATGCCGCTCTCGTCTAAATCCTTCAATGCCTCCTCCCCCGCATTGGGGATATCACAGGTGATTTCCTCTTTGCCCAACTTGGTGTCCCGAGCGACACACTCCATTTCTTCAATATGGATAGAGGTATAGGTATCTTCTTTCAATAACTTTTCGCTGATGAGAATGGAATCCTCAAAGTTATATCCTCCCCAAGGCATGAAGGCGACCAAAACATTCCTTCCCAGGGCCAGCTCTCCCATATTCGTGGCGGGCCCATCCGCAATCACTTCCCCCTTTTTCACTCGCTCTCCAAGATGAACGATGGGTCTCTGATTGATGCAGGTATTTTGATTGGAACGTTTGTATTTGATTAAGGTATAGATGTCGACTCCAGGATCATCCTGTCTCTGGCCATCTTCATCGGCACGGATGACGATTCGCGATGCATCCACATCTTCGACAACGCCATCTCGTTTGGCCACCACGGTCACTCCAGAATCCCTGGCGACAATGGCCTCCATTCCCGTTCCAACCAATGGAGCATCTGTCTTGAGAAGAGGAACGGCCTGACGCTGCATATTCGATCCCATCAAGGCTCGGTTGGCATCATCGTTCTCCAAAAAGGGGATCAGGGATGTGGCAACGCTCACCAACTGTTTTGGGGAAACATCCATGTACCGAATCTCCTCAGGCTTCAGCATCACAAACTCCCCTCCTCTTCGGGCAGAGATAAGAGGATTGACGAATCTTCCTTCTCGATCGATAGGTGCATTCGCTTGAGCGATGGCGGGTTTTTGTCCATCCACCTCTTCCTCCTCGTCTAGAGCGAAGAGATATTGAATACTGTTGGTGACTTTTCCATTGATCACTTCCCGGTAAGGCGTCTCAATAAATCCATAGTCATTGACACGGCCATAGGTGCTGAGGGAGGTGATCAAGCCGATGTTCGGGCCCTCTGGAGTCTCGATCGGACAGATGCGGCCATAATGGGTGGGGTGGACATCCCTCACCTCAAATCCTGCCCTCTCTCGGGTGAGCCCTCCTGGACCTAAAGCGGAAAGTCGCCGCTTGTGGGTGATCTCTGAGAGAGGGTTTGTTTGATCCATAAATTGGGAAAGTTGACTGGAGCCAAAAAATTCTTTAATCACCGCTGAAAGGGGTTTTGAGTTGATGAGATCATGGGGCATCAAGGTTTCTACATCTTGAAGGCTCATTCGCTCCTTGATCGCTCTCTCAATCCTCACCAGTCCAATGTGATACTGATTTTCCAGTAGCTCCCCGACTGTTCTGACCCGACGGTTTCCCAAATGATCAATATCATCAACGGCACCCTGGCCATCCTTCAATTTGATTAAGTATTTGACGACCTCAAGAATATCTTTCCTCCTCAGGGTAATCTTCTCATCTTCTAGAATCTTTCGAATCTTCCCTTGAATATCATCCGCGATGGTCCCATCCTTCAAGGAGGGCATCAGTCCGATGGGATGAAGGATCTTAGCCACCCGTTGAATCTCTTCAGCCATTTCCGGAGTAGCGATGGCTTCGTCAAAATCGAGCCATCCTTCCAGGATGCGATCGACCAGCTCTCTCCCTCCTGCATAGGCCGCTCCAGCGTGCAGTGCCTCTTTTCTCCATTTCTCGGTGAAAACCAACACCTTGGGAGGATTTCCCTTCAACCCAAGTTTATGGTTCAACTTCATCCTTCCCACTTTGGAGAGATCATAACGATCGGAGTTGAAGAAAAGATTGTAGAAGAGACCGATGGCTGTCTCTATGGTGGGGGGATCTCCAGGGCGAAGTCTTTTATAAATATCAATCAGACCCCTCTCGGACTCCTTCTCTCGGAAGGATTTGCCTGGCTCAAGAATGGGTAATTTCTCCCTTTCCTCCTGGGTCAACCCAATCTTATCCACCACCAGGGTGTCCCTTAATGAAGAGCTGACATTGATGTTGTCGATGAAGAGAATTTCGAAGGTCTCAACTTTCCTTTCTTTCATCTCTTCCAGAAGTTTTTCCGTTACCTCATCATTACATTCGGCGATCACTTCTCCGGTTTCAGGATCCACCACGTCCTTTGCCAGATACCGTCCGATCAAATCTTGGACCTCCACCGAAATGGTATTGATCTTGGCTGACTCCAATCTTTTAAAAGATTCTTCTGTAATTCGACGATGTTTTTTGAGGATGATTTTATGGGTTTCCGGATCCAGGATATCGGAGGTCGCCTTTTGTCCTACCAATACATCTTTCGAAATCTCTTTTTGGAATTTTCCTTTTCGGATAACAATTTTTTCCTTATAATAAAAATAATCCAAGAGTTCTTCTCCGGTGTATTTGAGAGCCCGAAGGAGGACGGTGACAGGAATCTTTCGACGTCGGTCAATCCGAACATAGAGAAGGTCTTTCTGATCAAATTCGAAGTCAATCCAAGAACCCCGATAGGGGATGATCCGTGCATAATAAAAGATCTTCCCACCACTGTGGGGTTTAATTTGATCCTGATCAAAGAAAACCCCTGGGGAACGATGAAGTTGGCTGACGATCACTCGTTCTGTCCCGTTTACGATGAACGTCCCATTTTCCGTCATGAGAGGGATTTCACCAAAATAGACTTCTTGTTCTTTGACAGCCTTGATGTTCTTCGCCTTGGTCTCCTCATTCACATCCCAGACGACTAAGCGAACGGTCACCTTAATGGGGGCTGCAAAGGTCATCCCTCTTAGCAGACATTCCTCCACATCATATTTTGGCTCGGTGAGACGGTAATTGACGAATTCAAGGGAGGCGGTTTCGTAAAAATCTTTGATCGGGAAGACAGTTTTAAAGACCGCCTGAAGTCCAACGGGCTCCCGTTTGTCCGGGTCCACATTGGCTTGTAGAAACTGTTCATAAGATCTCTTTTGAACCTCGATCAAATTGGAGATCTCTAACACTTCTTTAATTTTTGAAAAGTTCTTACGATATCTTCGATAGACAGGGACAACGCTGGCCATAATCACTCCTCTCCCTTAAGAGAGCTCTCAAAAACTACTGCATGCTCTCTTGAGAGATTTCTGGACTTTTTCAGAAATCTCCCTTAAATAGAAAGTCCCCTCCCTTTCGGACTTCCACTTAAAATCCATTTTGTCCTTCTGGGAAGAGACAACAATGTCCCTCAACACCTCTAAATGTTTCCCTACTTGACTTCGACCGTCCCCCCAGCCTCTTCAAGCTTTTTCTTCATGGTGGCGGCTTCTTCTTTTGAAACCCCTTCTTTCACAGGCTTGGGGACACCTTCGACAAGGTCTTTGGCTTCTTTCAAACCCAATCCGGTGAGTTCCCTGACCACCTTAATCACTTGGATCTTCTTATCGCCAAAACCTGTCAGGATGGCATCAAATTCTGTTTTCTCTTCAGCCGCGGCGGCTTCCGCTCCTGCCACCGTCCCAGCAACCGGCATCGCTGCCATGGCCATCGGTGCGGTGGCTTTAATTCCCAATTTTTCTTCCAGAGTCTTCACCAGATCACGCGCTTCCAACAACGTCAGGCTACTGATTTCCTCAGCAATTTTTTGGATATCTGCCATTTGAAAAACCCTCCTATCTTTATTTCTCTATAGATCAAGCAATCCCTTCTCCTCCCTCTCTTCGAAGAAAGAGGACGAAGGGGGAATCGTCATGGACCTGTTTTCGGTTCCTCAGAAGTTTGCTGGCTTAGTTGATCGACACGGGCCTGAATGGTTCCGAGCACCTGTTGGAGTGCATTGTAAATGACCGCCCCGAGTTGATTGGCTGTCCCCTGGATCCCTCCCAGTATTTGACCAAAAAGAACCTCACGAGAAGGCATCGTCGCCAGAGCTTTGACTTCTTCCGGAGAGGCCACCTTTCCTTGAATGAGACCGACTTTGATCTCGAGAGCGGGTTGGGTTTTGATGAATTCCGATAAAATCTTTGCCAAAAGAACAGGGTCTCCGTAAGAAATAGCAATGGCCGTGGGTCCTTCAAAAAAGGTATTCAATTTCTCCAAATCCGTCCCCTTCGAGGCCAGCTTCATCAATGTATTCTTAACTACGTGATAGGAAATCTTCTCTTCCCTCAATCGTTGTCTTAAATGGTTTATTTGTCCAACATTAAGGCCTCGATAATTGGTCAGGACAGCAGCCTGAGACCCCTTTACCTTTTCACCAAGGTCTGATACGACCTGTTCTTTCTCTTTTCGGTTCAATGATCTTTACCTCCGACAATGAATCCCGTCGATTTTTCTACGATTTCAATAAACCTCGGACATCGAGTGGATCGATCTTGATTCCTGGCCCCATGGTCGTGGATAAGGCAATACTCCTCAAATAGATTCCTTTGCTGGTGGGTGGCTTTGCCCGGACGATCACTTCCAGGAGCGTCTTGATATTTTCTAATAATTGACCAAATCCAAAAGAGACCTTCCCCACAGGGACATGGATAACCCCTGCTTTCTCGACTTTAAACTCCACCTTGCCAGCCTTGATCTCTTTAACGGCCCTCTCCAAATCGAAGGTGACGGTGCCCACCTTAGGGTTAGGCATCAATCCACGAGGCCCCAAAATCTTCCCCAGTTTACTGACCAAACCCATCATGTCCGGTGTAGCAATGGCTTTATCAAACTCCAGCCACCCTTTTGAAATTTTTTCGATGAGGTCTTCCCCCCCCACGAAATTGGCACCCGCATCCAATGCCTCTTTTTCTTTCTGACCTTTGGCAAAGACTAATACCCGGACCTTCTTGCCGGTTCCATGAGGAAGGACAACGGTTCCTCGGACCATTTGGTCTGCTTTCTTAGGGTCCACCCCGAGACGGATAGCGAGGTCCACTCCTTCGTCAAACTTAGCGTACGCTGTCTCCAAAAGGAGTTTGACCCCATTTTCCAGCTCATACCGTTTGCTTCGATCGACCTTCGCTTTTGCCTCTAAATATTTCTTTCCTCTCGTTGCCATAATCCTCTCTTACACAACCTCCAAGCCCATGCTTCGTGCCGTCCCTTCGACCGTGCGAATCGCTCCTTCCATATCCACCGCACTGAGATCCTTGAACTTGATCTGTGCGATCTCGCGAATCTGGTCCCTCGTCACTTTACCCACTTTGTTGCGATTGGGTTCACCAGACCCTTTCACAATCTTAGCTGCCTTCTTTAAAAGGATGGAAGCCGGCGGAGTTTTCGTCAGAAAGCTAAAGGACCGATCTGAATAGATGGTGATCACTACGGGGATAACCATCCCTTCCTGCCCCTGGGTTCGAGCGTTAAAGGTTTTACAAAACTCCATGATGTTGACCCCATGTTGTCCCAAAGCCGGTCCGACGGGAGGGGAAGGGTTGGCTTGCCCTGCCTGAATTTGAAGTTTTACCATTGCTGCGACTTTTTTTGCCATTGTCCACACCTCAACCGAGGATCGTTAATTTTTCTCTACCTGGATAAAATCCAGTTCTACTGGAGTGGCTCTTCCAAAGATAGAGACTAATACTTTCAATTTTCTTTTTTCAGGTTTAACCTCTTCAATCGTCCCAATAAAATTAACAAAAGGACCATCGATGACTCGGACGCTATCTCCAACGCCGAAGGACACTTTCGGCTTCGCCTTTGTAACACCTTCTTTCATTTGAGACAGGATTTCTTCGACCTCTCCTTCTGAGATGGGAACTGGTTTTGTCCCATCACCAGCAAAACCAGTGATCTTGGGGGTGTCCTTGACGATATGCCATGTCTCCTCGTTCAATTCCATTTTGACTAATATATACCCAGGAAAAATTTTCCTCTGGGAGGTCTTTCTTTTTCCCTTCACCAACTCCACCACCGTCTCGGTGGGGACCAAAATGGTTGAAAAAAAATCTCCCTTCCCGAGATTTTTAATTCGTTCTTCCAAGTTCTGCTTGGCCCTACTCTCGAAACCCGAATAGGTGTGGACCACATACCATTGTTGCGGCATAACTCCTACCATTGTAATGAGGGAGGAGGAAATTTCACTCCTTTTAACTTGTTGCCCTCTTCAATAACTCCTTAATGATATTTGACAGGCCTGAGTCGACAATTCCCAAAAAGATGGCAATGATGAAAACAGCCACTAAAACGACAAGGGTTCCAGACAGGGTATCCTTCCTTGAGGGCCAGGTCACCTTCTTTAATTCGGTTTTAACTTCCCTTAAAAATTGTTTTGCCGTTTCAAATTTTTCTTTAACTGAAAATTCCATCTTGCCTTATTCCTTAAGGTACATGGCAGGCCATGCACCATGCTAGGTACGTGGCAGGCCAGGAGGGATTTGAACCCCCATCACCCGGATTTGGAGTCCGGTGCTCTATCCGTTAGAGCTACTGGCCTGTATCATTATATTAGGTTTAAGGTTTGAGGATCGCTCCGCTTAAGGCAAAAGACAACACTCTAAAATTTTGCCATATGTTATGCTTTACCTCTAACCTCCAACCTCATTCCTCCAACTGGTTTACTTGGTCTCTTTATGAACAGTATGTTTGCGACAGAACCTACAATATTTTTTAAACTCCAGCTTATCCGGAGTGGTCCTCTTATTCTTTGTTGTAGAATAGTTTCTCCTTTTACATTCTGTACAGGACAAAGTTAAAATATTCCTCATCGAATACTCCTAAATAAGAAATAGGTCGTCTCTCCTTTATTCGAGGACATCACTGATGACGCCTGCACCCACGGTGCGACCCCCCTCCCGAATCGCAAACCGCAACTCCTTCTCCATCGCAATCGGCGTAATCAACTCCACCGTCAACGCCACATTGTCCCCAGGCATCACCATCTCCACCCCCTCCGGCAATACCGCCACCCCCGTCACATCCGTCGTCCGAAAATAAAACTGAGGCCGATACCCATTAAAAAACGGCGTGTGCCGACCCCCCTCCTCCTTCGTCAAGATATAGGCCTCCGCCTTAAAGTTCCGATGAGGTGTAATCGACCCAGGCTTGGCCACCACCTGACCCCGCTCCACCTCCTCACGCTTCACCCCACGGAGCAACACCCCAATGTTGTCCCCCGCCTGCCCCTGATCCAACGTCTTACGAAACATCTCCACCCCCGTACAAACGGTCTTGAGCGTAGGCCTGATCCCTACCACCTCCACCTCATCGCCCACCTTGATCACCCCACGCTCCGCTCGCCCCGTCACTACCGTCCCCCGACCCGATATCGTAAAAACATCCTCCACCGGCAGCAAAAACGGCTTGTCGATCTCCCTCACAGGCTCCGGAATAAACGTGTCCACCGCATCCATCAACTGCCAAATCCCCTTACACCACTGACACTCCGGCTTCCCACACCCACACTCCAATGCCTTGAGCGCACTGCCCCGTATCACCGGCGTCGCCTCCCCAGGAAAATCATACCCCGAAAGCAACTCCCGTACCTCCAACTCCACCAAATCCAATAACTCCGGATCCTCCACCATGTCCACCTTGTTCAAAAAGACCACAATGTAAGGCACCCGCACCTGCTTCGCCAACAACACATGCTCCCGCGTCTGGGGCATCGGCCCATCCGCCGCCGAAACTACCAAAATCGTCCCGTCCATCTGCGCCGCACCCGTAATCATGTTCTTGATATAATCCGCATGACCCGGACAATCAATGTGCGCATAATGACGCTTCGCCGTCTCATACTCCACATGCGCAATCGCTATCGTTAACCCACGCTCCTTCTCCTCCGGCGCCTTGTCTATCTGATCAAACGCCATATAAGAAGCTAAATGCTTCGTCGCCAATACCCTCGTTATCGCTGAGGTCAACGTCGTCTTCCCATGATCCACATGACCAATCGTCCCCACGTTCACATGCGGCTTCGTCCTCTCAAACTTCGGCTTCGACATGGCTCAAACCCTCCTTATCTTTCGAAAAGATCGCCCAATCCATCTTTTCCTTTGGAGCCCACGACCAGGGTTGAACTGGTGACCTCATCCTTACCAAGGATGTGCTCTACCAACTGAGCTACGTGGGCCAAAAATAAAGAAAAACCTGTCAATTAAAAAGACAGGCTGGCCGATTATATTAAAACATCATTGACGATATAAGTAATCATAATGGAGCGGGAAACGGGGATCGAACCCGCGACCCTCAGCTTGGAAGGCTGATGCTCTACCAACTGAGCTACTCCCGCATTTAAATAAGAAACAATCCTTAACAATGGAGGATATCCAATTACTGAATTCCCTCTTCCCTTTATTTAAATTAACACTCTTTTAATGAAGATCACGTTCTCTACCTGTCATGATCAACAAAAGTAGATGATGAACTGTGCTCAGGGCGTTTAATTGATTCAATATGAATTAAATAAAAGGTTGAGTGGTCTAAACAGTCGCCCGCTGGCAAGCCTGGTGGAGAGGGGAGGATGTGCTCGATCGCTTCGCTCTCTCCGCCTCCCTCTGGTCGCCGAACCTAATTCCCCTCCTTATTTCGGGGAAAGGTTCTCATCCTCCATCCCTTCCAAAAAAAACTGGTGGAGAGGGGAGGATTCGAACCTCCGAAGGCATCGCCAACAGATTTACAGTCTGTCCCCTTTGGCCGCTCGGGAACCTCTCCGACTCTAAATCCTCGTTTTTTGATTGAACATTTCCTCCTGGTATAGAAAAAGACTGGAAAATCAATGAGTTACATTTGTGGAAAAAGGAACATAAAGAATTTAACTTTCTATAGATAACAAAATAATTTTCTTTTGTCAAGAAATTTTTTTAAATTTTTTTAAAAACCGAAATAATTCCTTGCTCCTATCCTCTCTATCAATATACTATTATCTTACTTACCAAAAACTTAAATCCATCATGGAGGGATACCCGTTCTGAAAAAAATTGGAACATTTATTTTAACCATTTCAGTCACTCTCTCTTCTTTTTTATTTTTCCCAATTTCAATCACCTCACAGGATTCTTTCCATAAAAAGATTTCTCTCAAGGGGTTTGATGGAAGTCTACTCACCATTGAGAGTAAAATGCCTTACAGCCCTAAAAAAACCTGTGGGGGGTGCCACGATTATGATCAAATAACCAACGGTTACCATTTCCAGCAAGGCCGGACCGATAAAACTGGTAAAATTGTTATCAGTGATACCTTTGATCCTATGCATCCATGGAATTTATCCTCTGGAATGTTCGGAAAGCATACGTTGGCCTCTATGGGTTTAAGTCAATTGGCTAAAAAAGTTAATCAAAATCCATCTGAAATTGATAAGTCCTCTTTTTCTTACGTTCAGAATTGTGGAGCCTGCCACCCCGGTGGAGGATGGAGTGAATATGACCGGAGAGGCCACCTCTATTATAACGAAGAGAGTAAAAAATTTGGTTATGAAAATTCAGAAGAAAGCCCTTTATTGGATGGTGACTATACTCCATATAGTGATGGAGATGCCAATTATGGAGCTCCTTGGGATCAAAGCGGTGTCAGCGAGGCCGATTGCTTCATCTGCCATTTAAAGGGGTACCAATGGAAAGAAAGGGGCGCAACTCTTAAAGGAAAACTCTTCAAGTATGGGCCGTCAGGTGGAGCTGGGTGGACGAATATCAAAACCTCTAAGGATAAATTAGGAAATTCAAAAGTGGATGAAGTGATCATTGACTATACTAAAAAAGAGGTGGCCGATTTTGAAAATGTCCACCTCAAGATTGTTAGAAGACCTCCTGACGAGAATTGTTGGGCCTGCCATGCCGTGGCTGATGGATGGAGGAGAGGTCGTCAATGGAGTCCGGAGACAGATGTCCATAAAGCCAAGGGTCTCCAATGCCTCTCTTGCCATCCGAGTGACAAGGAGCATAATTTTGCAAAAGGTGATACCATCCAGGAAACGGTAAGAGACGACTTAAACAATACGATGATTTCCTGCGAAGATTGCCATTATAAGGGCAAAGATAAGAAAGCACCCAGATATAGACATCCCTTTTCCCCACGCCACTTGAAATTGATTGCTTGTCAGACCTGCCATATCCCGTTTCAAACGGCTTCTGCAGACCTGGTTTATGAGTATGCCTCTACGGGAGATACTCTGACCTATGACACATCAACCTTTCTCTCCAACGACCCCCTAAACCCCAAGAGATCGATCCCCGGAGTGGATTTAAATATCTGGTATCCAGCTGTAACAAAATGGAAGGGTAGAATCGTCCCTGCCAAACCGTTATTGATTATTTACTGGGGAGATTTGGATCCCAGCCCTAATGTAGTGAAACCGATCCCCCTTTGGAAGATACAGGAATTAAAAAAACCCCCCCTCAAAGATGATAATGGAGATGGACTTCCCGAAGTCAATTCTCTTGATGAAATCAAAATCTTTTTAAAAGCCTTAAAGGGAAAGGATAAATTTGGAATTCCTATAGCCTCCCATCCTGTTTTGATGAAGGGAGGATTTCTTTATCAGCTGGATAAAAAGGGGGAGGTTCAAAAGACCAGACACGAGCAGGCTGAAGTCCTTGAATTCTCTCTAAGCCATAATGTGATGTCAGGCCCTGATGTCCTTGGCGCCCGGGGTTGCGGGGATTGCCATTCTAAAAAATCTTCTTTCTTCCTAAGAAAAGTCCTTATCGATCCCTATGACGAGAAAGGAAAACCGGCGTATGTTGAAAACTGGGAACGTCTCGGAATCGATAAGGAAAAATTGACCCGGCTTTTAATGGATCGGTAATTTTTTAGTAAACCCCGTATATCCCAACTCTAAAGGACAGGACTTTTCTTTACCCTCAGATTCGAAATTGCCTTCATCCCCAGCCTAAAGACTGTGGCTATAAGGATTATACGGGGTGAAAAGACTTCATTCAGGTGGTGGGAGGACATTCTGAAAAATATCGGAATGATGTTGAAGGACGTTCCCTGACCGGCTGCGCCAGAATTGGTAATTGTGTCCAGACTTCCCATTAAAAGGTAGTAACGGAATCTGATGGCTTCCCTCTTTCAATAGTTTCTCAAAATTTTTATTCCCTTTTGTAATCCAGTCAAATCCTTCTTTCGATCCATAATCAAAATAGAGCCAGTGGGGTAACTGGTTTATTCCTCTTCTTTTAATCAGGGTCAAGGGATTGTTTTCCTGGATATGTCTTATATCAAAAGAAGAACTGGAAGGCAGTCTGTTCGGCTCAAGACGACCGAATACTTCTAAAAATTCAGGGAGAACCATTTTCAGCATCCACTTATCTTGAAGAAGTTCGATATCAAGAAGCCCGCTCTGGCTGCTAAGGGAGTGGAAAAGATAGGGATATTTTAGCCCAAGTTTTATTGCTCCAAATCCTCCCACCGAAATACCACCCAGGCCTCTTCTCCGAAGAAGCCTCTCTTGGTATGGAGACCGAGACTCAATGTACTGCAGAAGTTCAAGAAAATAGGATTCGTGCTTACCCAGGGCGCCTGGCTTTATATAGAGAAAAGGGAAGAGCGAATAGTTCAGAGCTTCCCCTGGATGGAAATCATCACAGGCCTTTCGATTCTTTGTTTCTGGGAAAAGCCTCTTCCCCTCATTCTCATCGGTATAAAATCCATTATCCCCGTCAGGAAGGACGATGACCATTTTCTGAATGGAATGAAATGGATCATTCAAATTCCCATTGGGGTGAAGGTTATAGGAAACAATCGATTGGGCAATCTCCTTCGGGGAATAATCGCTTTTAGTAATCCCTCCGTGTTGGGAAAGCTCTTGAAAGCGTACCTCCAAAGATTTCTCTAAATCTCGATAGGACCGATTCTTAGAATCCATCATCGCATAGGCGACGACAGCCATGTCTTCATGGAAAAGCCAATGATATTCCTCTTCTTTTACCTCACACAGGAGTCTCTTTGCTTTTTCCGGAGAGTGGACCTTCCACCATAAACCTGTCCGATGAAAATTATACCCATGGAGAAGGAAGAGAATAGGATATTTAGCGCTGGGATTCTGGAAATAATCTTCTGGAAGGATGATGAAAAATCTTTTCTCCTTATCCAGCACGTTCGAAAAGAACGTCTCGTATCGAACCAGGTAGTGAAACTTCTGGGAAGGTTTCGGAGTAAGAAGATAAGAAATCTCCGGATCACCGGGGCAGCATGGATGTTGAGAACCATCAACCCCAAACGACCCGATCAAGATCAATAGGAAAGAGAAGAGAGGGATCCAAGAGCAATTCCGAGATTTTATTTCCATAAAGTTTAATATATCTCTAAGGGAGTATCACGACAATAATAAAAATTATATATCAATTTACCTTAACCTTGAATTGAAAAGGGATGTGGGTGTGCTTCCAAACCTTTACCACTGCGAATTTTTCGAATTTTTCTATGTTTTATGGGGCACATATGATGTCACTTGAGGTGACTTTTGTCATCTGCTTGGAAACTGAGTGGCAAACCGTTTAAAGGTGCCGCCGTTAAGGTCTTTCAGCGCACTCATCTCCCTATTTATATAATGATTTACAACCGTAGGGTTTAGTCTTTTGAGGAGAGGTCCATTTCTATTAATGATAACAAGGGAAGTGGTAAAAAGTATTTGTTTTTTTCATAATGGTTTGATACATTGCTTTTGAGCGCATCCATCCGGGAGGAAGAAATGAAAAAGATACTTATTGTTTTCGTGATCGTTTTGGCGTTCATTATCGGCGGCGTGTATCTTTATCTCAGGAAGGGACTCCCGAATTACTCATCCGATATCACCGCTCCCGACCTTTCCGCTGCCGTCAGGGTGGAGCGTAACCGATTCGCCATTCCCACCGTTACTGCAAATACCATCGAAGACCTGTTCTTCGCCTGGGGTTATGTGAACGCCCAGGACCGGATGTTCCAGATGGAATTTACCCGCAGAGTCGGGCAGGGACGTATCTCGGAGTTTGCTGGCGAGGAGTCCCTAAGCAAGGACATCTTCCTTCGCAGCGTCAACTTTAACGGCAGGGCAAAGGAATATGCGACGACACTCGATCCCCATTTCAAAGCCCTTTATCAGCGTTATGTCGACGGCATCAATCACTACCTGGACATCAATGGTCCTCATGTGTATATGAAATTGCTGGGCATGAAGAAAGAGAAATGGGAGATATCCGACTCGGTTCTTGTGGGAATCATGATGAGCTGGAGCCTCGCCTATAACATGAAGCATGAGCTTCTTTATCACAGAATCCTGCAAAAGGTGGGCAACGAAAGGGGCATGAGGCTGCTGAGCTTTATACCGCCCGGGACACCCACCATCATCAACGACACTGCTGCATCCAGGATGATTGAAAGCAAGATCGCAGCAATCCTGAAGGAGTTTGATGGGCTTCTGGGGAGCCGATCGGCGTCCAACAACTGGGCTATCGCGCCGAAGATGACAAAGCACGGAGGTGCGGTGCTCTGCAGCGACATGCAGGTCCACCAGTCCAAGCTCCCTAACGACTTCTGTCTGATCAGGGTGCGTGCCGGGGATTTTGAAGTGGCCGGCGCTCAGGTGGTCGGGCTTCCTTTCATCGTCTCGGGATACAACCGGAATTGCGCGTGGGGTCTTACAAACCAGGGCGCAGACATGGTCGATCTTTTCATGGAAAAGATAGACTGGGGTAGGAAGACCTACCGGTTCAGAGGTAGGGACATTCCGCTGACGGAGAAAAAGGAGGTGTTCGGAATTAAGGGCAAAGCTCAAGTGACCCGAAGCATTTATTACGTGGGCGATAAGCCCGTGCTGACGGAGGTCTTTAAGGACCTGGGTTTTGATGTAAGCCTCGATTGGGCGGGGTTCGATTCCGTCGATTTCAAGGGTTTTTTCCTGATGAACTCGGCAAAAACCTACGAGGAATTTATGAAGGGCGCCAGTCGGGTCAGGATATCACCGCAGAATATGGCTTACGCCGATGACAAGGGCAATATCGCGTTTAGGATAATCGGTTCCCTGCCCCTGCGCATAAAAGGTACGGGGAACCTGATAAGCGACGGAGAGCGCACGCGTCGAAACTGGAACGGCAACGTGCCCGACGAGAGGTACCCGCTTTTAAAAAACCCGCCACGGGGATTTATTGCCACCGCCAATAATAAGAATGTGAAGGATGATTCATACGAATTAAACGGGACCTACGCGCCAGGTTACCGTTATGAAAACATTGCGAGGATGCTGAGGGACAAGCGGGATATCGATGTTGAATATCTCAAGAAAGTCCAGACGGATACGCATACGGTGCTCGCGCAAAAAATCGCGGGCGTTATCAAGAAACATGTGAAAGTCGGGAAAGAGGAAGGTAACTTGAAAAAAGCCTATGATATGGTGCTGACCTGGAACGGCGAAAACCGCGTCGATTCCGCGGAGGCTTCGATTTATAACACCTTTTATGTCCGCTTTGCCTTTAATACGTTTGCCGATGAACTGGGGGATGAACTTGCAACCGAATACATCGGAGAGCGATATATCAGCATGGAACGATTTCTTGACATGGTTGAAAAGGGAGACGATTTTTTCGACGATGTGAATACTCCTGCCGTAGAAAACGTTTCGGACATCGCCACGCGGGCCTTCAGGGAGACATGCTCCCTCCTGGAAACGCATTTTAAGAATTCAGACCCCTCAAGCTGGGCGTGGGGAAAAATTCATCTTATCCGTTTCGATCATGTGCTCGGGAAATCGGCGCTTTTCCGCCCCCTCGTCAACTACGGGCCTTTCCCTTTTGAGGGTGACGGCGAGACAAACAATCGCGCCAGGTTCCCCGAGGTCGCCCCACCTTTTGTAGCGGATCTCGCTTCCGCGCCCAGAATCATTGTGCGCTTCGACCCGCAACCTAAAGCCTACATGATGCTCATTACCGGGCAAAACGAGCACTTCCTGAGCAGGCACAATACCGATATGACCGACGCCTGGCTCCGGCACGAATATTTCTGCATGGAGGAGGAACCACCGAAGTACATTATGAAAATGAATCCATCGGGTGGCGGTAGAAAGTAATGAAAAATCTGCCTGTTTGCATTTAATCTCCCTCTGTCTATCCGATCTGATCATTTCTACCAAATCTTTGACTCCTGAAGCATGCCTCGATTGAAGACAAATAGGTGTAATTTCCGGTCAAGCGTTGGCCTGCTTGAATCTTCCAATCTAAACCCCGCCATTTGAAAAAATGATTTGATCATCTCCTTCAATTGGTTTAAATTAAGGAAATTCCACCCCCTTTAAATAGAAAGGCATTCTATGGAAAAGAAACGGTTGGCAATGGATGCAATCTTTAACCCGAAGGCTGTCGCCGTGATCGGGGCATCTGATAATCCAGGGAAACTGGGTTCTCATGTGATGAGGAGCCTCACCGAGGGGAGATATCCAGGCAGGATCTATCCGGTCAATCCAGGGAAAGATGAAATCCTTGGAATAAAAACCTATCCATCCCTTTCCAGGGTCCCTGATACGGTTGACCTCTCCATCGTCGTCCTTCCGGCTGAGCAGGTCCCCAAAATAATAAAGGAATGCCAAGAAAAGGGGGTTAAGGGAATCGTTCTCATCACCGCTGGATTCAAAGAAATTGAGGATAAAAGAGGAGAGATTTTACAGAGGGAGATAACGGAACTGGCAGATCAATACGGTATCAAGATCATCGGCCCAAATACCTTTGGAATTGCGAATCTTCACCTTTCCCTGAATGCATCCTTTACACCCGAATTTTCCTTGGTGGAGAAAGGGGGAATCAGCTTCGTCAGCCAGAGCGGTGGGATGTCTCATCTGATGGCGTTTCTATCCTTACAGAACAAGGTCGGATTCAGCAAAATCATCGGCTTGGGGAACCGTTGTAATGTTGATTTTGCGGAGATGGTGGAATATTTGATCAAGGATTCGCAAACCAAAGTGATTGCCCTGTACATGGAAGGGATCGATCATCCAAAGAGATTGATGGAGGTGGCTAGGAGAGGAAATCGAGAAAAACCTCTCCTCGTTTACAAGGTGGGACGCTCCTCCACAAGTGATAAGGCTTCTCAATTTCATACGGGTTCCCTCGCAGGAAAACATGAAATCTACGAGAGTGCTTTTAAACAGGCTGGGATTTTAACGGTTGGAAGTTCAGAAGAACTTCTGGATACAGCCAAGGCTTTGACCATGTGTCCACTTCCACAAGGGAATAGAGTAGCGGTCCTTTCCGGTCAGGCTGGACCTGGAATGGCGGCCTGTGATGTCTGCGAGATGGAAGGTTTGTCCATTCCTCCATTTACTCCTAAAACTCAGAAAAGGGTGGAGGAATTGCTCCCCCCTCTTGCCATCAGGACCAATCCTGTGGACATGGGTCCTGCCTGGTATGACTCAGAGGCCATCAAAGGAATCGTGCATACCGTCATGGATGATAAAAATATTGATGCGCTCATCGTATGCATTATGTTCGCATCGGCCAATCGATCTGCTGTCGGAATCTTAACAGATCTGTTACTGGAAAGAGAGACCCACAAACCGATTCTATGCTGTTTTTCTGCACCTGCTGGAATCTGGGATAATGAAATTAAACGCCTTGAAGGATCAGGTATCCCAAATTATCCCACCCCGGAAAGGGCCGCCAAAACACTGGTCAACCTATTTCGGCTTAAAAAGATAAAACAATAGAAAAAGGACCTACCGGAAGCAAAGAATATGGAAGGTTACAATCTCTGGATGAGGTAAATAAAAGTCGGAAGACGGCTCTGGGTTTTTAATTTAAGAAATCTTCTCAACAGCTCCCTTTTGCTCTCCTTATCTCTCAGTCCTTCCTCCATAAGTGGAGACAGATAGACAACCCCTTTGTCGTAGGAGGAATTTAGTTTGTGCCTTGTCAACTCTAAAAGGGAGGGCAAATGACCTGAAGGAAGATCTCTTCCGAAAACAAAATTTGCCGTCACTTCTATCTTTTCATATCTCCTGTTGATATCTAAGATCCGATCAAAAGCCTCTCGAACCTTTTCAACAGAAACAGGCTTCTTCAATACCTCCAAGGTGGTTGGATCATTCGATTCAAGTCCTATGTTGATATAAGTAGAAAAGGGGAGAGCGTTAAGTGACTCAAATACTTTTTCCTCAACATGAACCATCGAATCAACGCTACCGAATAGAAAAAGAGAGGCTCCTTTCAGATAAGAACGTTCAAATTCAAATATTTCGTAAGCGTTTCTTGCAGCCAGCTCAAGGAGTTCTCTCCCGGCGGAAAGAGCGTCATGCTGTCCCAAAAAAATAGCATTATAGTTGTGAAGATCCTGTCCATAAAACTGTTTTAAGTTTTTAATCTGTCCTATGATATCTTTGGAAGTACGAGGGGTGAAATCTTGTCCTGTCTTCACTCGACAGAAGCCGCAATGGTATAGACATCCATCAGCCACGATAATCGGAATGACTTCATAGTCCACATGTCGGGTATCAGGTGGAAGAACCGTCACCTGCCCTCCGATGAAATGATGCAGTTGATCGGATCTCCGCCTCAGGCTCTCTTCGTCTTTTTCAGTGACACGCATGAACAAATCTTTAAGTCTCTTTGACTTAGCCCTTGGAATCAGTTTTTTTATTTTAGCCTGAAGCAATGGCCACGACTTCATGGCTGAATTGACTGCATGATCGCTAAACGGATTTCCATCCATGATGGAGTTGCTCGAATAGGAGAAATACGGGAAGTAATACTCACCAAAGTAGTCGTTAATATCCTTATAATCACCGGAAGAGTAGTATATCCAATCATTACCCACGGTCCGCTTCAACCATTCTGCCGGATGTGGCCAGTTCTGACCTATTCCCTGAATAAATTTGATTTCTCCATTCAGATTAAATTGATAAATGAAATCCGGAGTTTTTATTTCTGAAAAATGACCATAGCGGAATGGAAAGCTTACCTTGTAGAATTCCCGCGATCCTTTTTTGTCAAGGGTGATGATGAGGTTATCAAATGAATAAGATTCCATGGAATATTTTTTGCGGAATTTTAAACCAGTGTAAACTCAATAGGGTGGTTTTTCAAGCGTTTCTTTTGTGTTATGATAATTTACAAAACGAAATAAATGGGGGTTGAGAGGAGAAATGGGATGAAAGAGAAAATTAAAGAATTCATTTTGAGTTTAGGAGCAGATGATGTGGGCATCGCCTCGGTTAAAGATTATAAAAGTCCAAGGTCCCCGGATTTGCAGACTATCTTCCCTGGTGCCAAATCACTGGTTGTTCTTGCTTATAAAGAACTTTCAAACTGTGAGAGCGAAAATATGCAGATCGCCACGGGGGGAAGGCTGGATATATTGGAATTTACACGTTCTTCCAATTACAGGGTGGCACGTTTCTTGGAAAGGGAATTTAAGGCAAAGGCGATGACCGTACCTCCCTCCTACCCTCTCTACATGAGCTATGAAACCAGGGGAACAGTGGGAGATGTCTCCTTACGCCATGCCGCTGTTGCCGCAGGTCTGGGTAACTTTGGCAGGCACAATCTTGTCATCCATCCAACCCTAGGCTCCAGGGTGATCTTTACGGCAGTGATCACGAATTTGGAATTACCTTCAGATCCTCCTGTTACCGAAAGGCTCTGTACGGATTGTAATATCTGTATCGAGAATTGCCCTGCTCATGCGCTGGATGAAGAAGGCAAAACCGATGACATGAAGTGTCTTAAAATTAGCCAACCCTATGGCATTGGAAGCGCCATTCGTTTCTGGACTAAGTTTGCAGAGGGCACAATTGAAGAACAGAAAAAGATGGTAAGGGATGTAAACTTCTGGCGTTTATATCAGGCCGGCTTCATTGGGTTTCAATATTTCTGCTTCAACTGCATGAAATCCTGCCCGATCGGTCAATAATCAGAATTGTAGAGAGTAAAACAGGAGTTCCGTCTTAATCCTATTCATGGGTAATTCCTTATTCTTTCGCTTTGAAAATCTAAACTATCTTTCTAAAAAATATTTTGGAACCAAATTGGTTTCTTTGTTGTCTATAAATAGTAAAATCTCAAGAAGGAGGGTTTTCCAATGAAAAGGTTAATCGTTTTAATCACTCTCATCTCATTTCTTTTTTCTATCCAAATAGGTTTTACAGCACCCTTAACCAGTACTTTAAAAGACCAGCAAAATGTGGCGGTTACCATTTACAACTCAAATGTAGGGTTGGTCAAGGATACCCGGCTCATTGAATTTAAACCAGGTATCCATGAACTAAAATTCATGGATGTGGCAGCAAAGATTGACCCTACAACCGTTCACATCAAATCCCTGATCAATGGATCGAGCCTCAGTGTTTTAGAACAAAACTACGAATACGATCTTCTCAGTCCCCAGAAACTCCTCGAAAAGTTTGTGGGACAGAAGGTTCAACTCGCTACCATTAATCCTGAAACAAAAAAAGAGGAGATCGTTGAAGCAACCCTCCTTTCCACTCAAGGTGGAAATATCTTTCAGATCGGAGACAAGATCCACATTGGCCACTATGGGCGGATCCTTCTCTCAAAGATTCCTGAAAACCTCATCCCACAACCCACATTGGTTTGGATGCTGGAGAATAAACTTTCAAAGCCTCAGAAGTTAGAGGCCTCTTATCTCACTTCCGGGATCAACTGGAAGGCTGATTATGTGGCGGTCTTAAATAAATTGGACACCCTGACTGACTTGACCGGTTGGGTCACGATTGATAATCGAAGCGGTGCCACTTATCAAAATGCTCTCTTGAAACTGGTGGCAGGGGATATCCATCGCGTTAAGGGAGAGATACAGATGGATTACGCCAGGCCCATGGCTGCGGCAAAAGAGGCAAGCCCCCAATTCAAGGAAGAGTCTTTCTTTGAATATCACCTTTACACTTTAGATCGTCGAACCACGGTCAAAGATAATCAAACCAAACAGATGACCCTTCTCGACGCCAATCAAGTACCCCTTAAGAAACTCTTTATCTTCGCAGGCCATCCCCAATACTATTATCAAATGAATCAGGGATCTCAAAAACAAAAGGTTGGAGTCTTCCTTGAACTGGAAAACACTAAAAAGAATAACCTCGGAATTCCTCTTCCCAAGGGAACGATCCGCGTTTACAAAGAAGACAAGGACGGAAGTCTGCAATTTGTGGGAGAAGATCGAATCGACCATACCCCAAAAGACGAAAAATTCAAGATCAAAATCGGAGAGGCTTTTGATGTCGTGGGAGAAAGAATTCAGACGGATTATAAGCGTCTGGGAAGTAATCTCTTTGAGGTGGCTTTTGAAGTAAGCTTAAGGAATCATAAGAAAGAAGATATTAAGGTGTTTGTGGAAGAACCGATTCCTGGGGATTGGGAGATGCTTTCGAATACACATTCTTTCGAAAAACTGAGCGCTCACTTGATTCGTCTCGACGTGCCTGTGGCAAAAGATAAAGAAGTGAAGGTTAAATATAGAATCAGATTTAAATACTAAAAAATGGGTTCCGAGGTCCGCAGGGTTCTTGGGTCAAGGGTTTATTTCAAAAAAGTATTACTACTTGACCCCTTGAACCCTAGATCCCTTGACCCCTCTCTTTTTATATGACCGGTTTCCGTTTCTCCTCCATTCCTTTCTTTTCGTTGACCCCCCAGAGGATCGCCATTCCGACAATGAAAAAGAGAAGGACAGAAAGGATACCCGATTGGACACTTCCTGTGATCGCAATCAGAATTCCATAGATGAGTGGTCCAAAAACAGAGGCAAATTTCCCGGAGACAGCAAAGAAGCCATAAAACTCAGCGCTATTGGCATCAGGGGTAAAGATTCCCTGAAGAGAACGGGAGGCGGCCTGACTTCCACCCATCACCATCCCAGCCATAACTCCTAAAATCCAGTATTCTGTCTTTGGATCCCAGATGATTCCTAACTTGAACGCCCAGATGACAATGAGAGACCAGATTCCAAGGGAGATCATCACTGCCTTCTTATTCCCGATCGCATCTGCCAAAAATCCAAAAATGAGAGAACCGAAAAATGCAATTCCCTGAATCATCAAAAAAAAGAGAATGATCTCGCCCGTCTCCATCCCTAACACTTGTGCACCGAAGATCGAAGCCATGATGATGACGGTCTCGATTCCATCGTTGTAAATAAGGTAGGCCACCAAAAATTTCGTCAGCTCCCTGAAGGTTTTAATTCGCCGAAAGGTATGTTGAAGGCGTTGATAACCCTCGCTGAAATAATTTTTCTCAAAAGAGGGGAGAGTTTTTTGTGCCCTCTCTCTTAAAAACAGAAAAGTGGGAAGAGAAAAGATCAGCCACCACAAGGCTACCGAGAGAAAACAATCCTGAACGGTGAAATACTGGGCAGGGAATCCAAGCCAACCGGGATATTTCAGCATGATCAAGTTGATCCCCAGAAGGATTCCTCCCCCAATATATCCCAATGCCCATCCCAAACCTGAAATCCGCCCAATGTTTTCATCGGTTGAAATTTCTGGTAGAAATGCATTGTAATAGACATTTCCACCTGCGAAGCCAATATTAGCGATGATGAAGAAGATGGCTCCTCTCCAATAGTTGCCTGCACGAACAAAATAGAGAAATCCAGTAAAGAGAATAGCGATGTAGCAGAAGACCATGAGAAACCGCTTCTTGGAAGCCGAGGCATCGGCCACAGCGCCTAAAAATGGGGAAAGCACGGCTGTGATCGCCATGCTGAGGGCCACAGAAAAAGTGAAAAAGGAAGCGCCATGGAGGTGATATCCGAAAAATTCGATTCCCCTTTCTCCTCCTGCGACGACGGTGGCAAAATATTGATTGAAGATGACGGCAAGAATGGTGGTGGCAAAGGCAGAGTTGGCGAAATCATACATCGCCCATCCAAAAATTTCTCGCTTCTGAATTGGCATGTTTTAACGCTATGCGCTATGCGCCATGCTCTATGCGAACTCAGACCGTTCTGATCTCCTGCCGCATAAAGACGAGATAGCAGACTCCAAAACAGAGAATGGTAATGGCCACAATAGAAATTAAATGGGGAATGACAATGAAGAGGCTCTGCAGTAGGGGGAGTGGGTTTTGAAATCGGGATAAAGAAAGTCTTTCCAGAGGCCCCATCAAGATAAGAGCTTGGGTGGTCTTTCTCATTGGATCAAGGATGATGGTAGTGGCATCGCTATAGAGGGTCATAGGAGAAAAGAGGGAAATGGTCCTTTGGATCTGTGCATTATTGATGGCCGCGTCTACATCTATCCCGCTGGCACTCTGACTCACTGGAGCAATCGCATTTGCAAGAGCCCCTGCCCCCAAACTCACAAAGAAGGAGAAAAATATCCATATGGCTAAAGAAGCCAGGGCTGAGGTAGCCGTGCTACGGAAGATCACTGAAAATAAAATCGATATCCCCAGCCAGAAGGAGATGTAAAGGATGCTCGTGACAATATAAATAACAAGACGCCAGACTTCTTCCCCACCCGGCACGACGCCGATCAACCGGATGCCAAGGCCTGAGATGATGAGGACAATGGCCACCAACACAATAGCAACCATCGCTACACCAGACAGGAATTTTGCATTAATCACAGAATCCCGGTAAATGGGTTGGGAGAGCAGTTTGCTTAATGTCCTTGAAACGCGTTCCCGATTGATGGAATCGAATCCAAGAAAGATTCCAATGAGGGGGCCAAAAAAGCCAATGAACTGAACAAAGGAAAAGAGTTTTCCCGTCGAAGTAAAAAGCCACAAAAAGATCAATGTGGGTTTCGCCATACCCTTTGATTCCTCTTGAATGCCCATGCCCACCATCGAGGCGATGATTACGCCCACCATCACGATCAGCGCCGAAATCAGGAGAAACCGTATACTGCTGAAGTGGTCCTCCATCTCTTTTCTAAATATGGTCAAGATCCCGTACAATTTAGGCCTCCTTAAAATACTTCATATAGATTTCTTCAAGCGTATAATGTTCCTTATCCACGCCTAATTTCTTCTTAGCCAATTCTTCAATGGGTCCCATGGCTACCAAATCCCCTTTGATCATGATTCCTACCCGATCGCATATCCTCTGAACCTGATCGAGAAGGTGTGAGGAGAGGAAAAGGGTAATATTTTTTTCTCGGCTGAGAGAGTGAATGAGGTCAAGCATCCGATTCGTCCCATCTGGATCCAGACCGATGGTCGGTTCATCCAGGAAGATAAGTTTGGGCTCTTTGATTAGAACCTCCGCAATTCCAAGGCGCTGTCTCATCCCCTTCGAATAAGTTCCAACCTTTTTCCCCACCTCTTCTAAAAGATCGACCACTTTAAGCGATTCGTCAATCCTCCCAGCAGAAATCTTATCCGGGATTCGATTCAATCGCGCGATATATTGAAGATTTTGCCTGGCATCCATCTCATCATAGAAACCAACATTCTCAGGGAGATATCCAACCTTTTCCTTGACATGAAAAGGGTCCCGTGTTGGATCGAATCCAATGACTCTGACTTTCCCTGAAGTGGGTTCGGTAAGTCCAAGGAACATGAGCAGTGTCGTGGTCTTACCAGCCCCATTGGGGCCAAGGAATCCAAATACCTCTCCCTCACGGATTTGGAGATCGAGCTGGTTCACTGCTATCTGATGACCATATTTTTTGGTCAATCCTTCAGCTTCAATGACGATCTGTCGTTCCACGTTAGCGTCTCCCCAACCAGATGAATAATGCACTCAATCCAGCAATCACAAAGATGATAATACCGATTCCAATCCACCCCCAAGCTGTGGAGGCTTTCACCGTCACTCGAAATTCAACGGTCTTATCCGATTTTTCTCCATTCACCATGACGCCTACGGAATAGTCTCCCACGAGAGCTTGCGGGGAAGGTTTGATCGTCACCTCTACCTGTTTCAAGGCATTGGGTTCCAAGGCATCAATCTTTTCGGGTTTAAAGGTGACTTCCCAATTTTCGGGTTTAAAAGAAGAAAAGTTGACATTCCGGTTGACCGCAGAACCTGTATTCTTCACAAAAAGAGAAAAGTTGGCGGTTTTTCCTGGTGTGGCCTCCAAGGAGAGGATCCCCGTAGGGGTTCCAGCATCAAGTTTATAAATGCCTGTCAGGTTCACCATTAATTTTACTTCAGCTTTCTTATCGCCCGAGCTAATCCTGACCAGAATGGGATATTCTCCAGACATGGCATCTTTGGGTGGGGTGACTTCCACGGCTACGGTTTGGTTCTGTGCTCCCTTGATGCGGAGGCTTGAGATCTGTTTTGCTTCATAAGCGGGCTTGAAGTTGATCTCCCATTTCTCTGGTCCCATGGCGGCGAGGTTCAGAGTACGATCGCTTTCACTTTTATTCATCACTTCAATGGAAAATTCGAACCTCGCATCCGTTTGGCCCCTTAACACAGGATAAGAGGTAGTGATCTGGATATCATCGGCTCCAGTGACTCGCTCCTGAACATCCACCGTGAGCTTGTGAGTAGAGGTGAATTTTCCATCTGAGGTCTGCGCATCAAATTGGAAAACATACGTCCCTATTCCAATCGTCTTATCAGGTTCCAAATTCAGGGCAAGATTTTTTGTCTTCCCATTGGGGACATACATTCCGGTGATCAGATAACTGGCTCCTTTCAATTGTGCCCTCCATCCCTTTGGGACGGTCGAGATCTTCAAATCGATCGTCTCATCGGTTCGTCCCTTGTTGTCCAACACCAGATCCATTCTCACCGCCTCTCCTTTTGAGACAATCACTCCCGAGAATTCCGGATAGACAGCGATACCGCGCTCCGGCCTGAGGTCCTTCTTCTCCTCTTGAGCAAGGAGTAAGGATGGAACGATGAGACAACATATCAGAAAAACTAAAAAAATGGGTAAAGATGTCCGGCCTCGATTCACTCGCCACATATGTCTACCTCCTCAAAACATCTCTTATTTATATTTCTCAATTCTTTAGATTTGGTCTACCGACAAACCCGGTTGGAATTTTTTGACGAAAATTTAATCCTTCTTCAAAGGCTTGTCAAGATAAATGTTTGAGATTTCTGAAAAAACCTGGAAATCTCTGATTCCACCGATTAGGTACCGATTACACAGATGAGAAAACATTGAGAATTCATAAAAATCTGTGTAATCATCTTGAAATCTGAGTAATCAAGAGAGCTTGGAATAGTTTTTCAAAACTCTCTCTTTATAACATTTTTTCTGCGGATTTCAAACCCATCCCTGTAAAAGTAGAAACGACGGTTTCTTTCCGCCTCTTTTCCTTTAAATACTTTTTCAGTCCAGCAATCGTGGCCGAAGAGGTGGGTTCAATAAAGTGACCCTTTCGACCCATCTCTTTCAGGGCTACTTTGATTTCCTTCTCCGTTACTGCCAGAATTTCCCCACCCGTTTCTCGGATCGCCTCCAATATCTGCCTTCCCCTGATGGGTGTTGCGATGGCAATCCCTTCTGCGACGGTCTCTTTCTTCTCAATGGGTCCTGGCTCTCTCCAACCATTTTTAAAGGCCTGATAAAGAGGGGCACATGAAAGAGATTGGACACCCACCAGTTTAGGAATTCTTTTGATCATTCCTGCTTTCTTCAACTCCTTAAACCCGATGTAGGCACCCAAAAAAAGTGTCCCGTGTCCAATGGGGAGGACGAGCGTATCTGGAGTCTTCCAATTCATCTGCTCCCAGACCTCAAAAGCAAAGGTTTTTGTCCCGTGAAGGAAGAAGGGATTCCAACAATGGCTGGCATAAGGAATTTTAGAGACCGCCTCCATCGCCTTCTCAGCGGTTCTTTCCCTCGAACCCTCTACTTTTTTTAAGGTCGCCCCGTAGGCTTGAATTTGGACCAATTTCCCGGGAGAGGTATCGTGGGGAACATAAATATCACACTCGATTCCTGCCTTGGTGCAGTAGGCCGCAATGGCGGAGCCTGCATTACCTGAGGAATCCTCGACCACCTTTTGGACCCCCCATTCCTTCATTTTGCTGATGAGTACTGTGGCTCCGCGGTCTTTATAAGACCCTGTCGGAAAAAGATAATCAATCTTTATCAGAACGGGATTCCCATTGAATTCGAGCTCCTCCAGAGGAGTAAATCCCTCATCCATGGAGAGGATCGATGCATCGCTGTGGATTGGGATCGCCTCGCGATATCGCCAGAGAGTGGGGGTTCTTTTTAAAAATTTTTGAATGGGAAACTTGGATTCAAATTCAAGATCGAGAAAAGAACCGCAATCGCATCGCCATCTCGCCGGCTGAAGAGAATAGGAACGTTTACAATTCGAACAAAAAAATCTTTCCATTAACTAAACTCGCAGGGAGCAAAGAGCATGGAGCATAGAGTAAAAAAAAGAAGACAAAGAGTTATTTTTCGCTTTGCCCTCTGCTCTATGCACTATGCGTCTTAGGTTATTTGACGAGATGAAACATCACTCGGAAGGTCGTTAGCCCTTCCCCAGACTCCACCTCTGTCTTTCCACCCATCAGCTTGACCAACCGGGAGGTGATGTGGAGTCCTCTTCCCCTTCCCTCACCGTGGAGGTATCGCTCCTTATCCTCCTCCGAAATTTGACCGGTATTGGTGATCTCCGCCACGGCCCACCCATCCCTTCGATAGGATCGAATGGAAAGCTCCCCTCCCTTTTGGGGGATGGCATTGGTGGCGTTGTTGAAGAGATTATCTAAAACCCTTTCAATATGAAGGGGGTAGCATCGGATCGTCAGTGCTGATTCCAATTCGCCTTCGACCAGATGGATATCCTCCCGTCTCAACTCTTTCATGGTTTCCTGATTAATGAGGAAGCGATTTCTCAGCTTCTCGGTCAAATCCACAATCTCTTCCCTCCCTTCTCCATGAAGGGTTAGGGCCAATTCTTGAATGCGGGATGTCTCTTTCAAAATAATACCCAAGGCCTGAGCCACTTTCTCTTTTTTGGAGAGAAACTCTCCGCCTTCCAAGATTTTCTGAATCCGTTTCGCAAACCCTGCCAACGCAATCGCCGGATTCTTAAAATCGTGAAGGATATCTTCCATCTTTTCCAATCTCAACCCTTTCATCAATTCCTTCCCGAAGAAGATAAAAATCTCGAGTTCTTCTTCTGTAAATCTCCGATGATGGGCCTGGGCATCAAAGGCTAAGAAATAGTTGACGACATCGCTCACCTTGAGAGGAATATAAAGAACTGAATGGATTTGCTGAATCTCCAGAAATCGTTTGAGGTCTGAAGGAAGGAGATGGCTTTCCTGTGGATTATGAATGAGGATATAGGGAGGAAAGATCTTTTCGTTTTCAAACTCACCGAAGGGACCCGTTTGGTTCACCACCGCCTCAATATAGGGTTCATTCTTTACGGAAAAGGTTTTTCCAATCCCATGTTGGATCTCTGGATATCCTGCTTCCAAAACGACATGCTGCCGGTCTTCACTGACCGAGAAGAGAGAACACCTCTGGATCCGCATGATGTCCACCAACTCCGGAATGACCAAGTTGAAAACTTCTCTCATCTTGACGCCTTCCCGCTTCCCCAATTTCAGAAAGATCTGCTCCACAATCTTATCTTTGGTCACATTCAATTTTTGAAGGTCCATGATTCGCTTTCGGGCGATGACGTAGCTCACCCTTCTCGAAAGCATTTCTGCGATCTTGGCCTCCAAGGGAGTAAATGCCTTGTCCCTTTCTTTATAGTAGATCTGGAAGGATCCCTCTGTATCAACATCTTTCAAAGAGAACCGGGGAATAGAAATCGGTATGGCGAGCATGGAGTGGATTCCGTGTCTTTCGACCTTCTCCTTATTTTTGTACTTCTCCTCTTTTAAAATATTGGGGACGAAGTAGCTCCGATGTGTTTTAACGACTTCGCCCGCAATGGTATCTTCAAAGGGAATCGCTTCTTGGCGATCTTCCTTCTGAGGAGGATAAGATCCGAAAGAGAGCATCTCTTCCCTCCCAGGATCATAGATTCGTATACTCGCCGCCTCTGCCCCAAGATATTCCACCACGTTTTTTGCGACGATCTCAAGGATTTCCCTTTCAGCGAGATGGGGATTGATCTCAAGGATGGTTTCAACCTGACTGATTAGTTGATCCACATATCGGTGGATCACTTCTTCGGAGATCAGATTTACCACCCTGGTCACCTCTTCGAAGGAGAGGTGGCAACCTCTTGTCCTCAGGTCAACCATTACTGACTTCAATAATTTTTGATCAATTTTAAACCAATCCATACATGCCTAGGATTTTATAGACAACTGTGAGGGATAAAAATATTATAAACCTTTCCCTGAAGGTGTCAACTTATAATCCCGCCCCCTTTAGAGACTGGATTGTAATGGCGGATAGGGGACAGAAAGCCAGCTTTGGAAGCTTTAGAATTGCGGTTATTCGAAGGTTATGGGTAACCATCCTAATGATTGAAAATGATGTCTGCATGGTGAACAAACGTATGATTGTATTCGCTAAAAGGTTCGCCCTGCCTTCGCCGAAGCGGCTTCGCGCAGGCAGGTCTAAAGCTCCCTCAGCCGCCTCTCTGTCCCCTATCGAACTTGTCGACGGCCGAAGGATAGCCTTTGACTTTGATTTTCTGCCTACCCCCTATTGCGACACAGTCTCTTAGTAAGGGGAGATGAGAAGGGGGATTTGTCATCAAGCTTTGATTTTAAAACGGGGGTTATTCTTCAAACTTCTTTATCAGGATGGCGCTATTGACTCCTCCAAAACCCGCTGACACAGAAAGGCCAAGCCTGACTTCCTTCTTTCTCGCTTGGTTGGGAACATAGTCCAGATCGCATTCCGGGTCTTGAAATTCATAGTTGAGGGTGGGATGGATAATCCCCCTTTCAATGGCCAAGAGAATAGAGATCGCCTCTACCCCTCCCGCGGCACCCATGAGATGGCCAGTAATTGACTTGGTAGAACTGATGGGAATGCGGTAAGCCTGCTCTCCAAAAACATCCTTGAGCATTCTCGTCTCCACCCTATCATTCATCAGAGTAGAGGTGCCATGGGGATTGATGTAATCTATCTCCTCCTTTTGGACGCCTGCCATGTTAAGGGCATCCTTGACGGCCTTACCCAATGCCTTTCCATCAGGATCGGGGTCAGTGAGATGGTAGGCATCGGCTGTCATCCCGAACCCGATCACTTCCCCATAGATGTGAGCCCCTCTATTTCTGGCGTGATCCAATTCCTCAAACACCAACACTCCAGCCCCCTCACCCATCACAAACCCATCTCTCTCACGGTCGAAAGGCCGAGAAGCCTTGTTGGGTTCATCATTTCGTGTTGACATCGCTCTTAACACATCAAACCCTCCAAATACATATGAGGTGATACAGGCATCTGCTCCCCCTGTGACCATGAGATCTTCCCCGCCCCCCTGAATCTGGAGAAAACTGTTAATCATGGCATGGGTGGCTGAGGCGCAGGCTGTCGATACGGCATAAGAGGTTCCCCGGATCGAAAAATATTGGGCCACATGTGAGGTGATGGCACTCAAATAGATATTCGGAAGAGCAAAGGGGGAGATCCCCCTGGGTCCTCTAGATAAAAAACGCTCGTGGAAATGTTCCATCAAATCCATCGCCTCAACACCCACCCCTAAAACCACACCGATTTGAAAGCCATCTAACTCTTTGGGGTGATAAACTCCTGCATGTTTGTGTAACCCTTCTCTTTCCAAATCGTCCCTTTCGAGATCAATTCCAGCGTCCTTTAGGGCGAGCCACGCGGCTGCAATGGCAAATTGGGATGTTTTCCCAAGGTGTTTGGAAAGTTTTGATCTCTCCACAAAATGAAAGAGATCAAATCCATCGATGGGGGCTCCAATCTGGCATCGGTATTGACTCATATCTTTTCCGGGAAATGAAATCCGGCGAAAGGAAGACTTCCCTTGAATCAAACTCTCCCAATAAGCCTCTTTCCCTACCCCCACAGGAGTAACAGGACCAACACCCGTGATCACCACACGTTTCTGATAATTCCTCACCTTTATCTCCTTTCGAGATTATTTTAATATTTTTATCGATTACCCCCCTATTTGTCAAGATGAAAACAATGTTGTATAGGTTGACGAAAGGGGTTGACATCCCTCCCATTTAGAAATATAAATTTTAATTAAAGCGCAATAAGTCTTTAACGGTATCGGGGAATGGAAAAATGAAGGGTTTCCAAGATCGAACTCGATTTTTCTTTTTTTTATGCCTTCTCTTTCTTCTCCCTGCTTGTCTTCCAAACAAAAAGTTGACGGTCGGCGCAACGGCAACTTTATTGGATGAAGTCGCAAAGGCTTCTTATAGACAATCAGACTTGAGAATCCTTCGGGAAGGAATGCCCGCTTATCTGATGTTGATCGATGGGATGGTCCAGGCCAGTGCCGGACAATGAGCAGTTGCTCATCGCTGCAGCCCAGAGCTATTCTTCCTTTGCTTCCCTCTTTGTGGAAGATCAAGATAAAGAATATGCAAATTTACTCTATGAGAAAGGAAGACGATATGCCCTGAGATCACTCGAAATGAGAGGGTTCAAAGAACCTCTCCAGAGACCTTTCGATGATTTTAAGGAGGGGTTGAAACACCTCAGGAAAAAAGAGGTGCCTTACCTCTTTTGGGCGGCCACCTGCTGGGCGAACTGGATTCGCCTCAACTTGGATTCGATGGAGGCCATGTCTGAACTCCCAAGGGTGGAATGGATGATGAAAAGGGTTTTGGAGCTTGATGAAGGATTCTACTACGGCGGCCCCCATCTCTTCATGGGAATATGGTACGCCTCCAGGCCGAAAATCGCTGGTGGAGATCTTAAAAAAGCTCAAGAACATTTTCTAAAAGCCCTGGATCTTGGACAAGGGAAATTTTTGATGGCCGATGTCTATTATGCAAACTATTACGCTCGAAAAATGATGGACAAAGATCTCTTCACCTCGATTCTTCAAAAAGTTTTAGAGACTCCGGCAAATACTTCTCCGGATTTAGTCCTTGTCAATACCGTAGCCAAAAAACAGGCAAAAGAATTGCTCAGTCATGTGGAAGAATATTTTGAATAGGAGAAAAAATATGGGTAGAGGATACGCCATCAAAGTGTTAAGGGTCAGTTTATTCGTTTTCCTTTTCCTTTTCTTCAATCAGGTTGCCATAGGAGCGGAAAAAATTGTCCAGATCAAAATGGCCACCCTTGCTCCAGAAGGCAGCTCTTGGATAAAGACCTTCAATACCCTGAACACAGAAGTCATGAAAAAGACAGAAAATAAGGTTCAGTTTAAAATTTATCCGGGTGGGGTATTGGGCGATGAAATGGACATGCTCCGAAAGCTGAAGATTGGCCAAATTCAAGCCGTCGCCCTCACTTCTGCTGGACTCTCTACACTCTTTAAAGAGATGGACGTTCTCCAGGTTCCTTTCCTTTTTCAAACCTATGAAGAGGTCGATACTGTTTTGAAAAAAATGGATTCTTTTTTCCGAAAAGGTTTTGAGGACAATGGATATGTGCTCTTGGGTTGGTCAGAGGCGGGATTTGTCTACCTGATGTCTACCCTTCCCATCTCCAGTGTGGCCGACCTTAAAAAAGGAAAAGTATGGGTCTGGGAGGAATCGCCGATGTCCAAAGCCATTTTCGATGAGGCTGGGGTGAAGGCCATTCCACTCACTGTCCCCGATGTCCTGGTTGGACTCCAAACCGGATTAGTGGACGTGGTTTATGCTCCTCCGACCGGGGCCATCTCCCTCCAGTGGTTTACGAAGGTCAAATATGTTACCGACTTCCCTTTGGTTTATATGGCAGCTGGGGTAGTCGTAAAAAAAGATATTTTTAAACAAATCTCTCAAACCTCCCAGAATTTCATTTTGGAAAGTTTTCAACAACATCTGGATCAATTGAAGGCCGTCACCCGAAACGAAAATCGAGATGCCATTAAGGTCATGGTTAAAAACGGTGTTAAGATCATCACCCCACCCAAGGACCAAATCGATGAATACAAGAGGCTATCGAATAAAGCAATAGGCCATATCAGCGGACAAACCTTCTCTAAAAAAGTCTTAGATGAAGTGACTTCTCTTCTGGAAAGTTATCGAAGGGGAGGAAAATAATGAACCCCGTTAGAAATTCCAGTCGTTGTGACTCGAAAACGAGCGGGGCATCAAACCCCGCCAGAGTTATTCTGGAATCCGACCCAGCCACAGGGCAGCGGGCCAGCATTTCTAACGGGGTGAATCGATGGGAGCGCGTCGATGCCAATATTGAACGAGTGGAGCAAACCCTTATCGTCACGTTCTTAAGCTTCATGATCTTCATTGCCTTCTTACAGATCGTCCTCCGGAATTTATTCTTCACAGGTCTGGATTGGGGGGACCAACTCTTAAGGAATCTGGTTCTCTGGATCGGTTTCATCGGGGCTACCCTTGCCACGAAGGAGGGAAAACACATCAACATCGATGTGGTTTCGAGGTGGTTGCCCTCTTTGGGTAAGAATATCGTCACACTGATTACCCATTTATTTTCCTTTTCAGTCTGTTGCCTTTTAACCTATGCCGCATTGAAATTTATTAAGAACGAAGCCCAGATGGGGAATAGGACTTTCTTAAATATTCCTGCCTGGGTCCCAGAGATGATCCTCCCTATGACTTTCGGTCCTGATGACCTTCCGATTTGGTCTTCGTTCTTTAAAGAATCTTTCCGAGATGGGAAAGATGAACCCCCTCCATGATCGAGAGAAAGAGACATGACCCTTCTTCTGATCCTTATTGCTTTTCTTATCATGTTTCTCGGGGCACCCCTTTTCACTGTTTTCTCTGGCCTGACCCTCTTTCTTTTATTCTTCGGCCATATCGATTCCTCAGCCATGATCATAGAAATGTATCGGATTGCCACCACTCCCATCCTGGTGGCCATTCCCCTCTTCACCTTTGCCGGATATCTCCTTTCAGAAAGCAAGGCACCCAGAAGGTTGATCGGGCTGACGGATGCCTTCCTGGGTTGGTTGCCGGGCGGGTTATCCATCATCGCCCTCATCACCTGCTCCGCCTTTACTGCCCTGACAGGTGCTACGGGTCTTACCATCATTGCCTTGGGAGGCATCCTTCTCCCTGCCTTGTTACAGGGGAAGTATCCGGAAAAGTTCTCTCTCGGGTTGGTGACCAACTCAGGGACATTAGGCCTTCTCTTTCCACCGAGCCTGCCCATCATCATTTATGCGATTGTGTCCAAGGTGCAGATTAATCAACTTTTTCTTGCAGGTCTCTTGCCCGGCATCCTGATGGTCCTCCTGCTCTCCGTGTTCAGTGTCCAGAAGGCTATTGCTGCGGAGGTCCCGAGAACCAGGTTCAATACGACTCGGATGTTTAAAGCATTAAGAGAAGCCATCTGGGAGCTTCCTCTTCCCCTCGTCGTACTGGGCGGTATTTACAGCGGATACTTTGCAGTCAGTGAGGCAGCAGCCATTACAGCCGTCTATGTTTTCTTGGTCGAAGTGGTCATCTACCGAGATATAAAATGGCGAGAACTACCCCAGGTGATGCGAAAAAGTATGGTATTGGTGGGAGGGATCTTGATCATTCTGGGAGCTGCCCTTGGTTTCACGAATTATCTGATCGATGCGGAAGTTCCCATGAAGCTGTTTAATTTATTCAAGGCTTATACCGACAGCCCTTTCATATTTCTGATCCTCCTGAACCTCTTTCTCCTGGTGGTGGGCTGTCTGATGGACATCTTCTCTGCTCTGATCGTTGTTGTACCTCTCATCACTCCGGTTGCCAATGCCTACGGGATCAACCCGATTCATCTCGGCATCATCTTCCTTGCCAATCTCCAGATCGGGGCCTTGACCCCTCCTGTTGGAATGAGCCTTTTTATCTCAAGCCTCCGTTTTGAGCAACCGATGTCGAAAATCATCATGGCTTCCCTTCCCTTTATCGTTGTCCTCTTATTTGTATTGGCCATCATCACCTATGTCCCCTGGTTGAGCCTCGCCCTTCTCAAGTAAAGAACCTCACCCACAGGGCGGGGGTTTAAACCCAAATCCTAAACCCAAAACCGAGATCCCGAAACAGGTTCGGGATGACAAAAAGACGAGAAACAAACCATCCTGTCATGCTGAACTTGTTTCAGCATCTGGTTTGCTATTTTCTGCCTTTGGCAGACGCACCTTTCATCCCCGTCCCTGCCTACCGGCGGGCAGGCACAGGTCGGGGTTTTCAGGTGCGATTTTAATAAAAAAATCTTTGTGATAATTCTTGTTGAAGTTTTCATTCAAAATTAGTAGACTCTTATCAAACCATAGGGGTTTAAACCAACCTCCCAACTAACCTTTGGGGGATTCCATGACCACACAAGAAGTTAAACGTAAACTCACTGCCATCCTCAGTGCCGATGTGAAGGGTTACAGCCGCCTCATGGGCGAGGATGAGGTGGGAACCATCCGTACCCTTAATATTTACAAAGAAGTAATGACAAATCTCATTCAACAGCACCACGGTAGAGTGGTGGATGCTCCGGGAGATAATGTTCTTGCTGAGTTTGCCAGTGTGGTGGATGCAGTTGAGTGTGCGGTGGAGATTCAGAAAGAACTCAAAACCCGAAATGCTGAGCTTCCTGAAAACCGAAGGATGGAGTTTCGGATCGGTGTCAACCTTGGGGATGTGATTGAGGACGGAGAGCAGATCTTGGGGGACGGAGTCAATATCGCAGCCCGTTTAGAGAGCCTATCTGAAGCAGGAGGCATCTGCATATCTGGAACGGCTTATGACCATGTCAGAGAACAAGCTATCTCTGGGATATGAGTATCTTGGGGAGCAGACTGTTAAGAACATTGCAAAGCCAGTACGGGTATATCGAGTCCTGATGGAGCCTGAGGCAGCCGGAAGGTAATCGGCGAGAAAAAGGCTAAACCGAGACAATGGCAGATGGCTACTATGGGCTTGGTGATAGGCGTGATTGTGGTAGTTGCTGCCATAGTAATCTGGAAATTTTACATTCCTTCTGCTCCTCAACCAGAGGTTACCCCAAAGGAGAAAATCGTAGTTTCCCAACCTGAAAAGGCACCAACAGTCGCACCTCCTTCGACAGAAGTTGCTCCCAAAGAAAAGGTAACACCTCCATCACCTGAAAAAGTCTCAAAACCTACGGTTCCACCTGCTCCAAAAGTTGAGGTTGCTTCTAAAGAAAAGATGGCTTTCCCCCTGCCTGATAAGCCCTCTATTGCCGTGCTACCTTTTACAAATATGAGCGGTGAAAAAGAATTGGAGTATTTCAGCGACGGGCTCGCCGAGGGGATCATCAACGGCCTCTCCAAATCCGAACACATTTTTGTGATCGCCCGGAACTCCACCTTCACTTACAAGGGCAAACCCGTAAAGGTTAAGCAGGTCGCTGAGGAGATGGGAGTGCGGTATGTGATTGAAGGCAGCGTCCAGCGGGAGGGAGATCGAGTGCGGATCACGGTCCAGCTCATCGATGCCCTGACCGGACACCACCTTTTCTCGGAGCGGTATGACAGGGACCTGAAGGACATCCTGAACTTACAGGATGAAATCACGATGAAAGTTCTGACGGCGGTTCAGGTGAAATTAACCATGGGAGAGGGTGCGCGTATCTATGAAAAAGGGACCAAGAACCTCGATGCCTATTTGAAAGTGTTGCAGGCGCGTGAGTATAAAGGCGGCACGATGAACAAAGAGCGGGTGGAAAGGGCCATGCAGTTGCTTGAGGAGGCCATCGCCTTGGACCCCGAATATGCATATGCTTATTCTATCTTGTCTACCGCCCACTTCGATCTGGTCATTATTGGCGCAAGCGAATCGCCCAGAGAGTCCTTGCAGCGAGCCGTTGAGCTGGGGAAAAAGGCCGTCGCCCTGGATGACTCCAATTCCACCGTCCACGCCAGTTTGACTTTTCCTTATATATATCTCAGGGAGTTCGATAAAGCCATCTCAGAGGCGGAAAAGGCCATGTCCCTCAGCCCCAATTCCGCTACGGCCTACTTTGCGTTAGGAACCGCGCTCGCCTCTGCCGGTCGGCCTCAAGAGGCCATTCCCATGCTCCAGAAATCCCTTCGTCTCAGCCCCATTCCCGTACACAGCCAAGTCCTGGGCATTCTGGCCAGTTCATATAGCGGGCTCGGCCAATATGAGGAAGCGATAGCCACATACAAGAAGGTGCTCCAAATCTATGGCCCCGATCACTTGATGGCCCACCTGGGGCTGGCTATTACCTATGCGTTGATGGATCGTGAAAAGGAGGCGCGTGCCGAGGGCGCAGAAGTCCTGAGGATCGATCCCAAGTTCTCATTGGAGCGGTGTATAAAAGGACTTCCTTGCGATCAGTCTAGAAAAGATCGCATAGCCGACGCCCTGCGCAAGGCGGGCCTGAAGTGAGCCAAAGTTCTCTTTTCATAAACTAGAAAACTATCCTCATTGGATTCCTACTTTCCTGAACTTCCTTGAAATTCTCCGCATGAAGTCTTAAATTTATATTGAAGGGAGGTGTTATTCATGAGCCTCAAAAAAATATTGGGTTTCATCAGCCTGTTATTGGCTTTAACCTTTTTTGTTCCATGCCAAGGATGGACACAAGCTTTATTTCCTTATGAAGGGGGAGGGGAAGTCAAGCCAGGAACACACGCTCCAATCATTACCCATTCTTTTGCTGTGGAGCGGGGATCTTATGGATATATCTGGAAAATCTATATTGAGGCAGAGGACCAAGATGGGGATATGCTTAGAATTGCATCTGTGGTGGATCAAGTGGGTTACGGTCATTATCCGACTGACTGGATCTATCTAAAAAAAGAATATGGGCAAAACTTTAAAGGGTACATTCAATGGAATACCTTCAGTTCAAGGGCATCCTATTTAATGGAATGGACACAGATTACGCTGAGGGTTTCAGTTTTCGACAAGGCAGGGAACGAGAGCAATGTGATTGTTTTTCCGTTTACATTCGAGTTAGTGAAGGGCCAATATGAGTACAAACCTCCTTCGCCTTTTGATGAAGGTGTACTCCCAAGGTTAGGTTATATTCATATTAATCTCATCGATCCCAGAGAAGGGAATGATTACCCAAGGATCCATCTTTTCCGCGACTAAATTCAGAGCAAATGTCTAACTTTCAAGGGCAGGGTCAAAAAACTCTGTCTTTTTTATTGTCTTCTATCCACATTTATATCAGTCATCATCAACTTCCTCATCAAATGACCATTGAAGTATTGCAGGTGTTATCCAAACCCCTTTTGAAGGGAAACTACCCCTGAAATCTAACTTTAAAATGATGAGCGCAATAGAATATTCTAAAGGGTAGTAAAGAACCCTGCCCACAGGGTGGAATTCTTTACTCTTGGAGGAAGGAAAGGATGGCCTGATTGACCTTGTTTGGGGTTTCCCACATGGGAATATGGCCACTTTTTTCAATCTTCAGAAATTTCGAGCCTGGAATGATCTGATGGAGGGTTTCCCCCACCTGTGGAGGAAAAATGAGATCCTTTTCTCCCCATATGAACAAAGCAGGATTTCGAATATAGGAAAATTGATCCTTTAGCTTTAAGGCTTCCTTGGCATGTTTGAAGGTGGAGTAAAGAACCCAGGTGGTCCCTTTGATCTTTGAAAGATGATATTGCCGATTCAATACCTCTGGAGTAATAAGCTTGTTATCCGAAACACACTCCGGCAGGATCCACCTGATTGAATTTTTGCTTCGACCTGCGATGATCAGGTAAGGCAGGATCGGAATATCTTTGATCGCCACCAGGGTTCGAAAGGATTCATTCTTGACCTGTTGGAGGACGTCCGGAGGGACACAGTCGATCAATATGAGCCGGTCCACCCGTTCAGGAAAGAGGATCGCCATGGCCCAAGCGATCCCGCCTCCCATTGAATTTCCAATAAGAGTGGCTCTCTCGATTCCTACTCCATCCATGAAATCTCTTAAAAAATGGATGTAAGTCTCTGAGGTGTAAGGAATCTTCGGCCGGTCTGAGAAACCATGACCGATCAAGTCTAAAGCATAAACCCGGTAGGATTTCGAGAGGATGTCGATCTGTTTTTCCCATACCCAAATCCCAGCGCCATAGCCATGGATCAAGAGGAGAGGTTCTCCCTCTCCCTTCACTGTATAAAAAATCGTATGGCCTTTGATCTGGAGGGTCTTTGGGGAAAGAGAAGGGTTCCAATCGATCCGAGTCGGCCGTACCAGCGGGACACTACGCCCCCATAAAAATGGCATCAACAAAACAGAAACAATCCATCGGATGGAAATCATAATGAGGTCATCAGCTGATCTGGAAACCAGGATGAAGGATAACAGGAAATCAGGCCATCAGAAAAAGACAGCCGTAAAATAGGTGAACCTGGTATCCTGATAGTCTGATTATCTAAAATTCAGTGACCTCCCCTCCTTGAATGGGTCGGCGGGTTTTGGTATTCATATCGAAGGTAAAACCAGGTTCAATCATCCCAGAACGGGTATATCCTCTATCCTCCCAATATCCTCCCTCTTCTTGATTGACGAATTCGATCTTGCCCAGCCATTTGCAACTTTTATATCCCCATAAGTTCGGGATGACCATTCTCAAAGGCCCTCCATACTCGGCCTCAATTGAATTTCCATCCACGATATTAGCTAAAAGAACTCTCGGATTCTCTAAATCTTTAAATGCGACAGTTGTGCTGTACCCTCCCCCCACAGAAATGAATCGTACATGGTTCGTTTTGAAATCAACTGAAATCTGTTTGAGGAAATCATTCCATCGGATACCTTCCCAATCAGCTCGAACCGACCAGCCCGATACAGAAGTCAGGCGGCAGTTTACTCTGCTCTTTGGCATGGTTAATATCTCTTGCCATGAATAATGTACTTCCTCTTTGACCAGACCTCCCACAGAAAGAGAATAGTTTGAGAGATCAATGACAGGCATCCCGCCAGCTTTAAAAGCAGGGACGTTAAGGTCTTTGAGGATACTCATCTTTTTTTCTCCTTCTTTTTCTTGAACATTTCCTCAATAGACTTTATTCCTTCCACCAACCCTTCCATTCCTTTTCCAGTCCCCCCGACACTTCCACCCACACTCTTGATCGGAAGCCCAAACGCTTCTGTAAGAGAAAAAGCGATTTGGGTCAAGAAGGTTTCCTGAAGATTGAACCGAGGGTCTCCTAAATTCCCTTTTACGTGAAAGGGGGCTTTAACTTGATTTCTTTTTTTCTCCAATAAAGAAGCCAGGGTTTCCGCTGGAATCCAAAAAACGGTTCCACCTCCTTCTTTAATATGAAGGTTGATGAAATCCAACTCACCGGGCGCATCAATCCTCTTTTCCTTCAAAACAATTTGGGATTCCATGTCCATCGTACCAGAGTCAATCTCTGCAGAAACCTTCTTCCGATAGTACGGTTTAAAGGTCTCCACCTCTATTTCTCGAATCTTCAGGGAGGTTTCAAAATCCATTGTTTTAAGATCTATCCATCCCTTTGCGTAAATACTGCCTTCCTGTTTCTTTCCCTTCACTTTTCCTTTCAATTCAATGGGAGAATGATGATGGGCAAGAGGATATCGGATATTTTTTATCTCAAAACTTAAATCTCTCAATTTGAACTGTGCCGGAGGTTCCCCCACTTTTCTATCTTCAAAATCAACGGCGCCTCTCTGGATCCGAATCCGGTTGATCTGAATGGGGATGGGCTCTCCCTTCTTTTTCTCCATCTCCTCGGAAGTTTCTTCATTCTCTTTTTTCTTTACCTCTTCGGAAATCCCTTCCCTATCTTTTTCCTTTTTCATCGTCACCCAGGGACCAGCGATAACCCCCTCCCGAGAGCGATAGAAGAAAAAAGAGGGCTGAACGATCGTAATTTCTTTTATTCGTAAAGATTTTTTCAAGAGAGAGAGAAGAGAGGGATAAATCCTCACCTCCTCGATCTGAAGGAATTTCTGTTTTGAATCAGGGTCTTCATATTGAATTCCCCTGACGGAGAGATAAGTGGTTTTAGGCTTCATCTCCGCCAAGGTTAATCCAGGCCTCAACCCCTTTTGAAGGCGAGGCTGAATGAACTTCACGGCGTAAAAGGAAAGGGCAAAATATCCTCCAATGAGGAGAATAAAAAGAATTCCCACCAGGATGACCCATTTCTTCATCCTTTAACCTCCTCCTCCACAATTTCCTTATAGCCCGATGGCGTAATGGTAGCAAAATAAAATGGGGGCCCCACTTCTCCTCCTTCCATAGACCTCTTTTTCAGAAAGGACCGACAGAGGGTGAGAAGTTGATCAAGGGAAGATCCTGTCTCGCGCTGAGCCTCCAACCTCCTTTCCATCGATAAAGAACGGGGGACGACAATGACCTGAGAAGTTTGCAGGGCTTTTATTAAGATCCTCTCCCCTTCACTGCTGAAGAGATGAAGATGAAAGGGCTGGCCATGATCTTTGAAGGAATATCCAGCCAGGATGAGATATACCTCATTTAAAGGATGCATCTCCTCAGATTCTTCTCCGAGTGGTCGAGGAGAAAATGGATGTTGCATTCCCCTTTGGCTCAACCATTTTCCATATTGTTCGGCAAAAAAGAACAAACCCATGTCGGCGATGTCATCAATCGCTTCTGTTCCTTGCCTCTGAAGGAAATTCTGGAAGGCTAAGCTCATCTCTACCCCTATCCCCGCCCCCGCGCTCACCATAGCCGAGTGAGAGCCTAAGCGGAGGAGTTTCTTGAGACTGAAATGCTTCATCTCTCCGGCTTGGTCGAACCAGGTCGCTCGACTATCGGTGGCTAAAACAATCCCTTCATGAGTAGAACAAGCAATCACTTGAGTCATAATTTTCAGACAAAGGGGTCAAGGGGCCCAGGGTCCAAGGGGTCCCGGGAAAAGCTGTGATTTTAGGTGATGAAGCTTGAGTCATCGTGGACCAATCATATGATTACGCAAACACGTTTTTAGAAATATTACCACTTGAACCCAAGAACCCCTGCCTGCCGGCCCCGGTCCCGACCGAGGGCGGGGCAGGCAGGCTTGAATCCTCGAACCCTGTTATTATGGTTTTACAATTAATGAAAGTTCCTTCGACTTTTTTTCATAGGACTCTGCCAAAAGGTTAAAGATGGACTTGGTCACCAATTGAAAAAGAAAAGGATTGGGTTGGATCGGATTGAGAGGTTTTTCGAGGTCCATGGCTACAGATAGGCAAATCTTTGCCTCTTCCTCCTTCCCCAATTTAAAGAGAACATAAGCCATTTCCTCCAATCTTCGCTGAAAGAGAAATTTCCTCTCCCCCGAGAAGAGGTCCGTTAATGCCTTTTGATAGATCCCCTGGAATCGTACCTCTTTCTGCGTTGGGTTGAGAACGATCTTCGATTCCTCTGCATTCCATACTTCATCTGCAAAGGGCCGGATGAGATCCTCTTCAATCCTCCAGCTGTGAAAGATGTCCACTTTAAGAAGATCTCCCCCCTTCTTCAACATCCGGTCGTCTCCTGCCATTTCATCGATCTGAAGATAGGAATAGACTAGCGGTTTCATATACTCCTTTTTAATACTTTCTATCTCTAATTTCGCACGGAGGTAATCCTGAGAAGAGATCTCTTTCTTTTCGAGGCTTCGTTGATGGGCCTGTGTGAAGAGCAAGGCAACATAAGAAGATTCCATGTCAACCATCGGAAATGGATTTTTCTCTTGAACCTCTTCAAAGAAACTCCTAAATCCTTTTCGCGTCATCTCATCCTGGGAGAAATCAACCAATCCCTGGATATCACTGACTATTCCGCGCATGACCGATAAACCCCGGCCTGGATGAGGAATGATAAGCCACAGGAGCCGTTGCCCAAGCAAATCTATTCCGCTCGCAAATCCTTGCCTGGGCTCTGCTTGTAAAGGACGGAGGACGGAACGCTCTTTATCTGAGAGAACCTCCTCGATCGTGATCCCCCTGCTTTTCAGTCGGTAAAGAGAGCGCTTGATGATTTTTCGAATCTTTTTCTCTTGGGTTGCTTCAAACATTCGATGGAGAAGTTTACCGATCTTCTGATCCGGGATGGTCACGATTAACTCAGCCAACTTTCCACCAATTTGCGGATCTTTTTCTAACAGAGGCAGGATGGATTGAAAGATTTCCTCCTCCGATTTTCCATTCGAAATATTAACTTTTATCTGTTCAACAAAGGTTTGAAGTTCTTCCATCTTTACCTCTACTTTATCTCCAAATAAATAATACTCCCCTCTCCCCTGGCGGGAGAGGGATAGGGTGAGGGGGGATACTCCTATCTATCACCCCCACCCCTGCCTACCGGCAGGCAGGCTCACCCTCCCCCATCAAGGGGGAGGGATTAGATGGGGTGCTGCACTAACGATTGTAAATCGTATCGTCAAGAGCATGGTCATGGAAAGATTCACGAAGAGGGAATTTCGGCAGAGACGCTCAAGCTTTTTCGCATCCCGATAATCTCCTCTCCAGACTTGGATAAGATTCCATAGGATAAGAAGAGGTGGAACTCCTGAAAATGCAAGGAACCATAGGGGAGTCTCACCCAACCCCAACATCAATTTGATAAAGGTGAGCCCGGTCAATAGGGAGAGCCCCATGTAGAGATCTCCCATCCTCTCCTTCCCAAACCGGACGACCAGGTTCTTTTTTCCAATCGTCCGATCCGCCTCTTCATCTGGAAATTCATTGATCAAGATCACATTGAAGATGGAGAGGCCGACAGGGATGGAAAGGAATAAAATTTGTTGACTGAAGAAACCTGTGAAGAGGAAAAACCCTGTGGCAATCGGCAGCCAACCATAACAGAACCCGATGAGAATTTCCCCCCATCCATGGTATGACCACCGAAAGGGTTTGCTTGAATAAAAAAATCCAAAAAAGATGCCCATCCCTCCCAAGAGAAGAGTTCGAAGATCGTTCTGATACCACAGATAAATGTAAACACCGATGAGGATAGCTCCGGCCAAACATCCATATCCAAAAAGAAGTGAATACCACACAGGAAAAACTCCTTTGACTAAAACTCTTGATCCACCTGAAAACCGATTAAAATTTTGATTGACACGATCTCCTTCCAGATCATTCCATTCTCCCAGATAATAGGTCATCCACATGATGAGGATAACCGCTGTGGTAGCAAGCACATAGAGTCCTAAGGGTCCTTTGTAGCCCCATCGCCAGGCTAAGATAAATCCCAAGATCAAAGGGAGAATTCCCACGGAAAGAAAAGGAACCCGCGAGAGTCTCCACCAGGCTGCGATATATGGACCAAATTTCTTCAATACAAACCCCTCGAATGGAAACAGAATGGAGTAAGCCCCGTTAGAAATTCCAGTCGTTGCGACTCGAAACAGAGCGGGGCATTAAACCCCGCTGGAATTATTCTAAAATCTAACCCAACTGCAGCCCCCGGCCCAGGGGGCCTCTGGCCAGGAGGGAGCAGCGGGGCATTATTTCTAACGAGGTAAGCTGTAGACAGTAAGTGGCAATTAAAAAATGGGTCACCCCATCGATTTACAAATAGAACAATTCATTTGAAAATTCAACCTTAAAGTTTGTATGATAATACCTTGAAAGGAGGAAGAGGAATGGACCGGTTCGTGAAAATGGAGAGAGAAGAAGCAATCCTCATTGTCGTCGATGTCCAGGATCTCCTGATGAAACAGATGGATCAAGAGGTAGGGGGGAATGTGATACGGAATATCCGTACGCTAATCGCCTTTGCAAAAAAAATGTCCATCCCTATTCTTACGACCGAACAATATCCTAAGGGGTTGGGAAAGACAGTTTCCGAAATCAAAATGGAACTGGGTTCCATCCTTCCTATTGAAAAGGTTTCCTTCAGTTGTTGCGGAGAGGAGACGTTTAATGGTCAGCTCAATCCATTGACAAGGAAGCAGGCCATTCTGACCGGGATCGAAACCCATGTGTGTGTCCTGCAAACGGCTAACGACCTCATACAGAAAGGCTATGAGGTCCATGTCGTCGCCGATGCCATCTGTTCAAGAAGAAAATTGGATTGGGAGATCGGATTGAGATGGATGGAAAAAAGGGGGGCGATGATCTCGACCACCGAGATCATCGCCTTTCAACTGTTGAAGGAGGCTGGGACTGAAGAGTTTAGGGAACTCTCAAAATTATTAAAATGAGCAGAAAAATTCAAATCCAATGAAACAATTTAGCAAAAAAATAGGAGATGAAGAACGTATTGGTAAAGACTAATGTCCAACTGGCTACTCTTTGGAAACTAATTTCTATTTTTCTTCCTTCTTCTGTTTCCCAAATACCCAGAATTTCTTTACCGTTCACCCTTTACTCCATCAACAATTCTGTAAGTAAAGAACAAATTAGTTCACGATATTTACATCAATTTACCAGTTTTCCAATTTCCTTTTTAGAACTTTTAAAAATGCGAAACCACCGAAAATAATTAACCAAATGATAAATAAATTGTAGAAAGCAAATTCCTTAATCATCAGGTTCATCACCCACTCCGTTTAATCTTTATAAATATATCAAGCAAGTCTTATGCCAATAGGGTAACGTAGACGAAATTCATGGAAATTAAAGGGGAACTTAAAATTGAGGTTAATTGAATCGAATTTGTGGGAAGTTATAAAATGTCAAAAATTTATGAAAAATTCAATTAAAACAATAGTATATAAAAAATTGCACAAGACAAAAAGTCATGTTCTTCAATAATTTAAATTTATCCGAACGAATCATTCCGAACTATTCTTTATCGAGCACTTCCCTCACTTTTCGAACCAAGGATTCCACGGTGATTAGATGGAAGACTATTGCGTATTTGGAATTGAACAATGAATGAGGTTCTTTTTAAAACAAATTCAGTATTTTCCTGGCGTCAGATGGGGTGGCAATTTCTCTTCCGAACTCTTTTGCAATCCTGACCACTCTCTCGACCAATTCAGCATTGCTCTTGGCTAATACCCCCTTTGAATAATAGATGTTGTCCTCCAATCCGACACGGACATGTCCTCCCATCGCCATGGCCATGACGGCCATGGGAAGCTGACCCAAACCAATTCCAATCACAGACCAAGTTGAGCCTTGAGGGATAATTTCTGAAAGATGGAGGAGAGACTTCGCTGTAGCAGGCATGCCACCGAGAACGCCCAACACGAATTGAAAGTGGGGCGGTGGTTTGAGAAGACCTCTTTCCATATACCTGATACAGGTTTGGACCATTCCGACCTCAAATACCTCCAGCTCAGGCTTAATTCCCTTCGCCAGTGTCTCTTTTGCCAGCATCTCCAAGAACTCCGGAGGATTGAGAAAAACATTCTCCCTCATGTTGATAGAGCCCGCATCAAAGGAGACCAATTCTGGATTTAAGGATAAAGGGACAAGCCTTTCTTTAAATTCTAGATTCCTACCCGGAATACCGCTCGTGGTCAGACAGAGGACCGAATCGGTTTCACTTCGAAGACGGCCTACCACCTCTTTAAAGAGAGAATCATCCTGTGTTCCTAACCCTGTCTTGGGGTCTCTGACATGGATATGGAGGACGGAAGCCCCCGCCCTGCAGGCCTCGATGCCCGAGCGCGCAATCTCTTCAGGAGTAATAGGGATATAAGGGGTTTGCTGCCGTGTGATTCGAGATCCTGTTATCCCAACAGTAATGATGAGTTTCTCCATATCACCTTCCCACTTAACGCCTCAATGTTCAATGATCAATGACCAATGGTCAATGATCATTGAGAATTGATTATTGATCATTTGATCTTACGGATAAAGCCCTCTGAGTCTCGAGGCCTCAGCTACCCTTTGGCTGCAATATCAACCTGTTTCTTTGCCATCTCAAAGGAATTCGTCTTCTCGTTCTCAACCATGATCGTACCCCCTTTGGTTTATAAATAAATCAATGAGGCTATTTTCTTCACTTTTTTAACTTTTCCCTCTATCTTTTTCAAGGAAAAATTAGGCACTTCCCTTATCCCTTCAACAAAACATACATTTACCTTAGTGTTGCATAAAAATTATATAAAAAGGGAGGTGGGTGTGCTGAAAAACCTTTACAGCGGCACCTTTAAACATTTTGCTACCAAGTTTTCAAGCATATTACAAAGGTCGATTCAGGTGACATCGTATGTTACCTATAAACCTTATAAAAAATCCGCAATTGTAAAGGGTTGGAAGCACACTCGCCTCCCTTTTTAATCAATGTTAAGGTTTAGTTTCAAAAGAGAAGTGCCTTTCTGTTTAGGAAATTATTGTCGAATAAATCATCAAGATTGTCGAACTCATTTTTATTTAAAGATTTAGTTCTCGTATCCGGAGTGAATATTTATAATCTATTGATTTTTCATCGTTTGTTTGTAAGAGTCTGTTGCGTTAGATTCAATAAGATCGAAAGATAGAACTATTTATAATAAAACTTACCGACAAGTCTTTCCGCTCCAGAATCAAATCCTCGGAAATCAATTCTTATAAGAATTAAATCTATCTGATTTCTAAAAATACTTCAATCCATTGAAAACTTTAAATAAATCATCATGGAGAGTATGATGAGTGCTATCATCCAACTTTATAAAATACGAATTGGCACAGGTCTTGCTTTTAAATAAAACGATACCAGAAGAAAGGAGGTGAAAAAAGATGAAAAAGATGATCGTCGTATTTGGATTGGTAGCAGTCCTGCTTCTGAGCCTGACTTATGCTTTTGCTCAAGGACCGGGCTTTGGTCCTGGACATAGAGGGATGTCTCCCCGTGAATCCATGCGGCAGGAAGGATTGTCTTCCCTAACTCCTGAACAGAAGGTTAAGTTTCAGGAATTGCGCCGGAAGTTCAGATGAGGAAACAGCCCAATTAAAAGGGATGATGCTCACCAAAAGATTGGAACTTCAGCTCTCAATGGACGAACCCAAAGGCTGATCCCAAGGCCATTCTGGATAAGGAAAAAGAATTAAGAGACCTTCAAAATCAGATGAAGGACAAAGTAGTCCAAAACAAGTTGGAGGCTCGTAAAGTTCCTTACACCTGAACAGATTGCCGAATTTGGGCCAGGCTGGGGAATGGGATCTGGATTTGGTCGCGGCCACATGATGGACGGCGGCCATCGGAATGGGTCGGGGTGGAATGGGTCCACGTGGAATGGGTCCCGGTTATGGACTGCTATTAATCATGGTCTTTGAAATTGCCTTGATAAAAGGGGAAGGCCTTCATCCTTCCCCTTTTATTTTGACTTTTTAAAACCATTTCGATATGTTTTAAATTATAAAATCGAATGGTATCTTAATGGTGAGAATACCGATGATGAAATCAGCAATCATCCTATTATTCATTTCCTTCTTCTTTGCCATCCTCCTGACATCCCCCTCCTTTCCCCAGGGATCAGGCATGAGGCACGGTCCAGGAATGGGAATGAGACCGTGGAAGGGAGAAGGTCCATGCTGGAAAGCATCAGAACTCAATCTTTCCCAGGAGCAGAGGAAGGGTCTTGATCTGATTCAACAGACTTACTTCCGAGAAGCTCAACTTCTCCGAGCCCAACTTTTTACAAAACGTTTGGAACTCCGTGAATTTCTCACAAATCCAACCATAAAAATAGAGTCCATTCGGTTAAATATTTGGAAATCATCGAACTCCAATCCAAACAGGAAGAGAAGGCCATCGAATATCTGATCAAGGTGAGAAATCTTCTCACTCTGGAACAGTTACAGAATTGGTGTCCGGAACAGGAATTTCCTCTTTTCGACAGATGATGCACGGACCTGGCCCAATGGGACCGATGCATCCTAAGAAAACCTTTCCTCCAACAGAGCAATCTTGAGAAAAATAAGGACGGAGTTTATTTTGTTCAAACAGGAGAATAAGATAAAAAGAAGTTTCTCGCCCATCTATCTCGGGATTTTCTCTGGAATCCTTCTCATCATCCTCATCATCAACGGACTTTTGGAAATCAATCGAACTAAAAATGGATTCTATCTCTTGTTGGAAAGAGAGGCGATCGTTCTCATCCAACACTTCGAGAAAAATATCCAAGGAAACTCTCACCTCCCTCCAATGGATGGAAAGTGGACCCGGGAAGCATTCCCTCAGCCCTCCTCTTTCAGGATTCTTTTTCGGTCTGGAGGAATCCATTGCCGAATACCTTCTGGAGGCTGTTCATCGGGTGGATCAAATCGATAGAGAAAAACCTCTGAATCCTTCTGACCTCCAATCCCTCATTGACCAATACCACATCACTTCAATCGAAATCTATGACTCCAAGGGAAATCTGCTCAAGGGTTGGCCTTCTCCATCTCCTTCTACCTGAGAAAAAACCTTTCCTTCAGAGAACTGATCGAGAAGAAACGTCCAGTTGCTCATTGACCTTTTTGGCAAACCCTTTTCCGAAAACCACTTGTTCTCTATTGCCATCTGGAGGAGGGTGACTCCAGGGATCATTGCTCTCTACCTCAATGGAGAGCAGATGAAAAGACTTCTCCGGCAATTCGCCATTCAAAGGGCGATCTCCGATATCGGTCTCAGAGAAGGTATCCTCTATATCTCTGTTCAGGATACCTCTTTCAACACCCTCGCTCATACGGACCCAACCTTCATTGGAAGAAGAGAGGAAGATCCTTTTTTAAAAAATTCTCTTCAAAGCACCACCGTTCTTTCTCGACACTATCAGCCCATCCAGAGGAGAGGAAATCTTTGAAGTGGTAAAGTCTTTCTCCCTGAAGGACAAAACCATGGGTCTGATCCGAATTGGATACTCCCCAAAGGAAATCCATCCTGTCCTCAGCCAGATCAAGAAGAATGTCGCCCTCTCGATCTTCTTTTTCCTCATCTTGGGGATTTCAGCCATCACTCTGATATGGGTGAACCAGAACCGGCACCTCAGAAAAATGAAAGAGATGGAGGATCGAATCCAATTGGCAGAGAGACTTTCCTCCCTCGGCCACTTGGCTGCAGGGGTTGCCCATGAGATTCGAAATCCTCTCAATGCCATGGGCATGGGTCTCCAGAGGCTCAAGAGGGAATTTCTCCCTCAGGATGAATCGAAAAAGGAAGAATATATCTCTTTCACGGAGTTGATCCTCAAAGAGATCAGAAGGGTCAATGAAATCATCGAACAGTTTCTGACCCTCTCCAGACCTTTTCAACTCAACTCTGAGAGAATCTTCCCTCCAAGATCTTCTGAAAAATTTGATCACCCTCTTTCAGGAAGAAGCTTCTTCTCGGAGAGGATCACCCTTCAGGCAGAGATTCCTTCAGATCTACCTCTCATCAAAATGGACCCTGAGAGGTTGACACAGGCCTTTATCAATATTATGAAGAATGGAATGCAGGCCATGGGACAGGGAGGGACTCTTCGTATTGAAACCAAATCCTTAAAGGAGAGTGTGGAGGTCATCATTTCAGATTCAGGTTCTGGGATTCCACCAGACCAGATGGAGAAGATCTTCAATTATTACTATACGACGAAAGAGAAAGGGGTGGGGTTGGGACTTCCCATTGCCCATCGAATTATTGAAGCCCATGGTGGCCAATTGAAAATAGAAAGTCGAGTTGGGTCTGGAACAAAGGTAACAGTCACACTGCCTGTTTAGAATAAGTTGGAGAGATAGTAGGCAGTAGGCAGAGAGCAGTTAAGGCATGTCGCTTAGCAGAATGATAATTTGCAGTAAGAAGGAGAAATGGAAAAAGCCAAAATACTGATTGCTGAGGACGAGAAAACCCAAAGGGACCTTTTGGAAGGGTTCTTGAAAAAGGAAGGTTTCTCTGTCGAGGCGGTGGCCAATGGTAGAGAGGCTCTTCAGAAACTTCGAAGGAGATTTTTTCGATATCGCCTTGATCGACTATAAAATGCCAGAACTCGATGGCCTGCAAACACTCCAGGAGATTCGAAGGCTCTATCCAGATCTCCCTGTGGTCATGATGACCGCCTATGGAACAGTGGAGACAGCCGTGGCCTCGATGAAAGAAGGGGCTCTGGACTATCTCACCAAACCCATCGATTTGGATGAACTCCTCCTCATCCTCCAAAAAGTGATCGAGAGGTCCAACCTCATCAGAGAGAATAAGGAACTGAAGGCCCAACTTCAGGAACGCTATACGTTTACCCATATTGTTTACGGAAGTCCAAAAATGGAGGAGGTCATGGGGCTGGTGGCTCGGGTGGCACCCAGTCAGGCCACTATCCTCATCCGGGGGGAGAGCGGAACAGGAAAAGAACTGATCGCCAATGCGATCCATTATGCAAGCCCTCGTTCCGGAAAACCCTTGGTGAAAGTGAGTTGTTCAGCGATTCCTGAAACCCTCCTTGAAAGTGAACTCTTCGGTCATGAGAAAGGAGCCTTCACGGGCGCAACCCAGAGAAGGATCGGCCGATTTGAAGAGGCAGACGGCGGGTCCATCTTTCTCGATGAGATTGGAGATCTCTCACCAAGCACCCAGGTGAAACTTCTGAGAATCTTACAGGACAAAGAATTCCAACGGCTGGGATCAAACCTCACCCTCAAGACCGATGTGAGGGTGATCACTGCCACCCATCGAAATCTCGAGGAGGCGATTAAGAAAGGACTCTTTAGAGAGGATCTCTACTACCGACTCAATGTGATCTCGATCACCCTTCCCCCTTTGAGAGAGAGGAGAGAGGATATTCCTCTTCTGATCGACTATTTTTTAAAAAAATATTCGAAAGAGAATCAGAAATCGATCTCTGATATTTCCAAAGAGGCAAGAGCCCTTCTCCTCCGTTACCCCTATCCCGGAAATGTCAGGGAACTGGAGAATCTCATTGAACGGGCAGTGGTCCTTTGCCGGGGAGAGATGATCACCACCCAAGACCTTCCTTTTCACCTCAAAGAGGAAAAATCTGAGAAGGCTATGGGAATCTCCTAAAAAAGAAAAGAGCCTCCCCGAATCTTTGGAGGAGATTGAAAGAGACTCCATCCTCAAGGCCCTCCATCAACATCAGGGAGTTCAGACCAAGGCCGCTGAGAGCCTCGGCATCAGTGAGAGGGTGCTTCGATATAAAATGAAGAAATATCGAATTCGTTTTGACGAAGTCGAAAGCCTAACTGCTTCCGCCTTGGAATGATCAAAGAGTTGAGATTGGAGATTTAGGATTAGAATTGGACATTAGAATTGAGATCTCGAGGAGAATGAAATGACCTATTACCGCTACCGTTTTTCATTTGGATATGGTTTGACACCTGTCGTTAAGAATCTGATGATCATCATGGGGATCGTCTTTCTCCTCCAAATGTTTGTCAGCCAGATGGATTGATTATCTACTTCGGACTTGATTCCCGCTCATGGTTTGGAAGAAATATTTTCTGTGGCAACTTTTCACTTACATTTTTCTTCACGGAGGATTCTCCCATATTCTCTTCAACCTTTTGGCCCTCTGGATGTTTGGCGGAGAGTTAGAAAACTATTGGGGATCGAAAAAGTTCTTTTCGATATTTTCTCTTCTGCGGAATTGGTGCAGGAATCTGCACGGTTGATCTTTTCTCCATATCAGTTCATTCCTGTCATCGGAGCCTCCGGAGCCATCTATGGAATACTTCTCGCCTTCGGCTGGCTCTTTCCCAATCGTCCCATCTTACATCTATTTCCTCTTCCCCATCCCTGCCAAATACATGGTGATCATCTTCGGTCTCATTGAACTCTTCTCTTCCATGCAAGGAACAGGGGGTGGCATTGCCCACCTCACCCATCTGGGTGGTCTTCTCTTCGGTTTCTTCTATATGGCTTATCCAACGATCCGGCAAAAAATTCGTCGTGAATATTACAAACGGAAGTGGTCTCAAAAAGGCCCTGGAGACAGGAATTACTATCATTAATAAAGCAGGTCATCGATAGGATGATTCAAGGGGTCGAGTCAAATCGATGAAAATCGCCACGCCAATGTCGCTGACCGAGGACTCGGATGCAGGCTTGAACCCTTTTAGTTATGATCTTCATCGGAACAAGCGGCTATAACTATCCCCATTGGTGGAATGGCGTCTTTTATCCCTCTGACCTTCCCCAGAAAAAGTGGCTCGAATTTTACGCCGAATATTTTGACACGGTAGAGTTGAATGTCTCCTTTTATCGCCTCCCCAAGAAAGAGGTCTTTGAAGGCTGGTATAAACGGACACCGAAAAGGTTTTTCTTTGCCGTCAAAGGGAAGCCGATTCATCACCCATATCAAACGCTTAAAGGATTGCAGAGAACCCCTTTCCCTTCTTTTCGACCATGCCTCACCATTGAAAGAGAAATTGGGAGTGGTGCTCTGGCAACTCCCCCCACGATTCAAATTTCAGAAGGAGAGATTGGAGGAATTTTGTGTTCTTCTCTCAACCCTTCCTCGTTCTAAACTCCATCGCCATGCCTTTGAGTTCAGGGATGAATCCTGGTTTTGCAACGAGGCCTTTCGGATATTGGAAGAATTTCATTTTGCCTTTTGCATCGCCCATGGTTCAGGTCTTCCCTCTGATGGAAAAAGTAACCTCCGATTTCATCTATCTCCGTCTTCACGGCGGCGAAGTGCTCTATGGCTCCAATTATTCGGATAAGGAATTAAAACAATGGGCAGAAAAAATCCAAGATTGGAGGAAAAAAGATAAAACCGTATTTGTCTATTTCAACAATGATGCCTATGGCTTTGCTATCAAAAACGCCTTCACCTTAAAAAAATAATACCTCAAGGGCAAATGATTCCCTAAAATTACCCTACAGTTGATTAAGCAGACCCACCGAGAACACTTCCCTGCCTACCGGCAGGCAGGCAGGCCCTTGTAATGCGGGTTTTACAGTCTCCTATCCTCATCCCTTCCCTGGTCGCTTAGGCGTTGAATAGTTTCTCTGCCAATTGTTTTCCAGTGACGGTCCTAAAGGCTTTCTCAATCAATGCCTCAAGTCTTTGTGGGTCTTTTGAAATTCCCTCTTCTTCAATATTGACCAACCCGTCTGCTTCATAGAGAATCTGAAAGTTGAGTGTTTCCTCTTCTCTCGGATGATGATGATGACCGATGATGTCACAGATCTCGTCAACCATATCTTTTTGAACATTTAATCTTTCTAAAATCTCTTTGGCAATGGCAGGTCCCTCCATCTCCTGGTAATGACCTGAAGGGCTCCCGTGTTTTCTCTCCGCTTCGTGGATTCCAATATCATGAAGATAGGCAGCACCCATCACGACCAGGGGATGCCCGCCCTCCATCTTCAAGATCTGCTCTGCAACCTTGGCCACTTTAAGGGCATGATTGACCCGTTTAAAATCTGTTCCAAAATATTTTTTCATCTCCAAGGAGATCCTCTCCCTCAAGAGATCCTTCTGCTCTGCTTTTTGCTTTTCTTTTACATCTTCGGGCAATGCGCCGACACACTGTTCAGCGTGAGGACACCACTGGGCACATCCAAAATCCAATTTGGGATTGACGATCTCATGCCCGCAACGGCACTTCCGCCTGACTTCATCTTTGAAGAATTCCACCCTTCTCCCACATTTTGGACATTGGGTGTCAAAAATATCCCCTGGCTTCCAAAATCTTAAATCCTGCCCTGGACACTTCATATTTTTTCTCCTTCTAAACCCTAATATTACAACATGCAAAACAATTTTCATTGACTTATGTCAAAAAGGACATGATTTTCCTCTCCCTGAAGTCACAAGGGATACGGGAGGATTCTACAAACATCTCGGAAGGGAAAATAATTTAAAAAATAAGCAAGAATCATTTAACCTATTGATTTTAACTAATAAAATAAAAAAGTGGCGGCTTCTTTCTCCAAAATGTATGGTCTCATTGTAAACAGACTACGAATTCGTGAGTTTTTTCTCTTGCAAAATAATAAATCATATGTTAACTGAATTTAATTCAGGTATTTTTGTCCAGAGGAGGAAAAATGGAAGAAAAATGGAGGGTTCGATGTCCACAGTGACGATGAAAGAGCTTCTTGAAGCTGGGGTTCATTTCGGCCATGAGACGAAACGCTGGGACCCCAAAATGAAACCTTATATCTTCGGGGCAAGGAATGGAATTTATATCATTGATCTTCAGAAGACCGTCCAACTCTTCAAAGAAGTCAATCAATTCGTTCGGGATATCGTTGCCAAAGGGGAATATATCCTCTTCGTCGGAACAAAGAAACAGGCTCAGGAGACCATCTCTGAGCAGGCCACTCGCTGTGGAATGTTCTATGTCAATCATCGCTGGTTGGGAGGAATGTTGACCAATTTTCAGACCATTAAACGATCCATTGATCGATTGAATAAACTTGAGGCGATGAAGAGTGAAGAGATCTATAATCTTCTTCCGAAAAAGGAGGTTTTGGAATTAGAGAAGGAGAGGAACCGGCTGGAGAAATCACTGGGGGGCATCAAAAATATGGATCGACTCCCTGGCGCCATCTTCGTTGTGGATCCTAAAAAGGAAAGGATTGCCGTCATGGAGGCTCGGAAAATTGGCATCCCCTCCATCGGCATTGTCGATACAAATTGTAATCCCGAAGAATTGGATTACATCATCCCGGGCAATGATGATGCGATCCGGGCGATCCATCTATTTGCTGCTAAAATTGCAGATGCGGTGATGGATGGAAAACAGATTTATGAAAAACACCTCCAGACGGAGGGAGCTAAAGAGGAAAAAGAGAGGGCGGAACAGGTCGAGCCCTCTAAAGAAATACAGGTAGAGGAAGTGGCCGAGGCAGCGGAGGAGGAATAGGATCGAATGGAAATTTCTGTGGAATTGGTAAAAGACTTAAGACAGCGAACGGGTGCTGGGGTGGTTGACTGCAAAAGAGCGCTGCAAGAGGCGAAAGGGAATGTGGATGCGGCAATCGATTACCTCCGACGGAAAGGGTTGGCCACTGCCGCCAAAAAGGCAGGACGCATTGCAAGCGATGGCCTGGTCTCCTCTTACATCCATGCTGGCGGGAAAATGGGCGTCCTGGTTGAGGTCAATTGTGAAACTGATTTTGTGGCCAAGACGGAGGATTTTCAAACGTTTGTAAAAAATATCGCCATGCAAATCGCCGCCGCCAATCCGCAATATATCAGGAGGGAAGAAATCCCGGAAGAAGTCTTGGAAAAAGAAAAGGACATCTACCGTACCCAGGCCCTGGAAGGAGGGAAACCTCAAAAGGTCATTGATAAGATTGTCGATGGCAAAATAGAGAGGTTTTATTCGGAAGTCTGCCTTTTGGAACAGACCTATATCAAGGACTCCGATCTTACAATCAAGGAGTTGCTCGAGGCCATGATCGCCAAGATCGGGGAGAATATTTCTATCCGTCGGTTTTCAAGATTTCAACTGGGTGAAGGATTATCCTCCCAGTCCCACCCCACTTGCTCTTCCTCGATGAAATAGGGAAGGTCCATTTCCTCGAAATATCAAGATTGGGCAGGGAGAGGTGGGAGGAACCCGATTAACGATAACATTTGTTCCTCCATGAAAAGACCCCAATATAAAAGAATCCTCCTGAAGCTGAGCGGTGAAGTTTTAATGGGTGAGGGAGAATATGGAATCGATCCTGCTGCGATCCAGAAGATCGCTCAGGAGATTAAAGAGGTAAAAAATTTAGGGGTGGAGATGGCGATCGTCATTGGGGGAGGCAATATTTTCCGGGGGATGGCAGCGAGCGCAAAGGGAATGGACCGAGCTTCCGCAGATGATATGGGGATGCTGGCTACCATCATGAACGGCATTGCCCTTCAGGATGCCCTGGAGAAAATCAACGTTCACACCCGAGTCCAAACAGCGATTGAAATGCGAGAGGTCGCTGAACCCTATATTCGGAGAAGGGCCATTCGCCATTTAGAAAAAGGCCGGGTGGTCATCTTCGCCGGGGGAACAGGAAATCCTTATTTCACCACCGATACGGCCGCATCCCTTCGGGCGATGGAAATTGGGGCAGACGTCATCCTCAAGGCCACGAAGGTCGATGGAGTTTATGATGCAGATCCACTGCTCCATAAGCGCGCCCATCGATATGATGAACTCACCTACCTCGATGTCCTCAAGAAACAGTTACGCGTCATGGATGCAACTGCCATTTCTCTTTGCATGGACCACCAGATCCCTATTATCGTCTTCAATCTGAAGAAAAAGGGAAATATCAAACGGGTGGTTTGGGGAGAAAAGGTAGGAACGAAAGTTAGGGGATGAGCGATGGATGATAAGACCTATACAGAGACAGTCGCCAAGATGGAGAAAACCCTCTCCTCTCTCAAGACCGATTTGAATAAGATCCGGACGGGGAGAGCCTCCTTGGCTCTCTTTGATGATATCCGATTGGATTATTATGGGACGCCCACTCCGCTTAACCAGATGGCTACCTTGTCTGTCCCGGAACCCAGGCTCATCACCATTCAACCCTGGGATCTCTCCATCATCGGTGAAATGGAAAAGGCCATCCTTAAATCAGAACTTGGGGTAACCCCGGCCAGTGACGGAAAGATCATCCGCATCAACATCCCACGGTTGACAGAAGAACGTCGGAAGGAACTGGTCAAGGTGGTCAGAAAGATGGCCGAAGGAGCAAAAGTGGCGGTCCGAAATATCCGAAGAGAGGCCAATGATCAGTTGAAGGGATTGGAAAAAAACAAAAAGATTTCTCAGGACCAACTTCATCAGTGGATGGATAAGGTACAGAAATCGACAGACCAATATATCGAGAAAGTGGATGGTGTTCTCACTGCCAAAGAAAAAGAAATTTTAGATATTTCTTAATGCTCAAAGGGGGTGATGCCAATGGCTTATGTGATTACGGAAGAATGTGTGGCTTGCGGGACCTGTGTAGAAGAATGCCCTGCTGAAGCCATTGAAGAAGGGGAACCCTATGTGATCAACGAAGAGAAGTGTACGGATTGTGGGAGCTGTTTTGAGGTATGCCCGGTCGAAGCGATCGTGGAGAAATAGGATTTCAGGGGAAGAGGATCCCTTCTCAACCTCTTCCTCTTTTTCCCCTCCTGTCACCTTTCCTGCGAACTCATCCCCCATGAATCACCTTGTCCACCCCCACTTTTTATGGTCCTGACCACTAGCCTGGCCAAACCCCTCTCCATGGCTTCATCAGGTCAGTCACCAGATGAATGAGTAACCAACCCTTTCACTCATTGAAAATCAATATGTAATATGCTAATTTTAAGGGATATTTGATCCATGAGTTTTATCTAAAGACTCCTTTTATTCTGGTTCCAAAAAGGCGCTTGCATCATGGAAGAAATCGATAAAGAGAAACTTCCCCATCATATTGCGATCATCATGGATGGAAATGGTCGGTGGGCGAAAAAAAAGTTCCTAAACCGGATCAGCGGCCACATCAAAGGGGTCAATGCCGTCAGGGAGGTGGTGACGGCTTGCCGGGAATTGGGGATTAAGGTGTTGACCCTGTATGCCTTCTCCATCGAAAATTGGAAGAGACCCACCGATGAAGTGAATGCGCTGATGGATTTGCTGAAAGAATATCTTCAAAAAGAGTGCGCAGAGATGGTTCAGAATAATATTCGACTCAATGCCATCGGCCGCGTCGAGGATCTTCCCCTGGATGTCCAAACGATCTTGCGAGAGACAATGGAAAAAACCAAGCCCTGTGACGGAATGGTTCTCAATTTAGCATTGAGTTATGGCGGTCGTTCAGAAATCCTCCACGCTGTTCAAGGAATCCTCTCTGATCTTCAAAAGGGAAAGATCAAACCGGAGGAAATGACTGTACAGCGTTTCTCACGAATATCTCTGGACCCATGGGATACCCGACCCAGACCTTCTCATCCGGACGAGCGGGGAATTCCGTGTTTCTAATTTCCTTCTTTGGCAAATCGCTTACACGGAGTTATATGTCACGGACACCTTATGGCCGGATTTCGACCGAAAAGAACTCTTGAAAGCCATCGCTGATTATCAGTCCAGAGAGAGAAGGTTCGGTCTGACGAGCGAACAATTGAACGGCAGAGAAGAATAGAAGTTATGAGTTATGAGTTCGGATTGCAGTTATCAATTCTAAGTTTCGATTCGATGCTACACTCCGAACTACGAACTAAATACTCCGAACTGTCTGAAAGGGTTGAGATGGCGAAGATAGAAAAGAGGAAGGTATGGATGGCATTGATTATGGTGCCACCTATCGTCATTTTGATTGCCCTGGGACCCTCTCCGGTTCTCCCCCTCATGGTAGTTTTAGCCACTTTTTTCGGACTCCGAGAATATTACAACCTTGTCCTTCCTCACTCCAAGTGGATTGAACGCGCGGTAGGAATAGGATTAGGGTTGATTCTTTCAATCATCATTTCCTTTGGCGATGCAAAAGGAATTTCTCCGTTCCTCGTCTTGGTACTTCTCATTCTTTCTGTCCTCTTCATGGTCAGCTCAAAGGATCTTTCATCTACGATCTCGAAGATGGGAATGGCTCTCTTTGGAATTCTCTTTGTCGGATTTCTTCTTGCTTATGTCTCCCTCATTTGGAACATGACAAATGGAAGGCTATGGGTTCTCTTTCTTATGGTAACGATCTGGGCTGGAGACATCTCTGCTTTGCTGAGTGGTTCTTTCTTCGGAAGACACAAACTCTACCCCAAGATCAGTCCCAATAAGACCTTTGAGGGATTGGGAGGGGCGATTGTCGGATCCATTATCATGGCGCTTGTTTTTACCATGATTTTCATCCCCCATTTAGAAAAGGGAGCCTGTATCCTGCTAGCCATCGGATTGGGGATTTTGGGCCAGTTTGGGGATTTTACAGAGTCGATGTTGAAGAGAGGTGCACAGGTAAAGGATTCGGGGACTCTCATTCCAGGTCATGGAGGCATGTTGGATCGGTTAGATAGCTTTATCTTCTCCGCCCCTTTTCTTCATTACTCCCTCCTTTATCTTTTAAAGGAGACCCCATGAAGCGTTTGTCCATCCTGGGCTCGACAGGTTCGATTGGCGTTAATACCCTTCAAATCGTCAGTCAATTTCCAGAACAATTTGAGGTGGTCAGCCTTTCCGCTGGCATTAACACACCGCTTCTCAAACAGCAAATCCTTCAATTTCGACCGAAGATGGTTTCGGTTCTCAACAAAGAATTATCAGGAGCCCTTCGAAAAGAACTTCCTCATGTTCCCATCGAAATCGTCCACGGCGTGGAGGGGCTCATTCGGGTAGCCACTCAACCAGAAGTGGATGAGGTCGTCTCTGCCATGGTGGGTGCGGTAGGTCTCATCCCTACCCTTTCCGCCATCAAGACTGGAAAAACCATTGCCTTGGCAAATAAGGAACCTCTGGTCATGGCGGGAAAGATTGTAATGGATGAGGCAAAACAGAACCATGCCCAGATTCTACCCGTCGACAGTGAACACAGTGCCATCTTCCAGGCATTGCTCGGTCACCAAAAAGAGGATGTCCATCGCCTCGTCCTCACCGCCTCGGGAGGACCTTTCCTCAACTTTCCTCTCACTAAGCTCCATGATGTCACCGTGAAAGAAGCCCTCAACCATCCTCACTGGGAGATGGGAAAAAAGGTGACCATCGACTCCGCTTCACTCATGAACAAAGGTTTGGAAGTCATCGAAGCACACTGGCTTTTTAACGTCCCCATTGAAAAGATTTCTGTTCTCATCCATCCGCAGAGCGTTGTCCACTCGATGGTGGAGTATGTGGATGGCTCCATTGTTGCTCAAATGGGGATTACAGATATGAGAATCCCGATCTCCTATGCCCTCTCTTTTCCCCAACGGCTCCCTCTGAATCTACCACGACTCGATCTCTCAAAAAATGAAGCTCTCAGCTTCTTTCAACCGGACCCCGAAAGATTTCCTTGCCTCAAATTGGCCTATCAATCCATCGAGATTGGAGAGACCATGCCCGCCATCCTCAATGCAGCCAATGAAGTAGCCGTAAACGCATTCTTGGAGGGGTTTCTCAAATTCACAGAAATCCCAATTCTCCTCCAGAGGGTGATGCAGGAACATGAGGTGAAATCCGTTCATACCATCGAGGATATCCTGAGAGCGGATCACTGGGCCAGGGAAAGGTCAAAGACAATCTTAGAAGGGAGAAAATTGTGCTAACCACTATCTTATCAACTGTCATCGTTTTAGGAATTCTCGTTTTTGTCCATGAACTGGGCCACTTTTTACTGGCTAAAAAATTGGGCATCGGGGTGCTCACTTTTTCATTGGGATTCGGACCGAAACTGATTGGAAGAAAATTTGGGGAAACCCAATACCAGATTTCAGTCTTTCCTCTAGGAGGGTTCGTTAAACTTGTCGGGGAAAATCCTGAAGAAGAAGTGAAGGAGGAAGATCGCGGTCGCTCCTTTTCCTTTGCCCCGATATGGAAACGAGCCTTGATCATAGGCTCTGGCCCCTTTTTCAATTTCTTCCTCGCTATCTTGATCTTCTCTCTGATCAATATCTTTGTCGGAATCCCTCTTCTCCCTTCCTCGAAGATAGGAGAGGTCAGCCCTGGTCTCCCCGCTGAGAGCGGAGGTTTAAAAAAAGGGGATACCGTCTTATCTATAGATGGAGAGGCCATCACAAAATGGGATGACCTGTCAAAAATCATTCGAGGCAGCAAAGGGAAACCCCTTCTCCTCAAAGTGAATCGCGATGGGGAAGTCCTTGAGATCAAAGTGACCCCAAAGCCTTCCATTCAAAAAAATCTATTTGGAGAAGAAATTGAAACTTTTATCATAGGAATCACCCCGCACGATGAGGTGGTCGTCCAGAAGGTTAACCCGGTCACTGCTGTGGGCACTGGAATCTTTCAAACCTGGCAGGGGATCCAATTAACAGTGGTAGGGATTGTAAAAATTATCCAAAGAGTGATCCCGGCAAAAGAGATTGGAAGTCCTATTATGATCGCTAAATTGGCCGGGGAACAGGCCAGAAAAGGTATTCTGAGTTTAGCTCTCTTCACGGCCATTATCAGCATCAACCTCGGACTCATCAACCTCTTTCCCATCCCTATCCTTGATGGAGGGCATTTCCTCTTTTTAGGATTGGAGGCGATCTTGCGAAGACCCCTTAGTATCAAGAAAATGGAGATTGCGCAACAGGTTGGCCTCATCCTCATCATTCTCCTAATGCTCTTTGCCATTTATAATGATCTCATCCGATACTTTTTCCCTGGAGGATTTGGGTTTTAAAATGAAAGTCCTCGGCATCGATACCTCCACATCGTGTGGAAGCGTGGGGTTGATTGACAACGGAGAAGTCATTGCTGATTACCTCCTCAACATCTCCATAACCCATTCTGAAAGACTTCTCGGGGCGATCGAATTTGTTCTCAAAGAAGCTCATTGCAACATGGAAAGTTTAGACGGATGGGCAATTTCTCTCGGCCCGGGCTCTTTTACAGGATTAAGAATCGGTGTAAGCACCATAAAGGGGTTGGCCTTTGCCACTGGAAAACCCGTGGCGGGCGTTTCCACTCTTGATGTCCTGGCTTCTGAGATCGCAACCACTCCTTACCTCATCTGCCCGATCCTCGATGCCAGGAAACAGGAAGTCTATACCGCTTTTTATCGTTACGAAAAAGGGAATACCCTCAAACGGTTATCCCCCCATCAGGCCATTCGGCCAGAAGACCTTATCAAAAAGATAAACGAACAAACCATTTTCCTCGGTGATGGTGTAAAAACCTATAGAAACTTTCTTCTAAATTCTCTATCCTCCTTAGTCATCTTCCCACCGGTTCCTCTCCATTTCCCTCATGGGTCAATGGTGGCAAAATTGGGGTCTGAACTTCTTCAAAAAGGAGAATGTTTGGACCTGGCAACCTTTACCCCTATTTATATTCGACCTTCAGAAGCTGAAATAAAATGGCAAGAGACTCATTCGAATTGACAAACAGAGTGGATTATATTAGGTTTTTCTGTTAAACTAATGTTTTATGATGGGGTGTTACCCACGACTCACAAAAATATCTTTAAGTTTTTGAAAGTTACGCTATGCTCTATGCCTGCCCGCCGAAGGTTGAGTTGTACCGTAGGCAGGCCTGCCCACCGAAAATGTCTATTGGTGGTGGGCGCTTTGCGATTTTCTGAATGGGGGAGAAAATGACCACCAAAGAGGAAGAGTTGATCGAAAGGCTGATGAAGGAAAATGAAGAATTTTTAAAGGCTAAACAATCACATAGTCAACTCTCAAACCAATTGGAAGAATTGGAAAAGAAGCCCTTTCTCACTCCTCAGGATGAGATGGAGATAAAAATCATTAAAAAGAAAAAACTGGCCCTAAAAGACCAGATGGAAAAAATTCTGGTGCAATACCGTTAAAAAATGAATGGAATGAAATGGAACATTGGAATATTGGAATGTTGGGTTTCGAAAAAAGATTGAATAAGTTTTTCTTTGCCTTATTAGACCCATTATTCCAGTATTCCATTATTCCAATTGATTATTAAGATGAAAAAAACCGGTTCTCAAATCATTGTTGAATGCTTGAAGAAAGAAGGGGTGGATCTCATTTTCAATTACCCAGGCGGGGCCGTCCTTCCTCTCTTTGATGAACTTCATGGTGCTCCATTCCGACAGATCTTAGTCCGACATGAACAGGCTGCGGTTCATGCAGCAGATGGATATGCCCGTGCCACGGGTAAAGTGGGAGTGGTATTGGTCACTTCCGGGCCTGGAGCGACCAATACGGTGACAGGAATTGCTACAGCCTTCATGGACTCTGTCCCGATCGTTATCATGACGGGTCAAGTCCCTACCCTTCTGATCGGGAATGATGCCTTTCAGGAAGCCGATATCATCGGCATCACCCGACCCTGCACGAAACACAACTATCTTGTAAAAGATATCAAAGATTTAGCTCGAATCTTGAAGGAAGCCTTTTATATAGCTCGAAGCGGAAGACCCGGACCGGTTCTTATCGATCTCCCCAAAGATATCTTGGTCAATTCCGCTGAATTAAAATATCCTGAAAAAGTCTTTATCCGAGGCTACCAACCCACTTACGAAGGGCATCTGGGTCAGATTCAGAGGGCTGTAAAGCTAATCTTGAAGTCTAAGAAGCCCTTACTCTACGTCGGGGGCGGAATCATTTCTTCCAATGCTTCAAAGGAGCTCACTCTTTTTGCCGAGAAGTTGGGTATCCCTGTCACCATGACCCTGATGGGATTGGGTAGCTTCCCGGGCAATCATCCTTTCTCCCTTGGAATGTTGGGGATGCACGGAACCTATTGGGCGAATATGGCAGTCATGGAGTCCGATCTCCTCATCGCCATTGGATCTCGTTTTGATGATCGGGTGACCGGGAAGATCGAGGCCTTTGCTCCCCAGGCAAAAATCATTCATATGGATATCGATCCTACTTCCATCAGTAAAAATGTGAGAGTGGATCTTCCTATTGTGGGTGACTGTAAAAGGATTCTGTCAAAAATTCTCTCCCTTCTCGAAGAGGAGGATATCCCTTCCTTCAAAGCAGGGCTGGATAAATGGCATCGCCAAATCGAAAAATTTAAAGCCATCCACAATATGGATTATGACCAGAAAGAGATCATCAAACCCCAATACGTCATCGAGAAGATTTTTGAACTGACCAAGGGCGATGCCATCATCTCCACGGAAGTGGGTCAAAACCAGATGTGGACAGCCCAGTATTTCCCATTCCTCAAACCGAGAACGTTCCTTACCTCAGGGGGGCTGGGTACGATGGGTTATGGATTGCCTGCAGCCATGGGTGCACAGGCGGCCTATCCAAGCAAGCTGGTCATTGATATTTCAGGCGATGGAAGTTTTCAGATGAACTCTCAGGAACTGGCCACCATCGTTCAATATCAAATGCCGGTCAAGGTGGTCATCCTGAACAATGGGTACCTCGGAATGGTGAGACAGTGGCAGGAATTCTTCTACGGGAAGAAGTATGCTTCATCTTGCCTGGAAGGAACCTCTCCTGATTTTGTCAAATTGGCAGAAGCGTATGGAGCCGTTGGTTTCAGGGCAAATAAACCGGAAGAGGTCATCCCCATACTCAAGAAGGCCTTCTCCATTCCCGAGCCTGTGGTTATTGATTTTGTGGTCGATCCGGAGGAAAATGTCTATCCCATGGTCCCGGCAGGAGAAGCGCTGAACCAAATGCGGTTGGTATAAAAAGGAAGGATGGAATGATGGAACAATGGAATAATGGGAAGAAGAAAAGAACATTGGAAAACTAAATGATGGATTAAAAAGGAAAAAAATTTCTTTACTGTTTTAAACCCAATATTCCAAAATTCCATTATTCCACTATTCCAGTCTTTGAGGCTTAAATGCGTCATGTCATCACTCTTTTAGTTGAAAATGAATTTGGCGTCCTGACCCGAGTTGCAGGACTCTTCAGCGGCAGGGGTTTTAATATTGAAAGCCTGTGTGTAGCGGAGACCCTTGACCCGACTGTCTCGACGATGACCATCGTCACCCGTGGGGATGACCAGATCCTCGAACAGGTGCTTAAGCAATTGAATAAATTGATTTCGGTGATCAAGGTCGTGGATCTCATCGAAAAGGATTTTGTTGAGAGGGAGATGGTTCTGGTCAAAGTTTCAGCGACTTCTGAGACACGAGAGGAAATTCTCAGAGTGGTTGATATTTTCAGGGGGAAGGTGGTTGATGTAGGAGCCAAAACCTACACGATCGAGGTGACGGGGGATGAAAAAAAGATCAGTGCCCTCCTCGCCCTTCTCAAACCTCTTGGCATTAAAGAGTTGGTTCGCACAGGCCGTGTGGCCATGATCAGAGGAAGCAAAATCACCACAGAACCGCCCTGAACCATGTGAGATTCAGGGCTACGGAAAAAAACAAAAGGGTTCAGGGCAGCCATGCATCCCACGTGGTGCATGGCAGAACAAAAATTTCATTTCCGAATTAGGAGTCAACAATGAAAATCTATTATGACAAGGATGCCAATCTCAAATACCTGAAAGGGAAAAAGATTGTCATCATCGGCTATGGGAGCCAGGGGCATGCCCAGGCCCAAAATCTGAGAGAGAGTGGTCTCAATGTCATCGTCTCCCAAAGAAAGGGGGGTGAAAATTATCAGCTTGCTCTTCGAGATGGTTTTAAACCGGTCCCCGCGGCCGAAGCTGCAAAACAATGCGATGTCATTCAAATCCTCACCCAAGATCATATCCAAGCGAAACTTTATGAAGAAGATGTCAAACCTCATCTTCTCAAAGGGAAGACCCTCTTATTCTCTCACGGGTTCAATATTCATTACGACCAGATTGTACCTCCCAAAGAAATCGATGTGGTGATGATCGCCCCGAAAGGTCCGGGTCATTTGGTGAGAAGAGAATTTCAGAAGGGAGCGGGCGTTCCATCCCTTCTCGCGATCTACCAGGATTTTTCAAAAAAGGCCAAACAGACGGCCCTCGCCTATGCCAAAGGCATCGGGGCCACTCGAGCCGGTGTCATTGAGACCACCTTCAAGGAGGAGACGGAAACCGATCTTTTTGGAGAACAGTCCGTCCTCTGCGGAGGAGTAACCGAACTCATCAAGGCAGGCTTCGATACACTGGTAGAGGCAGGTTATCAGCCGGAGATCGCTTACTTCGAATGTCTCCACGAATTGAAACTCATCGTTGATTTGATGTACGAAGGGGGTATCTCTTTCATGCGTTACTCCGTCAGCGATACGGCTGAATACGGCGACCTGACCCGAGGCAAGCGGATCATCACCTCAGAGACCCGTGAAGAGATGAGGCGGATTCTCAAAGAGGTCCAGACGGGAAGTTTTGCAAAGGAATGGATCTTCGAAAATCAGGTGGGGCGGCCCATGTTCAACGCCTTAAGGAAGAAAGAGGCTGAGCATCCCATCGAAGAGATTGGAAAAAAATTGCGTTCCATGATGGGTTGGCTCAAAGAGAAGAAGTGATGAGACAGAATCAATGGCCCATTGCCAAAGAAGGGCTTCCTTTCTTGATCCCAGTCGCTCTTTTAACAATCATTCTTGGGGATCATGGGATGGAAGGTTTGGATGTCTCTGGGAATTCTTTTCTCTCTGTTCATTGCCTATTTCTTCAGGAATCCGAGGAGAAAAATCCCAAACCTTCAGAACATCATCCTTTCTCCGGCCGATGGCAGGATCATCCATGTCGGGGAATGTGAGGAAGACCGTTTTTTAAAAGAGAAAGTTTTAAAGGTGAGCATTTTTATGTCCCTGTTTGATGTCCACCTCAATCGGGCTCCTGTCTCTGGAAAGGTTCTTGAAAGGAGTTATCTTCCAGGCCGATTTCTGGTGGCCAGTGTGGAGAAGTCATCCCTCCTCAATGAACAAAATGCCGTCATTCTGGAAACCGAGGATCGGTTGAAAATCCTCCTGATCCAGATTGCAGGTTTCGTGGCGAGAAGGATCGTCTGTTATGCCAAGGCAGGCGATCTCTTGAGGAAGGGAGAAATCTTTGGCTTGATCCGGTTTGGATCGAGGGTCGACCTCTACCTCCCCACCGAAGTGAAACCCATTGTCAGGGTCGGACAACATGTCAAGGGAGGGGAGTCGATCATTGGGTATCGAGTATGAAAAAGAGAAGACCACACATTAAGATGAGAAAAGGGGTTTACATCCTTCCCAATCTCTTCACCACAGGAAATCTCTTTTGTGGATTTTGGGCCATCATCTCTGTCTTTCAAGAAAAATTTTTCTATGCCGCTGTCGCGATCCTTTTGGCATCGGTCTTCGATATTTTGGATGGGAAAGTGGCCCGGCTCTCAGGAGCCACTTCCAAATTTGGAGTTCAATATGACTCCTTGGCTGACCTCGTCTCTTTTGGAATCGCCCCAGCCCTGCTCGCCTTCAGTTGGGCCTTCAGGCCTTATGGAAAATTTGGTTGGCTGGCTGCCTTCCTCTTCGTTGTCTGTGGAGCCTTGAGATTGGCTCGATTCAATGTCCAGTCCTCCTCTGGGGAAGCAAAATATTTCAAAGGCCTTCCCATCCCTGCTGCCGCTTCCATGATTGCCCTGACCATCCTCCTCTACCTCCGATTGATCGAGACAGGATGGGTCAAGGACATTGTCATTCTGATCATGATCTGGGTCCTGGCCTTTTTGATGGTATCGAACATCCGGTACTTCAGCTTTAAGGAACTCGATCTCGCGAAACGAAAACCTTTTAGCATTTTTATCTTCGTCATTCTTTCGATGATTGTGATCATCATGGAGCCTATCATTGTGCTCTTCGTTTTTGTCCTCTGCTTATGTCTTTTCGGGTCCGGTCAATATGCTTATGGCATGGCGTAAAAAGAGGGACTTGAAGAAAGATGGAGCCTGTTCCCGAAGAAGATGTGGTGATTCGCGATGGATAATTTAATTTCCACTTGATCCCAATTTTTTTATAAACGGATGAATCAAAGGGATACATTTTACTTGTCGATGTCATTCTATAATTGTCTATTAAACTATGTGTCAAGTAAGGTTAATAAGGTAGTTTGTACCTTATAACTCAGGTTTCGTAGCGATATCTAAAGCATCAGTTAGATTCCCCGGTAGCTCAATCGGCAGAGCGGGTGGCTGTTAACCACTAGGTTGCAGGTTCGAGTCCTGCCCGGGGAGCCAAAATTTAAAAGGGGACCCGTCAGGGTCCCCTTTGAAATTTTTGATCCTTTGTGCAGACGAGAACCTTTGTGAGCTTGCCCTGAGCGAAGCGAAGGGAGTCCTGCCCGGGCCCCTTTTTGAATTTTTGGGTTCCGTGCTCATGACGAGAACCTTTGTGAGTTTGTCCTCCTTCGCTTTACCTCTGGCAAGCTTGCCCTGAGTCACGAAGGGAGTCCTGCCCTCATCGAGTTTTTTGTGTGGAGGCCTCATGGACAACTGGTGGGTCTACATCGTTGAGAAGAAGACGGGACTATATGTCGGGATCACCACCGATTTGGAAAACAGAATGAGACAACACGGGCAGCCAGCGCCCTTACGTTGAAGGGCCCATTTCAAAAACTGATGCCCTCAAACGAGAGAGAACGCTCAAAGGTTGGAGCAGAAGAAAGAAACTGGAGCTAATTGCCAAAGCCTCCACACAATAGAAAGGGGCTTGTCCTGAGTGAAACGAAGGAAGTCCTGCCCGGGGAGCCAGATATTTTTTATTAATGATTTCAGTGGGTTAGTCTAGTACCCAGAATATGACTTCGAACTACGCTGGAACGATATCATTGGGCTGAATACCTATTGGAATCGAGAATTAGGCGAACTGGTAGCAATAGCCGGTTCGCCTTTTTTTGCTTTGTTTAATTCTTCCGTCTAAGGAAGCTGTTTCGACGCTCCGAGGACACCCACGCAAATAGCCAGTGTACTAAATTTGCATTGACAATCGATGGGATTTGAGACATAATACCTGCAAATATCAATAAGTGTTAGTATTTTGTATCAACTAGGAGTAAAGTGAAGATGATAAACCGGGACCAGTTTAAAAAAGCCAGAAAAATCTTTCGCCGTCATGGGGGTGTGCTGCGAATGAGTGAAGCCCTCAAAGCCGGCATTCACCGCAGGATGCTTTACTCCATGCTGGAAGCTGGTGTTATAGAACAACTTAGCCGGGGTCTGTATCGGCTTACGGATCTGCCGCCACTCGGTAATCCGGACCTCGTATCAGTCTCCCTGAAGATACCGAACGGTGTAATTTGTCTTATTTCTGCTCTGGCATACCATGAGATCACCACTCAGGTCCCCCACGAGGTTTATGTGGCACTGGAGCGAGGAACAGAAGCTCCCAGGCTGGATCATCCTCCCATTCGGATCTTCTGGTTTTCAGGGCAAGCCTTCACCCTTGGAATCGAAACACATAAAATAGACGGTGTTCCAGTTCGCATCTATAGCCCGGAGAAAACAATCGCCGACTGTTTCAAGTATCGAAATAAGATCGGCCTCGATACGGCCATCGAAGCACTTAAGCTTTACCGAGAAAAGAAGCACTTTAAAGCGGACGATTTCATGAAGTTCGCGCGAGTGTGCCGGGTTGAGAAGGTCATGCGGCCTTACCTTGAGGCATTGCTGTGACAAGACGTCAATACAAGAATATCGGCGCTTCTATACGCCAACGTCTTCTCAGCAAGGCACGGGAAACAGGTCGACCCTTTAGCGAACTGCTTCAATACTTCGCAATGGAGCGCTTTCTTTACCGTCTATCCAAGTCTTCCTATGCTGATCATTTCATTCTTAAAGGAGCCTTAATGCTTACTGTATGGGAAGCACCACTTACACGACCTACCATGGATATCGACCTCCTCTGGCAGGATCGAGAATCGTGTGGAAACCCTCGTTAACGTAACAAGGGAAATATGTCAACAGGAGGTTGAACCTGATGGTATTGTTTTCGATGTGACTGACATCGACGCAGAGCGCATCGCCGAGGATGCGGATTATGAGGGCATACGTATCCGGTTTCGGGGATCCCTGGATACCGCACGATTCGTTATTCAACTTGATATCGGTTTTGGCGACATAATAGTTCCTTCGCCTGAGTCAATGAATTATCCAACAATTCTCGATTTGCCCGCCCCACAACTTCGTGGTTATAGCAGAGAAAGTACTATCGCTGAGAAGTTCGAGGCAATGGTAAAGCTTGGTATTCTGAACAGCCGTATGAAAGACTTCTTTGATATCTGGCTCATGTCCCGTCAGTTTGACTTCGATGGTACTATATTAGCAGAAGCCATCACGAAGACGTTTTCCACAAGAGGGACAAAGATTCCGGCTGAACCGCTCGCTCTGACGGATGCTTTTGCCGAGGATGCTACAAAAGCTGCCCAATGGCGTGGGTTCTTGCGCAAAAACCGGCTATCTGAAGCCCCGAAGGATCTCGCGGAAGTTATCGTGTCCATCGGTGCCTTCCTCAAGCCAATTTCGGAACGTTTGGCTGCGGGTCACGTTTTCAAGTCAATCTGGAAGGCCCCAGGACCATGGCGTTAATGGAGTGTTGATTGTTGTGGTATAGTATAAAAACTGTATTTTAATTATTCCACAACCAGGACATTAAAATCTTTTATTCGTTCTGCTATAAAATTCGCCTCTTCACTCATCAAAAAGTTGCGAAATTCGTCCACGATGGGGAGCCAGGTTTGCGAAAAGGCCGCCTTTCTTTTTGAAAGACGGCCTTTTCTTTTAAATCTTCTTGAAATATAGGACACTTATTGGGTAAGGTCATCATTTAAATATAGGATACAGATTGCGCCTGGCTGCTGCACGCAGGGAATGCGAAGTGCGAATTCAAAAATCAAAATTTGAATAACACCCCTTACCCCTCTCCCTCACGCATTACGATTGGGGTCTACGCTATGTTTACCCGCCGAAGCCTTCGCGCTGGCGGGCTTGTCCGCCGAAGCCTCTTGACGTAGGCGGACGCTACCTGTCCTCCGTAGCTGAACGAACTGCGTAGGAGGATACCCTATGCGATCTTTTGTTTGCAGGGCCAACTTTTTTAGGGACGACACCTCCAATAGTGTATACGCGATACCTCAGCTTTCTCTCCCTAATCGCTGACTGC